>NZ_CP047593.1:0-323556 GCF_009905215.1 Tichowtungia aerotolerans | reverse complement strand
GCCACTCTAAGATAGGCCCATATCCTATCAGCTTGTTGGTAAGGTAATGGCTTACCAAGGCTTACGGGTAGCCGACCTGAGAGGGTGACCGGCCACACTGGGACTGAGACACTGCCCAGACTCCTACGGGAGGCTGCAGTCGAGAATCATTGTCAATGCACGAAAGTGTGAACATGCGACGCCGCGTGGAGGACGACGGCCTTCGGGTTGTAAACTCCTGTCCTGAGGGAGTAAGTGCGAATGAGTTAATAGCTCGTTTGTTTGATAGTACCTCAGAAGAAAGTCACGGCTAACTCTGTGCCAGCAGCCGCGGTAATACAGAGGTGGCAAGTGTTGTTCGGATTTACTGGGCGTAAAGGGTCCGCAGGCGGTCCTGTGTGTCGGATGTGAAAGCTCACGGCTCAACCGTGGAATTGCATTCGAAACTACAGGACTAGAGTACAGGAGGGGAGTAGGGAATTCATGGTGTAGCGGTGAAATGCGTAGATATCATGAAGAACACCGGTGGCGAAGGCGCTACTCTGGACTGATACTGACGCTCATGGACGAAAGCTGGGGGAGCGAAGAGGATTAGATACCCTCGTAGTCCCAGCCGTAAACGGTGTGCACTTGATGTTGGAGGTTTACCCCCTTCAGTGTCGGAGCTAACGTGTTAAGTGCACCGCCTGGGAAGTACGGCCGCAAGGTTAAAACTCAAAGGAATTGACGGGGGCCCGCACAAGCGGTGGAGCATGTGGCTTAATTCGATGCAACGCGAAGAACCTTACCAGGGCTTGACATGATACTGCATACCACCCGAAAGGGAGGTAGCCTTCGAGGGTGTATCACAGGTGCTGCATGGCTGTCGTCAGCTCGTGCCGTGAGGTGTTGGGTTAAGTCCCGCAACGAGCGCAACCCCTATGTTTATTTGCCAGCACGTAATGGTGGGAACTCTAAACAGACTGCCTGTGAAAGCAGGAGGAAGGTGGGGATGACGTCAAGTCAGTATGGTCCTTATGTCCTGGGCTGCACACGTGCTACAATGGGTGGTACAGAAGGAAGCAAGACCGCGAGGTGGAGCAAATCCTCAAAACCATCCCCAGTTCGGATTGGAGTCTGAAATTCGA
The DNA here is from genome assembly GCF_009905215.1 of Tichowtungia aerotolerans. Classification (GTDB taxonomy): domain Bacteria; phylum Verrucomicrobiota; class Kiritimatiellia; order Kiritimatiellales; family Tichowtungiaceae; genus Tichowtungia; species Tichowtungia aerotolerans. The sequence continues at coordinate 322,450 of NZ_CP047593.1, read as the reverse complement.
CTCCATGAAGTTGGAATCGCTAGTAAAGGCGTATCAGCTACGACGCCTTGAATACGTTCCCGGGCCTTGTACACACCGCCCGTCACATCATGGAAGTCTGCTGTACCCGAAGTCGCTGATCTAACCAATTACTTGGAGGAAGGCGCCGAAGGTGTGGCCGATGACTGGGATGAAGTCGTAACAAGGTAGCCGTTGGGGAACCAGCGGCTGGATCACCTCCTTTCTAAGGAGAATCGATTGCTAATCGGTCTGCATTTATTCGCAGGCGGACAATCGATAGGGTAACGGCTCAAAGTAATCTTTGAGTCGCCGCTCCGGAGCGACCCGGAGCACCACGTAATGAGAGCAAATCGCACCGTTTCTGGATCGAAATGGATATCGTAAAGAGTCATTCAAAAGGCTGTTGAAGTGAGCCGGTCGGACCGTACCGGGGGTATAGCTCAGTTGGTAGAGCGCCAGCTTTGCAAGCTGGATGTCGTCGGTTCGAACCCGTCTACCTCCACCAATTTCCGGGGGGCGTGTAGCTCAGTCGGTTAGAGCGCATCCCTGATAAGGATGAGGTCACAGGTTCGATTCCTGTCACGCCCACCATTCTATTATTCGTAAAGGTGGCAGACGCACAGAACAGCAGCCGCAACATTTTTTCCCTTCGGGGAAGTGTTCTTTGAAAATTGCATAGATTAGGGTAACTGCAACTATATAGAGATAGTTGAGGTTCACAGTGAGAACTGTGATCTGAAAACTGAAGATATAGCATGCGTGTCGTTACATTAGTGGACTTTTGATTAAGCTACTAAGGGCGCACGGTGGATGCCTTGGCATTGATAGGCGATGAAAGACGTGGTAAGCTGCGATAAGCTTCGGAGAGGTGCAAACAACCTTTGACCCGGAGATTTCTGAATGGGAAAACCCGGCTGGAGTCATGTCCAGTCACTGGAGTCTGAATTAAATAGGGCTTCAGAGCGATACCCGGTGAAGTGAAACATCTCAGTAACCGGAGGAAAAGAAAACAACAGTGATTCCGTAAGTAGTGGCGAGCGAACGCGGAACAGCCCAAACCACCTTGTTTACAGGGTGGGGTGTGGACCACGACGTGGTATTTGGATGGATAGCGGAACGTTCTGGAAAGTTCGGCGATAGAGGGTGACAGCCCCGTATGCGAAATCCTGAAGAAACCTAGTGGTATCCCGAGTAGGTCGGAACACGTGAAACTCTGACTGAATACAGGAGGCCCACCTCCTAAGGCTAAATACTCATCAATGACCGATAGTGAACCAGTACCGTGAGGGAAAGGTGAAAAGAACCCCTGTTAGGGGAGTGAAATAGAACCTGAAACCGTGCGCTTACAAACTGTAGTAGCCCCTTCGGGGGTGGCTGCATGCCTTTTGCATAATGAGTCCGCGAGTTACCGTATGTGGCAAGGTTAAGGCATTACGTGCCGGAGCCGAAGCGAAAGCGAGTGTTAATAGCGCGTCCAGTCGCATGCGGTAAACCCGAAACCGGGTGAGCTACCCATGGCCCGGGTGAATCCTGAGTAAAATCAGGGGGAGGCCCAAACCATTGTATGTTGAAAAATGCTTGGATGAGCTGTGGGTTGGAGTGAAAGGCTTACCAAACTCGGTGATAGCTGGTTCTCCTCGAAATACCTTGAGGGATAGCCTCGATGAATGCTCGTAACGGAGGTAGAGCACTGATTGGAATAGGGCCCACACCTGGGTACCAACGCCTATCAAACTCCGAATGCCGTTTCAGACACATCGGGAGTCAGACTGCGGGGGATAAGCTCCGTAGTCGAGAGGGAAACAGCCCAGACCGCCGGCTAAGGCCCCTAAATGACTGTTAAGTGATGAAGGAGGTAAGATTGCATAGACAGCTAGGATGTTGGCTTAGAAGCAGCCACCATTTAAACAAAGCGTAATAGCTGACTAGTCGAGTGATCTTGCGCCGAAAATGATCGGGACTAAAACAGTCTGCCGAAGCCGCGGGTTCACACTTAGTGTGAGCAGTAGAGGAGCGTTCTATAGGCACTGAAGCGTGGGTGTAAACCAGCGTGGAGCGTATAGAAGTGATTATGCGGACATGAGTAACGACAAGAGGGGTGAGAGTCCCCTCCGCCGAAATCCTAAGGGTTCCTGGGGAAGGTTCGTCCGCCCAGGGTTAGTCGGCCCCTAAGTCGAGGCTGAAAAGCGTAGACGATGGGAAACGGGTTCAATATTCCCGTACCGCTGTACATGAGTGAAGGAGGGACGCAGGAGGCTAAACGAGCTGTCTATTGGATGACAGTCTAAGTGCGTAGGGTATTGTGTAGGAAAATCCGCACATGTTTGCCTGAGACACGATGGGACACTGAACTTAATTGTGACGTGGATTCGTTGATGCCATGCTGCCAAGAAAAGCTTCTAAACGTTGATTGTAAAGCGACCGTACCAAAACCGACACAGGTGGGATGGAAGAATATTCCGAGGCGCGCGAGAGAAATATCGTTAAGGAACTCGGCAAATTAGCCCCGTAACTTCGGAAGAAGGGGCCCTCGAGTGGGTGAATTATTTACTAAGTAAGCCCGTTTGAGGTGCAATGAAAGGGTGGCTGCGACTGTTTATCAAAAACATAGCACTATGCGAACTCGCAAGAGGATGTATATGGTGTGACACGTGACCAATGCCAAAAGGTTAAGGCAAGGGGTGCAAGCTCCGACCCGAAGCCCTGGTGAATGTCGGCCGTAACTATAACGGTCCTAAGGTAGCGAAATTCCTTGTCGGGTAAGTTCCGACCTGCACGAATCGTGTAACGATGGCCACACTGTCTCAACGATAATCTCGGTGAAGTTGTAGTTCCGGTGAAAATGCCGGATACCCGCGGTAGGACGGAAAGACCCCGTGAACCTTTACTGTAATCTGATATTGGGTTTAGACCACTCATGTGTAGGATAGCTGGGAGGCTTTGAAGCGACGTCGTAAGGCATCGTGGAGCCATTGGTGAAATACCAGTCTTGGCTGGTTTGAATTCTAACCTCGACCCTTGAATCAGGGCGGGGAACAGTGTCAGAGGGTCAGTTTGACTGGGGCGGTTTCCTCCCAAAAAGTAACGGAGGAGCGCAAAGGTACACTCAGCACGGTCAGCAATCGTGCGTAGAGCGTATAGGTATAAGTGTGCTTGACTGCGAGACCTACAAGTCGAGCAGGTGCGAAAGCAGGTCTAAGTGATCCAGCGGTAGCTAGTGGTAGCGCCGTTGCTCATCGGATAAAAGGTACTCCGGGGATAACAGGCTGATGATTGCCAAGAGTCCATATCGACGCAATCGTTTGGCACCTCGATGTCGGCTCATCGCATCCTGGGGCTGGAGAAGGTCCCAAGGGTTGGGCTGTTCGCCCATTAAAGCGGTACGCGAGCTGGGTTCAGAACGTCGTGAGACAGTTTGGTCCTTATCCACCGTGGGCGCAGGAAGTTTGAGGAGATTAATCTTTAGTACGAGAGGACCAGGATTAACGTACCTCTGGTGTTCCAGTTGTTCCGCCAGGAGCATCGCTGGGTAGCTATGTACGGAAAGGATAAGCGCTGAAAGCATCTAAGCGCCAAGCCCCCTCCAAGATAAGACTTCCCTATTCCGTCAGGAATCTAAAGGCTCGTTCTAGACTAGGACGTTGATAGGCTGGGTGTGGAAGCGTGGCGACACGTGAAGCTGACCAGTACTAATTAGCCGTGCGGCTTAATCTTTACTTTTCTAACAGCACGCATGCTGTGCAGTCCCCTAATCTATGCAATTGATTTTTAATCATGGTTAACAGTTATCTGTTAATGGTTGTCAGTAAATACTCTGTTACTGACTGATAACTAAAAACAAATAACCAATAACCCGATCGCAAAGCGATCGATACCACTTTTCCGGTGGTTATGGCGAGAGTGACCCACCCGTTCCCATTCCGAACACGGAAGTTAAACCTCTCAGCGGCAATGGTACTGAGGAGTTGACCTCGGGAGAGTAGCACGCTGCCGGATCTATGAAGGCCCTGTTCGTTTCGACGAGCAGGGCCTTCGCCTTTTTCAGGCCCGTCGGTTCCACATGGAACCAACGGGCCTCTTTTTTTGCCTCACCCTCAGCAGTGGATTGACGGAAAACGGATTGATATACTCGGGAACGCCAGGCGCGATCGGTAGTGTCCAGAATCTTTCGCACTTTCGTTTTGGAGTTCTCCATAAATTCTGTTGTTCGGGGCGGCCTCTGGGCTTCGGGCCAACGAGAATGGGTCATATAACTCGTCGGAGTTGGGTCGAAGCCCGAGGCCGCCTATGCGGCATTCTTCTTGAGTTGTTCCAGTTCGTAGAGTCGGGTCATGTTCAGGTAGCGGCGCGTCCCCCATTTGGTGCCTGCGATGTGGCGTAGACGAGCTGCGACCAGCATCAGCGCGGACTGTCCGTCAGGAAAGCTGCCGACTACGCGGGTACGTCGCCGGATCTCGCGCATAATCCGCTCCAACGGATTGTTGGTGCGGATGCGCCGCCAATGCTCCTCGGGATAGCTCATATAGCTCAGTGTTTCGTCTACGGTTCGTTGCACGTGATCGGCCGCTTTGTTCAGCTTCATGCCTTTTAGCTTTTCTACGACTGCCTGAGCCTTTTCCAAGGCCGCTTCGCGGTCTTCCTGGGCATGAATTGCTTTGAGCATGGCAGCGACTGCTTTGACTTTCTGGCGCGGTACATTCTGGAAGATGTTGCGGTACCAGTGAACCACGCAACGTTGCCAGTCGGCGGATGGATAAACCTCGGCGACCGATTCCACCAACCCAAGGCATTTATCGCTGACGATCAAGCGAACCCCTTTGAGCCCCCGCTCCTTCAGATCGCGCAAGAATGCTTGCCATCCGGCCTTGTCTTCCTTCTCGCCTTCGGCGGCACCAAGAATCTCTCGATAGCCTTCCGCATTGACTCCAATAGCGACCAGAACCGATACGTTCTTCACTTCGCCGCCCCAGCTGCGCTTCAGGCAGATCCCGTCGAGATAGACGTACGGATACTCGCCATCAATCGGGCGTGTCCGCCACTTCTCGATGCGTTCATAAACTTTTTGGTTCAGGTTACTGACCGTTCCCGGGCTGACTCGCGTGCCCCACAGTGCCTGCGTAATATCTTCAACACGGCGAACCGACACCCCGGCCAGATACATCTCCATCAACGCTTCTTCGACGGAGCTTTCACGACGACGATAGCGTTCAATGATCTGTGTCTCAAAGGGAATGCTGCGAAGCTTGGGTACTTTGAGCTTCACACTGCCGGCTTGTGTCTCCAGTCCACGCTCGTAATGGCCCGCACGAGAATCCACCCGATCCGGGCTTCGCTCATAGCGTTTTGCTCCGCACAGGGTATCCGCTTCGGCATCCAGCAGGCCGTTGAGCGTCTCCTCAACGGAGCCTCTCACCAGCTCCTGCAGATGTCCCCGCACAGCCGAGTCGTCAATTTCGATGATCTTTTTCGTGGTATCTTCCGTCGTCTTTTGGTCTCTATCCATTTGGTTCTCCTTGTGTTTGCTGACACACGGCTGGTTTTACCAGCCGGGAGAACCCCAATTCAAATGTGCGAAAGATTTAATACGCTATCGCGCGATCTCCGCTTATTCGGCTGAAAGAGGGGATTGCCTGTGACCGGTCTTTTTTGATTTCCCTGTGGGTTTGGAATCGTCCAGTCCGAGGGCGGCTTTTTTTCGATCCATCTTATTGCGGCTTTTGGCCGGGGAGTTGGTTTTAACGTTGTCCGGGATGGAGGGCAGCAGACTGAGGTCGACGCCTAGTCCGGTTGCTTCGGTAAGGTCGGTCAGATTGTTTTCTCCGCGATCGGGCAAAGGAATTGTGCAGGTTCGCGTAAATACACCCCAGCAGTGGTTGGTATTGATCCATTTCACCGAGTTTTCGAGAACGATGGAATCGGTGGCATCTGTTTCATACACACCGCCGCCACTGTAATTGGATGTGTTCAGCCGGACGGTGCAGTTGAAAAGTTTGCTGCGGTAGGCTCCGGCACCCAGGTGGCTGACCCGATTGCCGATGATGAGGCAGTTATGCAGTTCGACCAGTGCCGCGCCGCCGCCGCGCAGGGCATCGTTGTTGGCAATGATGCAGTTGCGGGCAATGCCGCCATAGAGTCCACCGCCGTAGTTGTGGGCATCGTTATCGATCAGAATGCAGTTTTCCAATTCAGCGCCTTCTTCGCAGAATGCGCCGCCGCCGGATTGGCCGGAATAGCCGTCCTGCAGGTACCCGCGCGTTCCGCCGTTGCGCAGAGTGAAGCCGATCAGTCGTGCTTTTCGGCCGAGATAAACACAGCGAACAGCGTTGCTGGAAGCGGGCCGGATTCCTTCGATCATGGTGGTTTCCGGTCCATTGATGCTGCGGAGGGTGACGCCGTCGGGCAGGGCAACGCGGTTGGTGAGTGTGCCGCTGACGCATTTACTGCCGTTGGTGTAGATGCCGGGCGCGGCGAGGATTTCATCTCCCGGTTCGCAGATGTCGGCGACATCCTGCAGAACCGATGCCGCGGTTTCCGGAGTGGTGTATGGAGGTTGTCCGGTTCCGTCCGGTGCCGCATAGCGGGTGATTGCCTGCACGGAGCCGGTCAGGGCAAGGATCAGGATGGCAGGAAGACAGCGCATGGGTTAAAGCTCCTTGTAGACCAGTGTAAGGTGTTCCGGTGACCGGTTGGTGAGCAAATAGTAGTCGGCGGTTTCTGCCGTGCCGTCAAGCGGAAGCAGGCGATCGCCTCCGTCGTCTTCGCGAATGGTTGCCAGAGGGACGCCGTCCTGAGAGATTCGAATATAATCTTTTGGAATGGCAACGGCTTCTCCCCAGTTGCGGATTAGAAACTGCAGGTTGCAGACCATGCCGGGCTTGAGGCGGGCGAAGGCTTCGGCATCGCTGCTGTCGATTTCCACGATGACTTCAAAGAATTTTTTATACTGCCGATAGTGGCCTTCGGTGGCGAGTGTGGAAATGGAGAGAATGTTTCCGTGATACAGCGTTTCCGGGTAGGAGATCGGCGTGAAGGTTACCGCGCCTTGCTCTTTGATTTTATTGACCCACTGTTCTTCGAGGTAGACGCGAATGATTTTGGATGAAAACTCCGGCAGGCGTGCGAATTCGCGGTTTTGCGACAGCGTATCACCTTCTTCCGCTTTTTTCCAAAGTCCGGAAATGTAGGTGACCGGATAGACAACGAGCGATTCGCGCTCCGCCGTGAAACGGTATTGTTCCAGCTGTTTTTCAACGTTGGAAATCTGGCGCTGGATACGTTCAATGCGCTGGTCGACCCGCCGAAGCTTTTCCTTCTTATCAAACTGCAGCTGTTTGAGCTTTTTTTCGGCAGCCTGCACGGAGCGCCGGACGTTGTTGAACTCAGAGACTGCGATTGACCGCCGCTTGTCCGCTTCGTACTGCATGCTGATTTTCCGGACTTCAGCAATGTTCAGCTCTTCATTGGAACGTTCGAGAATAACCTGCTGGGAGAAAATAGCCGTGTCTGCGGTGAGCTCTGTATCGAGTCGGGCCTGTTTTTCTTCCGCTTCTTTTTCGCGCAGCTCATCAATATTCTGCAGCAGTTCAGCGGTATCAAATTCAGCGACGAGATCGCCGGGGCTGACTTCAGATCCTTCCGGACAGAGGTAGATCAGCTGTTTGCTGTAGCGGCCGCCCGGTGCGCGAAGCTCTTCATAGAAAAGTGCGTCCACTTCTCCCCGGGTTTCGACGGTTTCAATAAACGGGGCACGTTCAATCGGCAGCAGCACTTCGCTGCGGACAGTTTCGCGGGTGCGCAGCGCGACGAAGATGCCGCCGATGACCAGCAGACCGATGATCGTCCAGATGGCTTTTTTCTTATTCATAGCGCAGGGCATCAATGGGGTTGAGTTCGCTGGCGTTCCGGGCCGGGTAGTAGCCGAAGAGGACGCCGATCAGGACGGAAAAAGAGAAAGCGATGACGATGGCGGAGATCGGGATATGGGTTTGCCAGCCGGTGGAGGCGGCGATGATTTTGGTGAGGATGACTCCGACCAGAATGCCGATGACGCCGCCGGCAGATGTCAGTACGACGGCCTCCGCGAGGAACTGATGCTGAATGTCGGACTGGGTGGCGCCCATTCCGCGCCGAATACCGATTTCCTTGGTGCGTTCCATAACGGACGCCAGCATGATATTCATGATTCCGATTCCGCCGACCAGCAGGGAGATGGCGGTGATCAGCAGCATGATGCTGTTGAAAATATTCTGAGTGCGTTCCTGCTGGCGGAGCAGCGCTTCGGGCACAACCAACTCAAAGTCGTCGAGCTCAGAGTGGCGACGTTTAAACAGGTCGCCAAGCAGCTGGGACGAAACCTGAATGGCCCCGGTGTCGCGAAAATGGAAGATGGCCGTGGTGATAGGCGATTCGAACGAAATGGTTTTTTCGTAAAGAAAAGGAGCGTGTCCGGGCACCAGAATATCAGATGCAACCCCGGGACGATCCGCAAGAACGCCGACGACAGCGAATGATTCCCCATTGAAGCGAACCTGGCTGCCGACGGCCCGCGACCGGCTGAACAGCCGCGCCGCCGCTTCCGGTCCGAGCAGGCACACTTTTTTGTTCAGGTCGTAATCCGTGCGGACAAAGAGACGTCCGTCTGAGGCAGACAGCTCCATCACATCCAGATAGGACAGCGAAACTCCTTTGATCGGCATCGTCGACTGGAAGGTTCCTGTCTGAATGAAAAATTCCTTTTGCTTTACGGATGCGGTCTGGTCGACGCCAGGCAGCAGTTTTTTTGCAAAAGCAATATCGGAGGGGAGGATGCCGTCGGTGACATAGCGGCCTTTGGAGTGGGCGCTGGTTCGGATGTGGGCGATATCGTTGACAAAAACATTCTGAATGCCCATCTGCTGGATGCTTTTGAGCGCTTCTTCCTTTGCGCCTTCGCCAATAGCTGTCATGGCAATTACGGCGGCCACCCCGAAAATGATTCCGAGGATGGTGAGGAACGAGCGCATTTTATGCTCCAGCAGTGTTTTGCGGGAGACGCCCAGATATTTGATGAAACGCAGCCTCACGGAGCGGCCTCCCAGCGTACAACGGCGGTATCGTGCTGAGAGTCATTCAGCCAATCCTTAAAGGACCGGTTCAGCAGAATAACCGGCTCTGCTACGTCTTCGGAAAGTACAGCCCATTCTTCACTTGCATCCGCCAGATCAATCCGGATTTTCTGAGGACCTTCTTCGCCCTGAACAAAAATCCAGTCGCCGTCTGCATCGGTGTAGATTGTGTTGAGCGGCAGGGCGGTTGCCTGCATGTATGTGTCGGCATCGATAATGACACGGGCGTTCATGCCGGGGCGCAGCCGATCGAGATCTTGCTCATTGATGCGGATACCCACGGTGAACACTTTAATGAACGGATTGTTTTCCTTCACATGGGCCAGTCGGTCAATGCGGTAGATTTCTCCGGTGAATACGGCATCTTTAAATGCTTCCAGATAGATTTGAGCGAATTGACCGATACGAATGCGCCGAATATCTTCTTCAGCCACTTCAACCTGCGCGGTCATTTTGAACAGGTTCGGAAGAATCATAAAACGCTGGTCTTTATAGAGCGTATCGCCAAGCTGCACTTTTCGTTCCGTGCCCATAACGCGGGTTTTAGGATAGACAACCAATCCTTCGCAGGGTGCGCGGATGGTCAGTGCGTCAATGGAGGCTCGAGTTTCTTCGACTTCTTTTTCGTTGTGTTCAATCAGCTCATGAACCTGCCGCAGTTTGAGCTCCCATTTCTGCTCTTCCTGCTTCAGGCGGTTTTCGGCCAGTTTGACGTTGGCAACGGCCTGATTGAGCTGGATTTCCGATTTCTGCTGCTCGAGTTTAGGGGCGTAGGCCATGGTTTCGTAGGTCAGCCGGGCGATATTCTCGTTTTCCTGTTTGCTGGCCAGGTTGGCTTTGCAGTCGTCGACGGCAATGGTGCGCGCAATTTCTGTGTCCTGAAGCCGGGCGTAAAGTCCGGCGCGCAGCAGGCTTTCGAGCCGTTCTTCAAGCTGGATTGTGTCGAAGACGGCAACGATATCGCCTTCTTTCACAATGGTGCCTTCCGGCAGGAGGAAGGTGATTTTTTTCGTGTATTTGATGTCCGGTGCAGAAATATTGACGGCGCCTTCCGATTCAAGATCCCCGCTGGCGTTCACGGTTACGGTGATATCGCGCGGAAGAGCTTGCACCGTGGTGAGGGTGTAGACGGTTCGCGACCGGTCGGCGTAGCGCAGAGTCGCGATGATTCCCAGCACCGCGACGCCCTGCGCAATCAAAAGTTTTTTCGAGGTGGTTTTTTTCATTGGTAGGATCCGGTTTCAATTTTCCCGTCACGGATATGGATGATGCGTCTGGTTTTTTCTGCGACTTCGGGCTCGTGAGTGACAACAATGATCGTGCAGCCGTCCTGATGCAGCCGGGCGAACAGCTCCATGATTTCGGCGCTGGTGCGTGTGTCGAGTGCGCCGGTCGGTTCGTCCGCCAGGAGGATCGCCGGTCTGGTGACCAGTGCACGGGCGATCGCCACCCGCTGGCGCTGCCCTCCGGACATTTCGTTCGGCTTGTGGCGGGCGCGGTCGGCCAGTCCGACAATCTCGAGTGCGTGCATCACCTGATCATGCTCATCCGATGATTTTTCGCGGTAAAAGAGGGGCAGAGCCACATTTTCATAGGCACTGCAGCGCGGCAGCAGATTGAAGTTCTGATAGACAAAGCCGATTTCGCGGTTACGGATGTGAGCCTCCTCGTCGTCCGTCAGGTCGGTGACGTCCCGCCCTTTCAGCAGGTAGGTTCCGCGGGTCGGGCGGTCGAGAAATCCGATAATATTCATGAGTGTCGATTTGCCCGATCCCGATGTGCCCATGATCGACATGAAATCGCCGCGCATGACATCCAGGTTCACCTTTTTGAGCACCAGAATTTCCTCGTCGCCCAGATAATAGGCTTTTTCGAGATCAATCACCTGAACCAGAGAATCACTCATTTTCTGAATCTCCCGGTTCGGCTGGTTTGGTTGGATAGTCACGCTCCAGTTTGGCGATTTGAAGCAGCAGCTGGTATTGCAGCTGGATACAGGTTTCGTTGGCGCGGAAGAAATTATTTTTGTTGCGGATCATATCCCATGAGCCGATGGTTCCGTTTTCAAACCGCAGCTTTCCGAGCTCATAATCGGCGAAAGCGATGCGGAACTGCTTTTTAGAGAGTTCGTAGCGCTGGTGAAGGTCGCGCAGCTGCAGCAGGTCATCCGCCACCTGTCGCTGGTAATAGCGGAAGCGTTCTTCCAGTTCGAGGGTGTTGATGTCGATGTTGTTCTGCTGGGTGCGGACCTGGGAGCGGTCGATAAAGCGGGACTGGAACAGCGGCATGATCACTTTCAGGCCGGTTGACCACATGGTTTCTTCCCGGTCTGTCGTGCTCGCCAGATCAGAGTTTTCCCGGCTTCCGCTTGCGAATACGGAAACAGACGGGCGCAGATGGCGCCGGTAGTAGTCGGCGTTGATTTCGCTGCTTAAAAGCGCTGTGTTGAAGCGTGCCACATCCAGCGAGCTGTGCATGGCGACATCAAGCATGGCCGCCGCATCCCATTCCATGCCGGTGGGCGCATCTTCCAACGGTCGAAACTGAATCGAATCATTCAGAGGGCGATGCAGCAGGGTGAGAAGGCGGTTGCGGGCGGTTTTCCAGCTGCGTTCATCGGAGGCCAGAGCCAGTTCGGACTCGGTGAAGTCGCGGTCGTAGTCGAGCAGCTGATACTGGGCAATAATCCCCGCATCGTATTTTCGCTGACTTTCATCGTTCAGGCGGCGGTTGTCCTGAAATTTGAGACGGGTATTCAGGTAGACCAGCCATTCCCTCAGATAGGCGTAGTAGGCGGATTTGAACTCATAGATAAAATTGCGACGGGTTTGCTCTTCAGAGATGTGTTCAAGATCCAGCTGAAGTCGCGCAAGGCTCTGTGTACGGCTGATCGGATCCGGACGGAGCATTTCTTTTTCAATGACCAGACTCAGGGTTTCCACCTCATATCCGTTGTCATTATAACTTTTCTGAACTCTGCCGGTAATATCAATATTGGAGGGAAGGTGCTGTTTTAAAGTGGCATTACCTTTCCATTCCAGTCCGTTTTTCTCCCTGGTAGAGGTGGTTTCGTAGGTGCGCTCTGTATAGGCCGGATCGACTTCGATGGAAAACGCGGGAATGTACTGATATTGGGCGCGATTGACGTTTTCAATCATGCTTTTCAATTCCAGACGGGCGGTTTTCAGGGAAGTGCTTTTTTCAATCGCTTCGTCCAGGGCGTCTTCAAACGTCATGATCGGCTTCCTGCCGATTTGCTTGTTGATTTGCGGTTGCAGAAGGGTTTTCAGCGCGTTGTTTGCCACCTCCGGACGGTTGAAAACCAGTGGATCTTTATCTGGGGTGCCTTTTTTCTCTGCGATAGCACAGACAGCCGTCAGAGACACCAGAATACAGATCCAGAATCGTTTCATTGAGGTCCTTGTATTACTGCCCGAAATGGACAGATATTAAAAAAGAAGATTGTAATTTTAGCGGGACGATTCCGCAACTTAAACATATAAAAATCGAATGGATTATGAGGGCGATTCCGGTTCTGAAATCCGGCCGGAATTTGAGGGGAATTTGAGACTCTGATTCCCGGAATCCCGATATTGACAAGAAGGCGGGGATCTTTAGTATAAGTCGCCTTTTCGCCTCGAACCGATTAACACAAAACTATTAAAGGGAGAATCCCCATGGGACAGTTTGACGGAAAAATCGCTTTGGTAACTGGAGCCGCGCGCGGTATCGGCCAGGCCATTGCACTGAAACTTGCCGGAGAAGGGGCAGATCTTGCCCTGTGCGACCTGAAAGCAGAATGGCTCGAAGAGACCGCCGGCAAAGTAAAAGAACTCGGTCGCCGGGTTGAATGCTACAGCGTGGATGTGAGCAACGGCGAAGCCGTCAACGAAACCGTCAAAGCGGTCGAAAAAGATTTCAGACAGATCGACGTGCTGGTCAATAACGCCGGAATCACCAAAGACGGCCTGCTGATGCGTATGAGCGAAGACGATTGGGATGCCGTTCTCAATGTGAACCTCAAGGGGGTCTTCCTGTTCACCAAAGCCGCCATGCGCGGAATGATGAAAAAACGCACCGGAAGCATCGTCAATATCGCCTCCATTATCGGGCTGATCGGCAACGCCGGCCAGGCCAACTACGCCGCGTCCAAGGGCGGAGTGATCGCTTTCAGCAAAACGGTTGCCCGTGAACTCGCCAGCCGCAATGTGCGCTGTAATGCAGTGGCTCCGGGCTTTATCCGCACCGCAATGACGGATGCGCTTCCTGCAGACGTTCAGGAAAAAATGCTCGGAAATATCCCGCTGAACAAGTTTGGAACCCCTGAAGATGTGGCCAATGTAGTGGCTTTTCTGGCAGGGGACGCCTCAGGTTATGTCACCGGACAGGTGATTTCGACTTGCGGCGGCATGGTTATGTAAGGTAAACACAGTCTCTCAACAGGAGCCGAAATAAGGAGAAATGCAATGGCACTTGAAGATAAAGTAAAAGATATCATCGTAGAACAGCTCGGCGTAAACGCTGATCAGGTTAATCCCGAAGCTTCATTTATCGAAGACCTCGGCGCTGATTCGCTCGATACCGTCGAACTGGTTATGGCTTTCGAAGAAGAGTTCGGAGCAGAAATCCCGGATGAAGACGCTGAAAAGCTGACTTCCGTCGGAGCTGTTATCGACTACCTGAAGTCCAAAGGTCTTGGCGAGTAAAGACCGGTCATGGACCGACTGCCCGGGAACCTTTCATCGGGTTCCCGGCTTTTTTATATCAGTTTTCGGAGGTGAATTATGAGTGGTCGTACTGTTGTTATAACCGGACTGGGAGTGGTCTCGCCGGTTGCGAGTGGAATCGACAAGTTTTGGGACGGCATTAAAAACGGAGTGTCCGGAATTGACCGGGTTCAGTCCATGCCTGATATCGACCAGTATCCTGTTCAAATCGCTGGGGAAATCCGCGATTTAGACACGGAACAATTCATTGATAAAAAAGAACTCCGGAAAATGGATCCCTTTTCCGTCTACGGACTGGCCGCCTCGATTATGGCCGTCGAAGATTCCGGACTGAATCCGGAAGAAACGGATCTTGAGCGCGTCGGCGTGATTGCCAGTTCCGGGATCGGCGGCATGCAGTTTATGCAGAACCAATGTATCCGTGCCATTGAAGGTGGACCTCGCCGCATCTCTCCCCAGCTCATCCCGCAGATGATCACCAACATCCTTTCCGGATATGTGTCGATCAAATACGGCTTTAAAGGCCCCAATTTCTGTGTAACCAGCGCCTGTGCTTCCGGAACCCACTCTATTGGCGAAGCCATGCGTATCATCCAGTACGGCGATGCCGATGTTATGGTCGCCGGTGGCGCGGAAGCATCCGTTGCCATGCTCGGAGTCGGCGGATTTGCCGCCCTGCGCGCCACCAGCCGCCGCAACGACGACCCGAAAGGCGCCTCCCGTCCGTTTGATCTGGACCGCGACGGCTTTGTGATGTCCGAAGGCTCCGGAATTGTTGTCCTTGAAGAAAAAGAACACGCCATCAAGCGCGGTGCAAAAATTTACTGTGAACTGGCTGGATACGGCCGCACCGGCGATGCCTACCACATCACCGCTCCCGACGCCGCAGCCGATCAGGCCGCCCGCGGCATGCGCCTTGCCTACGAAGACGCCGGCCTCACCGCTGCAGACATCGACTACATCAACGCTCACGGAACCAGCACCCCGCTCAATGACAAAGGCGAAACGCTCGCTATCAAAAAAGCGCTTGGCGAAGAACTGGCTTACAAAGTGGCTGTCAGCTCAACCAAAGGGATGACCGGCCATATGCTCGGCGCCGCCGGCGGCGTGGAAACCGCTATCTGTGCACTGGCCATTCGCGACGGAATCATTCCGCCGACCATCAACTACACCACGCCCGACCCGGACTGCGATCTCGACTACGTCCCCAATGAAGCGCGGAAAGTGGATATCAACGTTGCACTGTCCAACTCGCTGGGCTTTGGTGGACACAACGCTACGCTCTGCTTCAAGAAAGCATAGGTGCCGCAACGCAGTTGCCTGCCAATGTTTGGAAAAACAGAGGCCGTCCGTAATCGGACGGCCTTTTTCTTTTTCCTCGGTTTGGAACTCTACGGATCCTTACGCCGTCGGGGCGATGACAGCCAGCCTTTGTGTACAAACCAGGCAAACATGGCGAGTCCGAGAACCGTCATCACGCCAAGCGCAATAAAATAACCGTTGTGGACGTGCAGTTCCGGCATGTTTTCAAAGTTCATTCCGTAGATTCCGGCAATAAAGGTCAGCGGAATAAAGATGGTGGCGATGATCGTCAGCACTTTCATGATTTCATTCATGCGGTTGCTGATGCTCGACAGGTAAAAATCCATCAGACTCGATCCGGTTTCACGGTAGGACTCCGCCAGCTCCAGCAGCTGGACCGCGTGGTCCTGGCAGTCCCGCAGGTAAGGCAGCGTCGACTCTGTAATCAGCCGTGATTCCGAATGAGCCAGCGCTCCGGTCATTTCCCGCACAGGCCAGAGCGTGCGCCTCAGGCGGGTGAGGTCGTGTTTAATATTAAACAATCGGTTCCGGGTGGAGTTGTCCGGCTTGCCGAGTACGTCATCTTCCAGTTCTTCGAGGCGAAGATCGTAGGCTTCAAGCACCGGGAAATAAGCATCCACAATGGCATCAATCAGCGCATACAGCAGATAGTCCGGGCCCGCACCGCGGATGCGTCCCGCATGATTGCGAATCCGATCGCGTACCGGATCGAGGCAGTCGCCTTCAACCTCCTGAAATGTCAGGACAAAATTTTTCCCCAGAAAGAAGCTGACCTGCTCTCCGGACAGACGCTCTTCATTCAGAGAAAGCATGCGCATGGCTGTATAAAGCGTGGTTTCATAATCATCCACCTTGGACCGCTGTCTCAGGTTTACAACATCTTCAAGGGCCAGCAGATGCAGGTCGAACATGCTGCCGAGCTGTCGCAGGATCGATTCATCACCCAGTCCGTTCACATTAATCCATGTAACCGGCCATTTTCCGAGATACTCATTTAGCTCGGTTAGATTCCCAATTGGTTTCTCTTCCACTTTGTCCGGCCCGTAGGCAATCACGCGAATGGCCGGTTTCGGCCATGACGGATCAATCACCAGAGAGCCCGGAGCCAGGCCGGGCTTCCGCTTCGGATGGGGTAATCGGTTTTTTTTGCTCATAACGGTAGACCTCAAACTCCGGATTGTTGCGGGATGATAGACTGGGGCTGTGTATCAACGCAATTGTTTTCCAGACCATTGGAAATGGCACTGTTGTTACCGGCGGATGTTTGATAAAACGAACAGATGAATGATCTCTTCAGCCGGTTTTCGAGAGCGGCACTGGCGGAGCTGCCGACGCCGGTGGTGGAACTTCCAGTCATTGAAAAAACGGTTGGGCATGATCGGTTGTTTATGAAACGCGATGATCTCAGCGGTCCGGTTTATGGCGGCAACAAGGTTCGCAAGCTGGAGTTTTTGCTGGGAGAAGCGCTGGATCAGGGGCGCAAGACAGTCATCACGTATGGAGCGGCGGGGTCGAACCACGCGCTGGCGACGGCGATCTGTTGCCGGCAGCTCGGGCTGAATGCCATCTCCATTCTTGCTCCGCAGGAGCCGACGGATCATGTCCGCAAAAACCTGCGCATGGGGCAGGCGGTCGGTGCCGAACTGCATCTCTGTTCTGATTTTAACGAGTTCCCGGAGGCGACGCGCCAAATTGTTGAGCGCTGCAAAGAGCGCGACGGAGTTGAGCCGACCATTATTCCGGCCGGTGGAACCAATGCGGTTGGTGCGCTTGGGTTTGTGAATGCGGCGCTGGAACTGGCGGCGCAAATGCAGCCGGATGTCATTTATGTTCCAATGGGGACCGGCGGCACGGTGGCCGGACTGCAGGTCGGGTTTCTTCTGACAGATTTCAAGCCGCGCATTGAAGCGATTCGTGTGGTGGAACGAGCGTTTCGCGACGAATCACATATCAAAGCGTTGTGCGATGAACTGTGCGAAAAGCTGGAGATTCAGGAGCGGGTTGCTTTGGAGGACATTACAATCCGTGATGAGTTTTTCGGCGACGGATATGGCATTGCGACGCCGGAAGGCCGTGGGGCTGTGGACGTTTTCCAAAACCTGGAAAATGTTGTTTTGGAAAACACCTACACCGGCAAGACGGCGGCGGCGCTGCTGCACGATCTGCGCGCAGGAATGCTGGACGGCCAAACGGTACTTTACTGGAATACTTTAAACTCCCGCGATTTCTCGGATGAAATCACGGGAGTTTGCGGGCGGGATCTGCCGCCGGAGTTTGCGCCGTACTTTAGTTGATCAGGCGGGATTTGCCTTCGCCGGCTTCAACGCGTCCGATGATTTTCGGACGGGCTTTTTCCTTCTTGAGGATTTCCATGGCGGCGTCGGCGTCTTTGGCGCGGACGAAGATGACGTAGCCGATTCCCATGTTGAAGACGCGGTACATTTCTTCGTGATCCACTTTGCCGGCTTCTTCAATGAATTCGAAGAGGGCGGGTGTTTTCCAGGTGGAGCGGTCGAAGACGGCGTCGACGTTGTCCGGCAGGATGCGCGGAACGTTGTCCACGAGGCCTCCGCCGGTGATGTGCGCCATGCCGTGCACCTTGATCTTGCTCATCAGAGCGACAACCGGCTTGAGATAGCTTTTGTGGACGGCGAGCAGGGCTTTTTCAAAGGTGGTTTTGGTTCCCGGCACGAGGTCGGAGAGCTTTTTCTTTGCTTTCTGGAAGATGACTTTGCGGGCGAGCGAATAGCCGTTGGTGTGCAGTCCGGTGGAGGGCAGGCCGATCAGTACGTCGCCTTTGCGGATGCTGGCACCGGTGATGACTTTTTTCTTCTCAACCTGTCCGACGATGGTGCCGACGAGGTCGTATTCGCCTTTCGGGTAGAGGCCGGGCATTTCGGCGGTTTCGCCGCCGAGCAGGGCGCAGCTGTTTTCGCGGCAGGCTTTGGAGAGTCCGGCAACGACGGCTTCGAAGACTTTCGGTTCGAGCGCAGCGGCTCCGAGGTAGTCGAGGAAGAAGAGCGGGATGGCGCCCTGTACGAGGATGTCGTTGGTACAGTGGTTGATGAGGCACTGGCCGACGGTGTTGTGCTTGCCGGCCATGTGAGCGACTTTCAGCTTGGTGCCGACACCATCGGCGCTGGCAACGAGCAGGGATTCTTTGCCGGGCGACTGAAAGAGTCCGCCAAACGAACCGATTTCGCTGACGACACCTTTGGTGTTGGTGGATTTAACGTTCTTTTTGATCCGTTTAAGTGAATCCATCATGACGTCAATGTCGACGCCGGCCTGTGCATATGCGCTTTTTTTCTTTGCCATCTGTATTTCTCCGAAAGTGTGAAAGGCAGGAATCTATCATGGTCGGCTTAACGGACAATAGAAAAAGAAAGTCGTTTCTTCCGGGACGAGCAGGAGAGCGGATAAAAACGGGGGAAGCCGATTGTTTTTTTTCAGGTGCGTCTTTATCCTTTATCCCCTATGAGCAACCTCGAAAAGTCCACAGCGTCATTTTTCAGAAGTCTGGCGTTTGTGCTTCCTGCCACACTGACTGTTGTGGTCAGTGCCGTTCTTTTCTTTGTGGCTGGTGCACTGATTGCCCGCGAAAAGACGGTCGTTGAGCATGAAATCCGCAGCAATATGGAAGAAATGCTTTCGCTGACGGAGCTCGCTTTGGAGCAGTCTGTGGTCAATCGGGACGAGACGACAGTTCGGCATTTCCTGCGCTTCCTGCTGGATGTTCGCGATATTGTTTTTGCGGGAATTTCAATTGGAGATCCCGCGAACCCTGAGTTTGAGTATAATGAGGTGCTTCACGGGTTCGGCTGGGTGGTTCATCGCCAGGAGGTTGCCGAAAGCCATTTTCTGGAGGGTATCCGCGTGATGCCGCTGGGCGAGGAGAGTCTGGCCGAGATCCGGTTGGTTGCATCCAATCGAAATGTCTGGGAAGAACTTGGTCAGCAGGTGTTTACAATTATTGTTATCACCGTGATTGTGGTCGTTAGTTTATCGGTCGCCACGTTCATGCTGACGCATCGGTTGATTGCCTGCCCGGTTGCCGCACTTTCAAAATCGGCTGGAGAGATTGCTCAGGGAAAGTTGGATGAGAATGTGCCGATCAGCCGGCTGAATGAGATCGGAAGGCTGGCGCAGCAGATGGACTCGATGCGCTGCTCGATCAAAAAACTGATTGATGATCTGGATCGTTCCAAATCCCGGCTGGAGCAGCGGGTTGAAGAGCGCACGCGGGATCTTCTGAAGGCCAAAGAAGCTGCTGAAGTCGCCAACCGTGCAAAGAGTGAATTTCTGGCCAATATGAGCCATGAGCTGCGCACGCCGATGAACGGTGTGATCGGAATGACGGATATTCTGGTTGAAACCGATTTGAACAACGAACAGCGGCGATCGGCCGAGACGATTCAGCATTCGGCACAGTCTTTGTTGACGATTATTAACGATATTCTCGATTTTTCAAAAATTGAGGCCGGGCATCTGAAGATTGAGCAGCGGCCGTTCCATCTGAAGAAGGTTGTTGAAACCGTTCGGGAAATGTTTCTTCCCGATGCTGTGGCCAAGGGATTGAAGCTGGAGTGCTGCTATCCGGAGGATCTGCCGTCATACCTCGTTGGGGATGAAGTCCGTATCCGGCAGGTGTTGACCAATCTGGTTGGCAATTCCATTAAATTTACGAATGACGGCGGCGTGTTTGTGGATGTTAAAAAAGCAGAACAGTCGGCCGATTCCGTTAAAATTCGAGTCAGCGTGCGGGATACGGGGGTCGGAATCTCTGAAGAACAGCAGCAGCTGATTTTCAATAAGTTTACTCAGGCGGACTTGTCAACCACACGCAAATACGGCGGAACCGGCCTGGGCCTGTCGATTTCAAAACAGCTGATCGAAATGATGGGCGGGCGGATTGGTCTGAACAGTGAGCCCGGTCAGGGAACGACATTCTATTTTGTGGTGGATCTGAAGCTTTATAATCAGGATCTTCCGGAAGAAAATCGTGTGGAATCCATTCCTCTGGACATTTCCGCGCGTATTCTTTTGGCCGAGGACAACTATGTGAATCAGTTGGTGGCGAAAAAAATGCTGACGTCATTCGGTGCCACGGTGGAGGTGGTTTCGGATGGACAGCAGACGCTGGAAAAACTGCAGGAGGATCCGGAGTTCGATGTGATTCTGCTGGACTGCCAGATGCCGGTTATGGACGGGTATACTGCGGCCGCGGAGATCCGAAAGATGAATAACCGGGCGGCAACGCTTCCAATTATTGCCATGACTGCGCACGCAATGGCCGGTGATCGTGAAAAATGCATTGCTGCCGGAATGAATGAATACGTCACCAAGCCGATCAAAAAAGAGATGATGGCCAAGGTGCTGCATCAGGTGCTCGGCTGAGATTATCCGCGGTAGAGTGCGTACAGCCCGATGATGTAAAGAAGCAGGGTCAGGACGGATTCCCACGCAACTTTTTTTGCTTTCTTATGCAGGCGCGAGCTGATGGCAGCCGTGCACACGGTGGCCAGAATGCATGCTCCGAGAAAAAGAAGGTTTGGGTTCAGATTGCTCGGAATGTGAAACGCCTCTTTGCTGTATGCCAGATCGGAGATTGCGCAGACAAAGACGTTGAACATGTTTGAGCCGATAATGTTTCCTACCATCAGGTCATACGCTCCCATGCGCACGGCAGAAATGCTGACGGTCAGTTCCGGCAGCGAGGTCGCCAGCGCCAGGAACAGCGATCCCACAAAGCTCTGCTCCAGTCCGGTCTGCTCAGCAATCCGATCGCCCAGTTTGGCCAGCGTGGTTCCGGCCAGAACAATGATGACCGACATGACCGCAAACTGCAGAATGATTTTTCCGGCATCAGAGTGAACCGGTTCTGGGGCGGTTTCCGCGAATCGGTTCTGTTCCCCGCGGTGCGTGCGCACAAACAGGAACAGATACAGCGCAACAATCAGCAGGCTGCCGAGATTGAAATGCATTCCCAGAATATGGATGCTGTTCGGCAGAGTCAGAGTCAGCAGAACCGCGCTGATCATGATGAAATAATACAGAAGGGTCTTCAGATGATGGGTTGTCTGCCGGAGAATGCCTTTTTTACGGAACAGCAGGTCACAGAGGGCAATAATCATCAGATTGAACAGGTCGCTTCCCAGAGTGTTTCCGACCGCCAGGTCCGGCCGCCCGACTTTGAGAACTGCTCCCAGCGATGTCGACAGTTCCGGAAGGCTGGTAATCACACTGACCAGCAATAGTCCGACGGTGGAGCTGGAGATATGAAAAGCCTCGGCCAGTTCTTCAGCCAGCCTGGAAAGCCGGGTGCCCGCAAAAATAATTATGGCGGCAATGGCTGCAAAAGTTATCCAGATCATTGAATGAGGCTCACGCTAACAGGGTTTTTGTAAAGCGGGGTGCTTTACTCCTTTTGAGAATTTACCAGACTGTCTGGCGGCATCCAGCCGAAATTTTGTGACAAATCCAACTCCGGATAATAAGCGGGAAGCCGGTTGACATGCCGGCACCGAAGTGATAAAAGCTCCCCTCATTTTTTAGATTCCGCTTGGCGAACCCGCTCAGATAAAAGGATTTTCAGAATGGCTGAGAAAAAAGTTTCAAAGAAAAAAACGGCTGCGAAGAAGACGGTCTCCTCAAAGGCTCCGGCGAGCAAGGCGGCTCCCGTGAAGAAGGTAAAGCGTATTCCGATTGATGCCATTGAGGCCAAAGAGGTTACGCCGCGCAAGATTTTTAAGGCCAAAGAGCTCGCGGAATTTAAAGATCTTCTGCTGACCCTGCGTGAGCGGGTTTCCGGCGAATACAGCTCTTTGTCTCGCGACAACATGGCGGCCAACCAGCGCGATCCGTCGCTCTCTGACCAGGGAACGGACACTTTTGACCGCGAGATGGAACTCAACATGATGGGATCAGAGCAGGAAGTTCTGTTCGAAATCGATGCCGCCCTGCGCCGCATTGAAAAGGGAACCTTCGGAATCTGTGAATTGACTGAGGAAGAGATTCCGAGAGCCCGTCTGGAAGCGCTGCCGTACGTGCGCTACACGGTTGAGGCCCAGTCTCAGCTCGAGCAGGGCCGCGCCCGTTTCCGCCCGTTTGGCGGAACCATGCACGGTTAATCCCGAAAGGATCGTTTCATGCTCCCCATTCTTTTGTGCCTGATAATCGTTTTGATTGATCAGTTCTCGAAAGTATGGGTCCGCTCCACCTTCGTCTGCGGCGCTCCGCCGCAGGAGATGATCCCCGGCTTTTTCAATCTCGTCTACGTCCGGAACCCCGGCGCGGCGTGGGGAATGCTCGGCGGGCAGCAGGCGATCCTGATTCTGCTCTCAGCCGTTGTTCTGATTCTGCTGGCGGTGTTCCATCGCCGGGTGCTCAATCCGACGCTCGACCACCGCATCGCGCTTGGTCTGATGCTCGGCGGCATCCTCGGAAACCTTATCGACCGCATCAAGCTCGGTTGGGTCACGGATTTCCTCGATTTCCATATCGGCACACATCATTGGCCGTCCTTCAACGTCGCCGACTCCGCGATCTGCGTTGCAGTCGGCCTGTACCTGCTTTCTTCCCTCTGGCACAAAAGTCATCCGTTGAAAAATGACAGCTGATCGTCCCAGCGCGTTCGTACTTGTCGGTCCGACCGCTTCCGGCAAAAGCTCTGTGGCGCAGCGCCTGGCCGAACAGACCGATGCAGCCCTCGTTTCTGCGGATTCCATGAACATCTATCGCGGTATGGACATCGGAACCGCCAAGCCGCCCGCCGCCGAGCGCGGCGTGGTTCCGTATTATGGAATTGATCTCGCTGATCCCACCGAATCTTTCAGTGTTGGCGACTGGCTCAATGCCGTCAAACCGGCGTTTTCCCAATGTTTGGAAAAACCTGCGATGGTGGCAGGAGGGACGGGGCTCTATGTAAAATGCCTGCTCGCAGGCCTCGACGATCTGCCCGCCGCCGACGAAAAACTCCGGGCGCGCGCCGAAAAAATGAGCCTTGCCGAACTTCAGGCCGAAGCGCAGAACGCTGCGCCCGAGGCCTATCAGGCCCTTTCGGATAAAGAGAATCCAAGACGTTTGGTTCGTTTGCTCGAAACAGTTCCAACCCTTGGAAAAAAGAAGGGTGCAGACTCAGCCTGCTGGACAAAAGAGCTTCCTGCCGTCGTCGGGCTGCATGTCGAGCGTGACGTATTGCACAAACGAATCGCAGAGCGGGTCGATCAAATGTACGCCGAAGGCCTCATCGAAGAGGCGCGGGGCCTGATTCCCCTTGAACTTTCCTCTACGGCGCAGCACGCCATCGGCTATGCAGAAGCTTTTGCCGTTTTGAGAAACGAAATGACCGAAGCACAGGCCAGAGAGAAGACCATCATTCGAACCCGCCAGCTCGCCAAGCGCCAGATGACCTGGTTCCGCCACCAGCTCAATGTTGAGTGGGTTGAAACCCGAACATTCCAAACTCTGGAAAAACTGGCGGAGGAAGTTTTCAGGGTTTGGGAAAAAGATGGAGCGGTGCCGTTGCTGGGCGTATAACCAAAGCATGAAAAGGGCAGGAGCTATACTGTTTGTTCTGTTCGCGGCGCTTGGGGTGTTCGCCGGCGAGCCGTTCTTCTTTGTGCAGCTCACGGATACACATTTCGGGCAGGATGACCATTTTGAGCGCGGGCGCGCGGCCGTAGAGCAGATCACCGCACTGCCGATGGATATCGCGTTTGTTGTTCTGACCGGCGATATCGTGAATGACTGCATCACGGATTCCAAAACGGTGGAGCGTGTTTTCCAAACCCTTGAGCCGCTGAAGGTCCCGGTACATTTCCTGCCGGGTAATCACGATATTCTGGAGGAGAACATCGCTGAAACGACGGCGGCGTACACGAATGCTTTCGGTCCGCTGATTACGTCAGCAGAATACAACGGGATTCGCTGCATTTTTGTATATACGGAGCCGCTGACCGGAGAGGTCGTGATTCCGGAGTATGATCCTCTGGTTGAGCTGGAACTTTTGCTGGAGGAGCAGGAAACGCTGGTGTTTCATCACACCCCGTCGGTGGACAGCTTTTATAACGGAAAGGCTCATGCGGGCTGGGGCCGCAGGGACGTTGGCCCCCAATGGGTGGATCTGCTGAATCGATATGATGTGAAGGCGGTGCTTGCCGGGCATTTCCACCGCGATGAATTTCATCGGCTTGGCGAGGTGCCGCTGTTTGTAGCACCGCCGCTTTCCGGACGGTTTGGTCGCCAGGGTTCATTTCGAATTTATGAGTATCGGGACGGTCACCTCAGTTTCCGAACTGTTTATCTGAAGTGAAATTGGGATTGCACTGTTGCAGGAACTGACGTTTCATCACCGCTTCTTATGAGTGAAACCTTTGAAACAGATAATAAAGAGATTGAACGGGCCATTCTGGTCGGTGTGTGGGTGCGCGGGCAGAACGAAGAGTGGGAAGTTCGCGATACGCTCGACGAACTCGCGCAGCTGACCGCTGGCGCGGGCGCCGAGGTGCTTTCGCAGATTCTCTGCAAACAGTCGAAAATCCATGCCGGGCATTTTATCGGTCAAGGCAAAGCCGAAGAGATTTCGCAGAAAGTGCTCGAGGAAGATGCCAATCTGGTGGTGTTTGATGAAGACCTTACGCCTGCCCAGGGCCGTAACCTGGAAAGTGTGCTCGGCGTGCGCGTGATCGACCGCACGCAGCTGATTCTCGATATTTTTGCCCAGCGCGCGCAGACGCGCGAAGGTTGCCTGCAGATTGAGCTGGCCCAGCATTTGTATCTGCTTCCACGCCTCCGCCGCATGTGGACGCATCTGGAGCGCCAGAAAGGTGGTATCGGACTGAAAGGGCCGGGAGAAACCCAGCTCGAAATGGACCGTCGCCGCATTCAGGATTTAATCCGTACACTCAATAAAGAGCTGACGCAGGTGCGGACACGTCGTGCCGAGCAGCGCCGCGGACGCCGCCGCCACGGATGGGCGCTTGTTTCGCTCGTCGGCTACACCAACGCCGGGAAGTCGACCTTGCTCAACCGGTTGGCCGGAGCTGATATTTATGCCAAAGATCAGCTGTTTGCCACGCTTGACCCGACGACCCGTCAGGTCGAGCTTCCAAACCGTGAGCCCTGCCTGATTACCGACACGGTCGGGTTTATCCGAAAACTGCCGCATAATCTGGTTGAGTCGTTTAAGGCTACGCTCGAAGAGGTGGCCGAGGCCGATCTGGTTCTGCATGTGATCGACTGCTCCCATCCGCAGGTCGAACAGCAGATTGATGCGGTGAATGTGGTGCTTCAGGAAATTGGTGCAGAAGAAAAGCCGGTACTTTGTGTGCTGAACAAGATCGATACCGACGAGGGCGCCGGCGCCGCAAAGCGCCTTGCCCGAACGCTGGGCCGTTCGGTGGCGGTTTCGGCTGTGACCGGCGAAAACATCGAGGGACTGCTCGATGAACTGTCCGATTGTCTGAAGGGCGACAAGGAATTGATGAAACTGGAGGTTCCGCTTTCTGAAGGCCGTTTGCTGGCTTTGCTGAAAAACTCTGCCACTGTGCTGGAGGAAAAGTACGAAGGCCCCAATGCTGAATTGCTCGTGCGCGTTCCGCTTCCGCTTGTTCCGCGCTGTGAGCCTTATCGCATCGCTTCGACGTAAGCGGTGCGCAAAACCGGAACGGGGTGTCCTGTTCCGGTTTTCTTCGGTTTATTTCTGTCTGTTTTTTCTGCTGTATTCAGTTCCTGCCCACACGGCTTTACCCTCTTTGTCGCGCAGGATGATTGTTGAGCCGTCTGTTTTGATGGTGATTGGGGATATGTGCTCTTTATAAACGAATCCGCGAACTTCTGCGTCTTGGCCTGGTTTCAGTTTGACCGGCATGGAATTCCGGTACTTTTCCGGCCCGAGGTGGAGTTCATAACTTGTTTTTGACGTGACCAGTGTAAACTCAGTCCCGTCTTCGGACTGCAGGGTTCCGATTATCGTCTGAATGTTTCCTCTGGATACGACATCTTTGCCTTTAATTTCTTCAGTTGCAGTCGCAGTCAGTCCGAAAGCCAGGCTGATCGCGGCAATCCATTTCATTATCGTCTGTTTTCTCATGGCGTATCCTTTCTGGGTTTTTGTGTGCCATCTGTCGTTCCGAAACGGTGATTGCGGACAGAGGTTGAGATAACGCGCCTGATTCCGGGTTTATTGCAAGAAGGTTTGTAATTTGGCGCGTCATGTCCGATAGTTCCGGGCTTTGGAATTTTAAGGAGAAAAGCATGGCATACGAATTGACCGGAAAAGTGAAACTGGTGCAGGACTCACAAACCTTCGCCAGCGGATTTACCAAGCGCGAAGTGGTGGTGACTGTTGAAGATGGGAAATACCCGCAGGATATCAATCTCGAGTTTCTGCAGGACAAGGTGAGCCTGCTCGACAATGTGTCTGAAGGACAGGAAATCAAAGTGTCTTTCGACATTCGCGGACGTGAATACAACGGTCGCTATTTCAACAATCTGGTCGGTTGGAAAATTGAAGGCGACGATGCTGCTGCTCCGGCTCCTGCCGCTGCCGCCGATGACCGCCCGCCGATTCCGGATGACTCGGAAGCCCCCGGCGAATTCGATGACGATATCCCGTTCTAATAGAGTCAAAAAGTCAGAATATCTAAGGTCGAAAGTCAATGACCTTGGACCTGTGACTTTAAGACCTTTGACTTAAATCGACTGTAAGGAGATTGAAAAAATGAAAGTTGTATTGGCTTACTCAGGTGGTTTGGACACCACGGTCCTGCTGACATGGCTGCAGGAAAAATATAACGCCGAAGTGATCTGCTACTGCGCGAATGTCGGGCAGGAAGAAGAACTTGACGGTCTTGAGGAAAAGGCACTCAAGCACGGCGCAGTGAAGTGCATTGTCGACAATATCGAAGAAGAGTTCGCGAAGGACTACATCTTCCCGATGATGCAGGCCAACGCGATCTATGAAGGCACCTATCTGCTTGGCACATCGATTGCCCGTCCGCTGATTGCCAAGCGCATGATGGATATCGTGCTCGAAGAGGGGGCGGAAGCCATTTGCCACGGCGCGACCGGTAAAGGCAACGATCAGGTACGCTTTGAGCTGACTGCCTACGCCATCAAGCCGGACATCAAAATTATTGCCCCGTGGCGCATGCCGGAAGACTTCCCGTTCAAGGGCCGTACCGACATGATCAATTACCTCGAAAAAAGAGGCATTCCCTGTCAGGTGTCTGCGAAGAAACCCTACAGCACCGACCGCAACCTGCTGCACATCAGCTTCGAAGGCGGCATTCTGGAAGATCCGTGGAACGAAGCCGATGAAAGCATGTGGGTGATGACCAAGCCGCTGTCGCAGGCCAAAGACGAAGCAGAATACATCGAAATCAGCTTCGAAAAAGGAGTGCCGGTTGCCGTCAACGGCGAAGCACTTTCGCCGGCCGCGCTGATGCGCAAGCTCAACGAGCTTGGCTGCGAACACGCCATCGGCCGCATCGACATTGTCGAGAACCGCTTTACCGGCATGAAGGATCGCGGGATCTATGAAACCCCCGGCGGCACCATCCTGCAGGCCGCGCACCGCGCGATGGAATCCATCTGCATGGATCGCGAAGTGATGCACCTGCGCGACAGCCTGATTCCGAAATACGCCACGCTGGTCTACAACGGTTTCTGGTTTGCGCCGGAGCGCGAAATGCTGCAGGCCGCTGTCGAGAAGAGTCAGGAAACCGTTACCGGGGATGTCCGTCTCAAGCTCTTCAAGGGCGCGGTGCACACGGTCGGTCGCAAGTCAGACCTCTCCCTCTACAATCCGGAGCTTGTCAGCTTTGATGAAGAGGGTGGTTACGACCAGACTGATGCTACCGGCTTCATCAAGCTCAATGCCCTGCGCCTGCGCGTCCGCGCAGCGATGCAGAACAAATAACATCGGATTTTCGATGTTCAGAAGGGATTTTTCCAGGGCTTGGAAAAATCCCTTTTTATTTTTTGTTCTTTGGGAGGTTCTGGGCTGCCGGAACTCCCGTTTTTTTCACGGCTTGAGTTGCCGGAGTTTATTCCTGAGGTCTATCTGTTCAATGCCGTTCCGCCTGCATCAGAACATTTACTTCGTTTGCAAGCTCCGGATAGAGTTTGTTCAGACAGTCCGGGCAGATGGCGTGGCTGAATTTGGCATCTGAGTGGTTTTGGATATAATCCTCAAGCTGGTCCCAGTAGCCGCTGTCATTGCGGACTTTCTTGCATGAGGCGCAGATCGGAAGCAGGCCGGTTAGTGTTCGCACCTGCTTTAATGCTTCGGTTAATTCATCGCGCTGATCGCTGATTTGATTAATCAGCTGTTGCATGATTTTCCGGTAGCTGTAGATGACAACACAGGCAATTACGAAAAAGAAAATCATGCTGGCGATATAAACACCCCAGTGCCGTGGATTAATCATCAGACAATCCGGAGGCAGGTTCAATGCTCCGGAGCAGAAGCCGGTTGCTATGGTTCCATAAAACAGCAGGGTGCTGAGAATAAATGTCACAGCGATTTTCAGGGGATAAAAGATCGACATGATCACGGCGGAAATTGGGAAAATAAATACCATTCCGGCAAACATCCCGAGGGTGCCGATTCCGCCGATTCCGGCGACCGAAAAGGCCGCGATGAGAAACGGAACTTTATGCTGGATGTCGATCCTGCGGTTTAACGCAAGGAGAACAATCAGACCAACCGCTGCCACCTGCATCAGGTCGCGGGAATGCCAGCCGATTTGAAACGCTCTTATCTGTGCGGTAACGAGTGCGAGCAGACTGGCTACGGCAGTGACGCACATTGTTTTTTTATCAACTGATTTCTTAACAGCGATTCATTAATTGGTTTTCCATGTTCGGGGCCTGCCGTTCCGCCTTCCTGGTCGGAGGTCTTATGCTGTCTCATGTCTTCTCCTTTGTTCAAAGGCTACGCAGATTCTCAGGATGTTGGTTGATTTATCACGAAAGAATTGGAGCCAGGCGATCTTTCATTAATGGATGTCTCCCCAAAGCAGGGAAGTCGGTTGCCGCCCGTTTAGAAAGTCCTTTTAGAAAAAGGCTGCGTTGTCTGCCGAGAGAACTGTTGAACCGTGCGATATCGCTCGGCAGACGGGATACATTGCGCAAGTCGATTTTCATCGATTTTGACCGTCCTGCGCTCCGTCTCTATCATAATTATTTTTTACATTTTTGAGAAAATACAGTCAATAATCCCGTTTGGTAGAGTTGTCTGTCATTTATGTTTGCTGCAGGTTTTATAATGGGTGAGCGTTGTTAACCCTTGGTAATCATATAAATATGATTAAAAATGTTGCTCGGGTTATAATTGTTGTGCAAAATTAACCGCTTTTTAACAGGAGGGCTTATGAGACGATTGTTGCAGGCATGGATTGGACTGTTTTGTTTAGTTGTATGGATTGCACAGGCGGATACCGTACTGTTAACCGATGATTTTGAAGATGCTTCGATTGACTCGTCGAAGTGGACGCTGATCACAGGCACAGGACACACAAGTTTTGATGACTCCTCAGCGGGAGGAACCGTGACTGAGACCGCAGGGTATCTGTTTATCCAAAACGCGGCGGGGGCCTATAAATCCAAACTGCTTCCGGTTGATGGTAAAGGTGAAATTGTTGTCACGCGCAGTATCTATATTTCCAGAGGCAGTGGCTCTTTGGTTTCGAGGCCAGATGAAATTGTCGCAGAGGATGGAACCGTTTTGTTACGCTGGGGCTACCATGACTACAACGATGGCAACACTGTTCGTGATGGATTCGGCGGTTTTGATGATCCGTCTTTGGTGGCTGTAACATGGGATACCACTTGGGTTAATGAGATTATAACCTATGACCCGGTCACCGGACAGGGCTCTTATTCAAATGCAAAAGGGACTGCAACGGTTACGGGTATTCCGCTTCCCTCCGGAACAACCAATTTATATTTGCGAGGAAGCGCATACGCTGAAGGGAGCAGTACTGACTATAAAGCAATTAATGATTTCACTGTTACGCAAACCGACCGCAAACTGCTGACGGTCAGCTCGGCCTACGGCTCGCCGGTTCCAGGCATTGGAAACAGTGCGTATGATGTGGGAACGGTTGTGACCTGCTCGGTGGAGAGCGTCACGGCCGATGGGGAGAAATGTCTCGGCTGGACGGGCACGGGATCGGTTCCGGCCTCCGGAACCACCAACGAGGTGGTTTTTACGCTGTCCGAGGATTCGTCCATCACGTGGCACTGGAACGTTCTGCTGGATGATGATTTTGAGGATGGAACTCTGGATGCTTCCAAATGGACGGCAATTAAAACCACGTCCTATACAGAATTTAATGAATCTTTGGCCGGATTGACGGTGAGTGAAACGAACGGGGCGATGCGGCTTTATTCCAGCGCCATCGACAACGGCGGGGCTTATCGCAGTGCGAACCTTTCGGTGGATGATCAGGGGCAGATTGTTCTTGAGCGCCGTACACAGGTGCATGCCAAGTATGCGATGGCTTACATGACTGAGAACCTGATGAGCGAAAGCGGTGAGACGCTGCTGACGTGGGGCTATTACAACTATGATGCATTCGGGGTTTCACGGTTTGGGTTCGGCGGATTTAATGATGCGCGGGCAACCGGCGTATGGGATGAGTGGTTTGATGAGGTGATTACCTATGACCCGTCGACCGGATACGGAACCTACTCGTTGAATGGAAGTGATCCGGTGCTGGTCTCGGGAGCGGCGATGTCTGCGGGGACGAGCAATGTATATCTGCGGGGCGGTGCTTCGGGTGCATATTATGGGCACACCAAGCAGTTTGATTCGTTTAAAGTATTGCAGGATGATCCGGTTAGTCTTTTCCTGCTGAGTGTTGCGTCTGAGCAGGGAACTCCCGATCCGGCCGTCGGCAGCTTTGTTCATGAGCAAGACGCATCGCTGACCCTTTCGGTGGGGCATCAGATGACCAACAACGGGACGCTTTATCAATGCACCGGATGGACGGGAACGGGATCTGTTCCATCTTCGGGGACGACCAATACGGTCGATGTGGTGATCACGCAGGAGTCGTCGATTACGTGGAACTGGGAGATCATCGGCCAGTGGCTGGACATCACTGAAATTGGGAACGGATCGGTGAATCTTTCCAGTGGTTTTTATGCGCCGGACTCTGAGCAAACCTTGATTGCGACTCCTGATGCCGGCAGCTGGTTTGCCGGATGGGGCGGCGATGCCACCGGTACAGAAAACGTTACGCTGACGATGGATGCGCCCAAAACGGTTGCTGCGACCTTCCGGAATGATGTTCTGCTGGATGACGATTTTAACGATGAAAGCTTGGATACGTCGGCATGGACGGCGATCAAGGCGTCTTCTGGCGGGTTTAGTACCAATTCTGCCGGATCGTCTCTGACGGAATCGGGCGGGACGCTGAACATCAGTTATGATGTGTTGAACGACGGCGGTGCCTATATGACCCGCCTGCCGGTTAGTGACCGGGGAATTATTACGATTGAGCGTCGAACCAAAGTCTCCGCCTCTGGTGCTCCGACCATGCTGGAGGTGCTGAGCACAGAGAGCGGAGATACGCTGCTCTACTGGATGTATACAAGTGCCGGGTTCGGATACGGCGCATCATTGGCTCCTGCAGTTTGGGGGGAGTGGTTCGATGAAACCATCACCTATGATCCGATGACCGGGGAGGGAACGTACTCCATCAATGGGGGAACACCGGTATCCATTGCTACAGCCGATGAAATGCCGGCGAACACCACCCATGTGCTTCTGAAAGGTGGCTCGGCTGGTGACACTACTGGCGGGACGAAACAGTTCGATTCATTCACTGTTTCTCAAGGGACGGATTCCAGTCGTGCGGCTTTGACCATTGGAAGTGCGCTGGGAACGCCATCGCCTGCTGCCGGTTATGAGGTCTATGATTCCGGAACCATCATTACCTGCACGGTTGACAGTGCATATTTTGACGGGCAGACGCATTACATTTGTTCGGGCTGGAGCGGAAGCGGATCGGTTCCTGCATCCGGAACGACCAATGAGGTGCTGGTGACTCTGGAAGAGGATTCAACGTTGGGGTGGACCTGGGCAGAGGTGGATCACTACCTTGAGCTGACGGTTGACGGCGGTGGAGCTATCAACCTGAGCAGCGATTTCTATGCAGCGGACTCGGTTCAAACCCTCGTGGCAACACCGGCGGCCGGATGGGAGTTTATTGGCTGGGACGGCGACGCAATCGGCATCGGTGATGCCGTTGTTACGATGAGTGAACCCAAAAGCATAACAGCCCGCTTTGTCAGCCTGCTGCCGACCATTACGAATATGACCGTGGCGCAGGTTGAAGGAACGAGAACCGTAGCCATTTCCTTTGAAACACCGGCAGATGAAAGCCTGATGGCGATGGTGGAGGTGTTCCACAACGGAACCAACCTGAATGCGGACGCATTTTCCGGTGCGGGAATGGTTCAAGGCGGAACCAACCAGACGATTGTCTGGGATGCGGGTGCGGACTGGAACCTGAATGTGGATGAGCTGACCTTCCGTTTGCTGCTAGACAATGGGTTGCCCTCATATACGCCTTATGAAGGTGGCATCGTTAACATTCCCCAGACCGGACAGACGCAGGGGATGTATGATGAAGAGGACGGGAACGTGCGACCCGGACTAACCTGGCCATCTCCGCGTTTTACCGACAATGGGGACGAGACGATTACGGACAATTTGACCGGTCTGATGTGGGCAAAATCCGCTTCGTCGGCGTACTGGCACACGGCACTTCAAAACTGCGACGGTTTGACGCTGGCCGGACATGACGACTGGCGCCTGCCAAATGTTCGTGAGATGCGAAGCCTTTGTAACTATGGGCTCCATGACCCGGCCATTGAGTCCAGTGTTTTTTCCAGTCTGCCTTATAATGACTGGTACTGGACGAGCACCACGCTCCCGAACTACAGCTTTAAATATGCGGTTAGTCTTGCGGCCGGAACAACCTATGCGCATCTGACCTATAATTATGGAACCTATTACAGCAACTATTACCTTCCGGTCCGTACGGCGATGAAGGGTTTGGCAGACGTTCCCCGAACAGGGCAGACTCAGGGAACCACATATGCCGGCGAAGACGGGGACCTGCAAGCCGGTGCTGCATGGCCGTCGCCCCGCTTTACCGATCATGGCGATGGTACGGTGACCGATCACCTGACCGGCCTGATGTGGTCCCGCCAATCTTCGGGAGGCACTGTGATGCGTGGGTTTGCGCTGCAGACGGCTGAGAATTCCGCGCTGGCGGGATATGATGATTGGCGAATCCCCAGCGTGAACGAACTGGAATCGCTGTACAATTATGATACGACCGCCTATATGCCGGCTGGGCATCCGTTTGTTGGAATGCAGACGTCATCCTCGGCGCGGTACTGGACCAGCACTCTATATTCGAAAGATTCCAACTATGGGTTTGCGGTGAGCTTCTATGACGGAGAGGTTGAGCTTGCCCAATCCGCTTATTACCTGACCTGTCGAGGAGGAGTGGCCACTCTGGAGTCCGTGCCATCCGCGGCGGCGGCTCAGGTTGCGCTGGCTCAGAGCGGGCAGACCAACAGCTATGTGTCAGGCGATGACGGCGCAAGCCGGATCGGTGTCGAATCTACTGCTCCACGGTTTACGGGGGGAGGTGATTTTGTCTATGACGAGCTGACCGGTTTTACATGGTGGGCCGTCGGCCTGGGCCCGATGCAATGGTCAGATGCCGCCACCGCTGCGAATCAGAATAACTGGAGACTGCCCAATGTGAGGGAAGTGCTTAGCTTGATCGACTATGGGCAGTCGGGCACCGCCCTGCCGGAGGGTCATCCCTTTACAGGAATTCAAAGCAGTGCAAAGCTCTGGACCAGTACCAGCGCGGGAGGATTCACAGGCGGCAGTACCGGTTGGCAGGTTGATCTGGAATCCGGGAAGACCCTCGAAGCTTCAAAGACGGAGTATGCATACTATCTTGTTGTCAGCACCAATGTGTATGAGAGTGCGCCGCTTCAGGTCGCTGTCACCGGCCAGACCAACAGCTATCATATGGCGGATGATGGTGCCGTGCAAAGCGGTGCGCAAGAAACCGGTGCGCGGTTCTCGGACAACGGAAACGGCACGGTTAATGACAACCGAACCGGCCTGATGTGGCTCGGCTCCATGCGCGCCTGCGGTGCCATGACCTGGGCAGAAGCCGTGGCGTATTGCGAAAACCTCAACTTCTGTGGCTACGCCGACTGGCGCCTGCCCAATGTGCGCGAAATGGAAAGCCTCGTGGATTACAGTCAGCGTGGGGATCAAACGGTGCTGCCGCAAAGCCACCCGTTCTCCAATGCCACCATCAGCGGCAGCAGTTATTTCTGGACCTCGACAACATACCATCCGGATTCGGGGAGGGCCTTGGCCATCAGCTTCTACAATGGCGCCATTCAGGACGGATCAAAAACATCCACGGTCAATGTCTGGCCGGTGCGCGGCGGAGAATAATTCAGGAGAGAATGATGAAATATTTAAAAATAATCTTGTTTACGGTTCTCGGAATTTCAATCAGTGCATTGGCGGTGCGCTCCACCAACTCGGTGAGCGCGACGGTCGATTCCCGGGATTATGTCCTGACCATATCAACGCCTCACGGAGAGTTGTTTCCTTCAGCGACAGCAGGTGTCACAACCAATTCATGGCATCAATCCGTTTACAGCACGTTTTACGAAAATCCTGTTTTTGAACAGGACGGAACTATTCTGCTTAACTGCGCCGGTTTTTCGGGAATAGGGATTGCTCCGGCATCGGGCAGCGGTGATTCGACCACGGTTAAACTGACCAATGTGGTGTCCTCGCTTACATGGGAGTGGGATACATCCTATTGGGTGACATGGGGTGTGTCAGGTCTAGGCGCTGTACAGCCGATCGATATGGCTTATTCGGGCAATGGAGCCTGGTTCCCGGATGGCGGAACGAACCATCTTCGCGCGGTTCCGGATTATGGCTGGCTCTTTACCGGCTGGAGCGGTGGAACGACCACCGGTCCGTCAGCAACCAACCTCTATTTTACGGCAACCGCACCCACCAACCTTTTGGCATCCTTCTCCGACGATCCGGATGGCGACGGCCTCAAAAACACCAACGAATGGGCCGTTGGCGCCAATCCGTGGATGGCTAATACGGATGGGGACGATTATGATGACCTGTTCGAGTTCAACAACGGTCTTTCGCCGACCCGTGACAGTGCGCCGTTTATTTCTTACATTCGGGATAATCCGGATACCTATGGCCTTTACAGCTCCAACGCCGTGCTTGACGTAGCCGTTGGGCAGGTTGCGTTGGGCATCGAAGGAACTACCGCCCGCCTGCGGTTACAGGTTGAAAAATCTGAAGACCTCGTCACATGGACCAACGCCGGCGATGTTGTTGAATGGACGCTTCCGGTCGGAGGAGAAAAACAGTTCCTGCGCGTGCGCAGCGCCCCCGGCGAATAGCCGGAAGTTCCGTCGGCCAATTTGGCTTCCAAACATTGGAATTCGGATATCAGAAGCTTTTGTGCCAGAGATTCATGCTTTCGATGGAACCGGAGATCTGGGTGTTGTTGATCAGCGTGCCGCCGAACGTGTAGCCGCATTTTGAAAAGGTGATGTTCATGCCGGGAGAGATGGCGCGGGCGATGGTGTAGAGCGTGGCGATGCCGCGCTTCTGCATTTCCGGTTCCATGAACTTCAGCAGATGAACGGCCAGACCGTTGCCGAGGTGTTCGGGCAGGGTGGCGAAGTCGGTCATTTCTGCGTTGCGGTTTTCTTTATCCATTTCGCCCGAAGCGGCCGCCGCGATTTTTCCGTCTTTTTCCGCGACGAAGTAGCAGACGTGGCTTCGCATGGTTTTGATTAAATAATCCGGGTCGTGAATCGGGAAGGGGTAGGACTCAAAGACCTGTTTGTAGACTGCGGCCAGTTCTTCTGCGTCAGCTTCGACAGCCGGACGCATCGTATATCCCTCTGGAAGCGGTTTGGGCTGTGTTCCGTTTTTGGACTGCGCGAGGATAATGATGTTTTCAATTTTATTGCGCTGCCGGGTGGCTTCCCGCATGGGATCGATGAATTTTCCTAGAAACGTTGCCGTGGTTTTCCCGCTGTAGAAATGAGGAATCATTCCTTCGCGGCAGTAGCCTTCGCGGACAAAGGCCGACGCGCTGGGGCCGGGCACTTTTGCGAAGATTTTAGTGTAGCCCTTCTCGGCGGCCAGTTCGTTGAGCTGGCCGATAATGCCGGGCATATCGGCAGGGTCGAGTTTCATCAGATAGATGCGGTTGTTGTCCGGTCCGTGCTGAATCTGTGAATTTCCGAGTTTCTCAATCGTGTCGTGCATATACTTTACCCTACCGGTCTCATCTCAGGTTTCAACCTTTCACCGGGAAAGATTGGGTTTGGGCTGGAGCATTCGGGCTTCTGACGGGATCAACTGAATTCACAGGATCATGTTCACAGTCGAGGTCCGGACAGAGAACTCAGAGGCACGGAGAATTTAACCACGGAACACACGGATTGTACGGAAAAGGCAAGCAGGGAGGCGTGTCACACGCCGCCGCAGGATCGATTTGAAATTTCTATGATTCTTCTGTCATAGTTCATCCCTCATCTTTCAGCCACTTCACGGCAAGGCTAATCACTGATTTGGTCAGTCCGAATAAAAGCCATCGTCTAAAGCCCGGGGCTTTCTTTTTGTTGTTCGTGTCAAAATCATACCAGCTTTTTATTGGATGATTTTCTTAAACAATTCCTCATTTGCTGTCTAAAAAAACGTAAGCTGAACAATATATTTTGAAATTTGATGGGTGACGAGACGGGAGCAGGCCTTGGATTACTTGATTACGGGACTGACCTTTTTGACTGCATCAGAGCAAATACAGTGCAAACAGACCTTAACTTAGCGCCATTCAGGACTGTCCCCTTGGATGTAAAAAAATCCAACCCTTGGAAACAGGTTGCACCTGAAAATTTTTCCGAGGGTTGGACGTCGGGCATGCCGGCCTCGTTAAGCGGTTAGAGGGCTAGAAGCGCCAGTTGACGAGAATCATGGCCGGTGCCAGTTCTTCGGGCAGATTATCGAACCAGATGTTTTCGGGCATCATGTTGACGAGTCCGATCTGGATGCCAGGGCCAGAACCTTTGGTGTAATTGACCAGTCCAACCTGAAGACCGGTGAGGTTTCCGGTCATGTTGACTCCGCCAACCTGCAGGCCTTTCATGGTTCCGCCGGCATAGTTGACCGCGCTGCCCAGCAATCCGGCAAACGGACCTCCCTGCCATCCGGTGAAGTCACCTTCCGTATGGTTGACCACTCCCCATTGCAACCCTTTGTATCCGTCTGCATAGTTCAGGATTCCAACACTGAGTCCGGCGCTGTTGCCGGTGGTTCCGTTAACCAGCCCCAAAGCGAAGGAGTGCTGCGGGTTTTCGCCCCAGAGGCTCAGCGTGATTCCGCGGATCTCTGTAATGCGGTCATGCACAGCCACGTCCGGTGTAAGGCTCAGGTTGAACGGCTCCGTTTGTGCCGCCGCTCCGAATGCGGTTACGAGTGCTGCTGCGCCAATTACGATTTTCTTCATGGTGGGTCTCCTATTTATTGAACGATAGATATTTTCAGGGATTGGAAAAAGTTCCAATCCTTGGAAATGTTGTGGGGATTAAATATCGTCTCAGTGGGGTGCCCGGTCCGGGCGGATGAGGCGCCGGTCTTTTTCGAGCGCATCGATCTGTGCCTCATCATCTGGAAGAGTTTTAATTGTCGTGCCGCTGCTCTATACCTGAACATTGCTTTGATGGTTTTTGTAGGCGGCTTCCAGAGATTTACTGTCGCGAAAGGAGCGAGCCGAAAACAAAACGCCCGGCGATGATGATTAGAAGAAGTCGTTTCGTTGTCACAGAACAGCGTGGCCGAGACAGATCTGACAAGCCTTGAAAAAGAATGCGCGGTGATTAAAGAACGATGGTTTGTTCGCCGCCTTCGTCGTCGGTATAGGTGAGGGAGCATTCGTAGGTTTTCAGGTGGATGTGAACGGAGGCGCGGTGCTGCCCGTTAGTGCGGGTGAGGTGGAGCTGGTTGTCCGGGGTGTCGCCGATGGTGAGGTCGCCGTCGAACGCACGGTGAGTGCTGCGGAATTCCATGAGGCGCAGGAGGCGCTGAACGACGGGTTTCTGAATGTCCTGATTCACTTCTTCAATGCCGTAGTTGTGGCGGTTGATGTCGCGACCGTTGCGGGTGAGTTCGACGAGATCGGTGTCGTTTTCGCCGGCGAGCAGGCCGACATAGTAGATCTGCGGGATGCCGGGGGCGAAGAACTGGATGGCGCGGGCGGCGATGTAGGAGTTGTCGTCGCAGTTGAGCGCGGAGTAGTAGGTGCAGTTGATCTGATAAATGTCCAGATTCTGGTATTCCGGGCCGGAGTAGATCTTTTTGGCGTTGGAGCCTTTTTCGTAGAGCCCTTTGACGGTGCTGTCGATTTCTTCCTGGGTGAGCAGGTCCTCGACGTCGACGATGCCGATGCCATCGTGTGTGTCGAGGGTGGTCATCTGTTTGCGCGGGCAGATGTTCAGCCAGTGTTTGAGTTTTTCTCCGGTGTGATGATAGAGGCTGTGGAGGACGAGCATGGGCAGGGCGAAGTCGTAGCACCAGAAGTCGTGGTCGGCGAGCTTTTGCTGATAGCGGTGGTGTTCGTGGACCTCGGGGAGGACGTCGGCATCGAACGGCGCGACGCAGTCTTTGAGCCAGTCGAGCAGTTCCCAGACGGCGGGCTCGCGGAAGTAGCAGTCGGTTCCGATGTCGACAGTGGTGTAGGCAAAGGCATCGAGCCGGATCATTTTGGCGGAACTGCGTGCGAGGCGAATGAGTTCATTACGCATGTAGGAGCGGGTGAGCGGCGAGTTCCAGTCGAGATCGATCTGTTCGTAGTCGAAGGTGCACCAGATGCGTTCAATACTTCCATCGGGACGCTGGATTTCGAGGTAGGGCGGGCGCGGCTTGCGGGTGTAGACCTTGGCGAGGTCTTCATCGCTGATGCCGTTGGGACCGAATTTATTGAAGCTGAGAAACATGTCGGCGAACTCGGAATCGTCTCCCAGTTCGAGGTAGTTCTGGAAGAACGGCGACTGGCGTGAAATGTGGTTGACCATAAAGTCAACGGTGAGGTCGAAGTCGGCTGCGATTTTTTCAACGTCGGTCCACGTTCCGAACTGGGAATCAACTTCCGCGTAGGTGATGGGCGCGAAGCCGCGGTCGGCGGACGATGGATAGAACGGAAGCAGATGCACCCCTCCGATGGCGGTGCTGAGGTGCTTGCGCAGGCAGTAGTGAAGGGTCAGCAGGTTCCCGCCAAGACTGTCCGGGTAGGTGATGAGCTGGACTTTGTTCTGAATGTTCATGAGTTTTCCAGTTTCGCTTTGACGTTGTAGTGTGCGAGTCCTTCGAGGATTCCGCCGGCGCATTCGGCGTCGGCAAAGTACACTTTGCGCTGGCCGCGGAAGCGGTCGAGCTCATGGCTGTAGTTTCCGACCACGATTCCGTTGAGGTCACCGCGCAGCATTTCGGCGTCGTTGCCGGAGTCGCCGGAGACAATAATGCTGCTGAGCGGAATGTTCCATTTGTAGCTGATGTAGCGGATGGCCTTTCCTTTGGATGCGCGGTGCGGAAGAATGTCGAGGAACTGCTCGTGTGAGTAGATCATTGTATAGCGGCATCGGTTTTTCTGCAGAAGTTCATGGACCTGCGTCAGACGGTCTTTTGCCGGGTCCATGTTGTAGCTGACCTTGAACGGCCGCTGGGTGTCTTCCTCCTGATACTCGAGGAAGTCGAAGTCTTCGAGCAGGCTGCGGATTTTTTCGCGGTTCCAATGGTTGGAAAGATGCGCCGCCCATCCGCGGTCGGGGTGGTGCTGACCGCCGTAATAGATTTCGGCGCCGACGGAGGTGATCATGACGTCCGGTTTCGGCAGGTCGTATTCGGCAAGAATCTGCAGTGCGGAATCAATCGTCCGTCCTGTGGCGATCCCGAAACCGAGTTGATTATGATGCGTTTCGAGGAAGGCTTTTAATTCATCCAGTCGACTGTTGTCATCACCGATGAGCGTGTTGTCGATATCGGTGATGAAGAAATGGTTGAGTTTGGCAAAGCGGCGGCCGATGGCCGTCGGGGTTTTGGATGCATCCGCTTTGTCCGGCGGATTATCGTTGATGACCGTGCGGATCTCTTTGAGGTAGTTGGTGGCGTGTGTTTCCCAGGTGTAGTGTTCGCGCACATTGAGCAGGCCGTTCTTTGAGTATTCGTCCCAGAGATCGGGGTCTGCGACGATTTTTTTGATGGCGGTTGCAATGGCTTCTGTGTCGGACGGCTCAACCAGCTCGCCGTTTTTGCAGTTTGCCAGAATGTCGCGCGGACCTCCGTCATCGGTGGCGACCAGCGGCAGGCCGGTTGCTGCGGCTTCGAGAAGGGTCAGTCCGAACGGTTCGGTGAGCGCGGCGTTTACAAACACCCCTCGGCTTTCGGCAGCGATCCGATAGAGCTCCGGCACTTCGAGCTGGAAATCGTGTTTCTTCGGAATTGCCATTTTTCCGTAGAGGTCATACTTGTCCATCAGCAGAAGCATGTCGGTCAGGACGCCCTGTTCGTTGTCTTCCATCTGCGTGATGTCTTTGCGGATTCCGGCGTAGATGGCGAGATTGGCCATGGCCTGCAGGTCTCGGCTTTTGCCATAGGCTTTGATGAGGCCGTTGATGTTTTTGCGTTTGTCGGGCCGGCAGAGTGCGAGGATGAGCGGTTTTTCTTTATTTTTAAAGAAGCGCTCCAGCTCGCGCAGAATCGATGCGTGTGCGTGCAGCAGTTCTTCGTCCGGTTCTTTCTCGGAGAGCTGGCTGTGGTAGTAGGGATAGAATTTATCGAGATCGAGTCCCGGCGGGATGACGCGGAAGGTCGGGAACTGGTGACTCAGATATTCGCCGTACTGCTGGTCGACTTCCTGTCGCGTGCTGGTGATGATCATGTCAGCGGACTGAAGAATTTCCTCTTCTGTTTCGATCCGCTGCTCAATCATGTATCTGCGGTCGATTTTGTCTTCAGTCATTCCGTCGCTGAGAAGTTTGCGTTTTTTGGAGCGTCCCAGCGAGTGACCGGTGAAAATAAACGGAACTCCAAAGAGGCGGCCGAGCCACATGGCGACGTATCCGGCATCGGCATAGTGGCCGTGTACGAGATCGGGCAGTCGACCTTCGCTTTTGATGAATTTGATCGATTTGTCGATATATTCATCCAGATGCCGCCAGAGCAGTTCTTTGCGCATGTATTTGCGGCCGCCGCACGGAATGCGGATGATCCGGAATTTGTCGGTGATCTGTTCGACGGCTACGCTGTAGTCGTCCGAAACCGTCGGGTCGTCGATCCGCCGGGTAAAAAGGTCTACGCGGCCGACACCCGGCTGCCGCGACAGTTCCAGCCCTTCTTCAAGAACATATTTAATCTGTCCGCCGGTGTCGGCGTCGCGGCCCATTTCCAGGTTGCTGCCGCGAATCAGTCCGTGCAGGCTGAACATGTGAATGGTGAGGTCGTCGTTTTTCATGATATTATTTAAGTCAGTGTTTTGTAAATGGAATCGTCGTCCGGCACGGCGCCGGGAACGGTGCAGACAAATTCCGCCAGCCGAGTGCACTGTTGCAGTGTGGTGTGGGAATCGGCGTTGTTGACGAGGCAGTGAGCCAGCATGGCCGCAAAAGCATCACCGGCGCCGACCGTATCCACAATGTCTTCTTTGGTTAACGGGCCGGACGGCATTTCGGTTTTTGTGCCTTCGCGGTAGAGCGCGCAGCCGTTCGATCCGCGGGTCAGCGCGACCTGTTCGATGGCGTATGTCTGCATCAGCCATTCGACGAGCACGTCGCCGGAGAGATCCGATCCGGTCAGTTTTCCAACCATTGGAAGTTCATCGTCGTTGAGCTTCAGGATGTCGGCCTGCTGCAGGGATGGGATCAGGATCTCGCCGGAGGTGCAGCCGTCGCGGAAATTGACGTCGTAAAACCGCTGAGTGGACTTTGGCAGAGACCGCAGATAATTCTGCAGCCCTTTGCGGCCGGCTTTGGTGCGCTGGATGAGCGAGCCGAAGGAAACCATTTCCGGAGACATTGGCGGCAGGGCGTCGAAATCAATAAAGTCATATGCCGCATTGATCACGATGTCGTAGGTTGGAACGCCGCCGGGATCGAGTGTAATGGCGACACGTCCGGTGAGGGCCTCGTCATGCCGTTGGAGCCAGTTGGAATCCAGACCGGTTTCCAGAACCAGTTTCAGCAGTTCCACTCCGTATTTGTCTCGTCCGATGCACGAAACAAAACGCACATCGTGGCCCATCCGGTGCAGGTGCTGCGCGAAATTAAACGGAGCGCCGCCCGGTCGCCTGCCTTGCGGCAGTTCGTCAAACAGGATTTCCCCCAATACTAAAATCATTCTTCTGATGCGGTTCTTCAGTTGTTCTTCGGAAACCTGCGTTCTATTGAAGCGGACTCAGATTGAATGTGAAGGGTTTTTGTAATATTTTCTGGGAACGCCTGCCGATCATTTGTTTTATGGAGTCGTACAGCAGGAAACACAGGGTGAAGATATGACGACAGATTTTTTCGGAAATTTGGAAAATACGACCTTCCTTGGCAATGCGCTGGATCGATGGGCAACTGCCTGTGCGGTTGCCGTGATGATTGCTCTGGCACTTTGGCTGATCCGGGTGGTTGGGCGTCGTTGGGCCCGGCGCGAACTCCGGCGGCGGTTTGTTCAGAAAACAGTCCATGCGCTCACAACGACGGCCGGCAGTATTTCCTACCCGTTTATCGCGGCCGTTTCAGCCTTTGTTGGCAGCCG
Organism: Tichowtungia aerotolerans; assembly: GCF_009905215.1. GTDB lineage: Bacteria > Verrucomicrobiota > Kiritimatiellia > Kiritimatiellales > Tichowtungiaceae > Tichowtungia > Tichowtungia aerotolerans. Next base: position 279,386 of record NZ_CP047593.1, on the reverse strand, counting down.
TGTCCTTGAGCTTTCTGACACGGCATCATTATGGCGACGGTCGGCAATGGTTATGCTGCTGATTATTCAGTGCGGTGTTTGGGTGAACGCGTTTCTGACGGCGGCGGTTCGCCGTTATGAACGGCAGCATCTCGAACAGAACGCCGGCAAGGTGACGACAGCAAGGGCTCTCGTTTTTATGGGCCGGATTTTCATTGTCGTTCTGGTGGTGCTGGCCGTCCTTGACAATATTCCCGGAGTCGATGTGACCACGCTGATCACCGGATTGGGGATTGGAGGGATCGCGGTTGCGCTGGCGTTGCAGAACATTTTGAGCGATCTGTTTGCTTCGCTCTCCATATCACTCGATCGTCCATTCTCAATCGGCGATTTTATTATCGTCGACAACTTTCTCGGCACGGTGGATCACATCGGGTTGAAAACAACCCGCATTCGAAGCCTTGGAGGCGAGCAGCTGATTTTTTCCAATAACGACCTGCTGAAAAGCCGCATTCGGAATTATAAACGAATGGAGCAGCGCCGGGTTGTTTTTGGGGTTGGTGTCACCTATCAGACCCCGCCGTCCAAACTTCGGAAAATTCCGGACATTTTCAAAGAACAACTCGACCAGTTGGATGATGTCCATTTCGATCGTGCCCACTTTAAAGCCTACGGGGCGTATTCGCTCGACTTTGAGTTTGTCTATTATGTTCATAGCGCGGATTACAACCGTTACATGGACATTCAGCAGGCCATCAACCTCGGTCTTTACGAAGAGTTTGAGAAAGAAGGCATTGAATTTGCGTATCCGACCCAAACGCTTTACATGGATCGCAATGAATCGGACGTTTTGCCCGACTAGACCTTCTTTTCCGTGCTATGAAGGTTCGCTGACGTCGGGCAGATGTTTGATGTAAAAGACGGATAAGATGGACAGGGCGCCCAGCACCAGAACCGTCGCGGCCGGGCCCAGCCAGTCTCCGATCAAGCCGATCAGGCCGCCGAAAAGCATCAGTACGCCGATGACGGTGTTGGAGATGGCGACATAGGCGGCGCGGTTGTCTCCGGTTGCCATATCCACCAGATACACTTTGCGTCCGAGGCGCACGCCGCCGTGCATGACGTTGAGAATCAGGAAAATAACAGCCATGCCGTATGCGTTGATAGCCCATTGCCAATGATTCATTACGGCAATGAATGTGAAGATGCCGAGCAGTCCGGAGCCGGTCGCGGCAATCGCCATGACCTGCTTGCTGGATCGGTCGCCCATGTAGCCCCAGAACGGAGCGGAGAGGCTGGCGGCCAGTCCGTTGGCGATGATGAGTGATCCAAGACCAAGCAGTCCGCCTTCGGTTTGCGACTGCGCGATTAAAACATAAAACGGCGGTGCGAGAGCGACGGATAAAAGCAGCCCGCGGGCAGTGACGAAACGGCGGAACGGTGCGTCGGTTTTTAGGAGTTTCAGCTGCTGCATTGCAACTTTCAGAGCATTGCCTCCGCCTTCAGTTGCACCCGGCTGTTCAGTGATGGCGGAAAAAATCAGGCTGGCAATAATCCACAGGATGCCGCTGGTGATAAGCAGGCCGAAGAAGACGTGCGGTCCGGCAGTCTCTAAATCAACGGTTCCCAGCCACAGCCCGATCAGCAGGACGGCAATGCCGGAGAGACCGGAACTCCATCCCATCAGTGCACCGCGCCGGCTTTTGGAAACAGTTTTGCCGAGAACATCTTTGGCGGAAACTGAGCAGAGCCCGCGCGACAGGCTGAAGAGAATCAGCATCAGCAGAATGGCTCCACCCGCGGAGGCGCCTTTCGCACTCAGTGCCGCGGCGGCCATTCCGAACAGGCTGATGGCCGACAACAGCGCTCCGACAATCCACACCTTTTTCCGAATCGCCATTTTCCGGACCGCGGCGGCGACGAGCAGCTGAGGAAGCAGAACGCCGCCTTCACGGATGGGAACCAGAAATCCGGTGAAGATGGCCGGAACGCCGAGCATGCCGAACAGCCACGGAATAATCAGTTTGGCGCTGGCGATCTCGTCGGCCACTTTCCCGAGGAGGTTGGATCCGAGATAAGCAAAAAAGTTGTGTGGCTGGTCTTTGCAGGCGGATTCCGGAATATCTTTACATACGCGGGTGTCTTCCTCGCCGGTCACACGGTTGTATAAGGTTTCAATGAATGCGTCCCGTTTGTCGTTTTTCATTATTTGGCAACCTCTTTGCTGTTAAACAGATCGTATTCAAAAGCCGGATTGCTTCCAGAAAGATTTTTCAGTTTCAACGGCGACCCGACTTTTCCAAAGATTGGAAAAACCGGTTGACCGGAGGAGAGGGGGATGCAAGGATTCGGTTTTGTATCCGGAACCGACAGGAGTGTATGGGATATGAGTGACTGGATCGGCCATGAATGCGGCATTGCCGCAATCCGGCTTTTGAAGCCGTTTGAGTATTATATCGAAAAATACGGATCGCCGTATTTTGCAATTAATCGCCTCTACCTGCTGATGGAAAAGCAGCATAACCGGGGGCAGGACGGCTGCGGCGCAGCGGTCATTAAAACCGATGTGGAACCGGGCCGGCCGATTATTTTCCGTGCGCGTTCGGCAGATAAAAACCCGATTCAGCAGGTGCATCAGCACATGCTCGGATCGCTTGCGGAAGCTTTTGACGAAAACCCGGACGGAATCAATGATCCGGCGTGGATCAAAAAGCACGCCAAGTTTGCCGGGGAACTGCTGCTCGGCCATCTGCGCTACGGAACCCGCGGGCAGGGCGGGCTCAACTATTGCCATCCGTTTCTCCGCCAGAGCAACTGGCTCAGCCGCAATCTGGTACTGGCCGGGAACTTTAACCTGACCAACAACGATCAGCTTTTCGAAACGCTGGTGGAACTGGGACAGCATCCGCGCAGTGAAAAAGATACGGTGATGGTGCTGGAGAAAATCGGCCATTTTCTCGATGAAGAAAACGATCGGCTGTTCCGCCAGTTCCGCAAGGAAGGGATCTCCCGGATGGAGATCACGCAGAAAATCGCCGAAAATCTTGATTTGCTGAGCATTCTGAAACGTTCGGTCAAAAATTTTGATGGTGGTTACACAATGGCGGGCATGATCGGCAACGGCGATATGTTCGTGATGCGCGATGCCTGTGGAATTCGTCCCGGATTCTTCTATCGCGATGACGAGTTTGTCGTCGTAGCCTCCGAACGTCCGGCGATCCAGACAGCGTTTAATGTTCCGATTGATGCAGTGGAGGAAATCAAGCCCGGTCATGCACTGATTATCCGCAAAACCGGCGAAGTCCTGCATGAGCAGATTTCTGAAGTCAAGACCGTGGCTCCGTGTTCGTTTGAGCGTATTTATTTCTCGCGCGGAACCGATCGCGATATCTACAACGAGCGCAAGCAGCTCGGGCGCCAGCTGACCGAGCGCGTGCTCAAAGCGGTCGACTACGATTTGGACCACACGGTCTTTTCATACATTCCCAACACGGCTGATGCCGCGTTCTACGGACTGATTGAAGGAACCAAGACCTATGTGGCCGAGCGTGCCCAGCACCATATTCTGGCCAAGCGGGATCTTTCGCCGGAACGGATTGCCGAGTTGGTCAACTATCAGCCGCGCATGGAAAAAATCATGACCAAGGATGCGAAGCTTCGCACGTTCATTACCGCGGATGCGGATCGCACCGAGCTGGTTTCGATGGTGTACGACACCACCTATGGGATTGTTCGGCCTGAAGATACGTTGGTGGCGCTCGACGACTCCATTGTCCGCGGCACCACCCTGCGCGAAAGCATCCTGCGCATTCTGGACCGTCTGCGGCCCAGAAAAATCGTGATTGTTTCGTCCGCTCCGGAAATTCGTTATCCTGATTGCTACGGGATTGATATGTCCAAACTGAAGGACTTTGTGGCATTCCAGGCAGCGATTGCTTTGGTTAAAGAAACCGGCCGGGAAGCGCTTCTGACGGAAATTTACGAGAAATGTAAAGCCTCTATGGAGCTGCCGCGCGAAGAGGTTGTGAATGAAGTGAAGGTTTTGTTCAAGCTGTTTAAGCCGCGTGAAGTGGAAGCGAAAATTGCTGAGATTCTGCGCCCGCCGGACCTGAATGCAGAGTTTGAGGTGATCTACCAGAGCATTGAAGGTCTGCATGCTGCCTGCCCGAATCATAAAGGCGACTGGTACTTTACCGGTAACTATCCCACTCCGGGCGGAAACCGCGTGGCGAACCGTTCTTTCATCAATTTTATGGAAGACAACGACGCCCGGGCCTACTGATTTTTTCCAAACCCTGGAAAACCAGCCAATTGCCGACGCAATAGACTTTCAATGGTTGGAAAAAATCGGGTAAAAAGTTTCAACGTTTGGAAGCATCTATGGAAAAAAGACCTAAGCTCACCGATTTCGACCTGTTTCTGCATGGACAGGGAACTCACTACCGCGCCTACGAAAAACTCGGGGCGCATCCTCTGGAGGAAAACGGCGAGCACGGGGTCTATTTTTCGGTCTGGGCGCCGAACGCCGAGAACGTCAGCGTCATCGGCTCGTTTAACAACTGGGAGGCGTGGATTCATGAGATGAAGCGCATTGAAAACTCCGGTGTCTGGGAGCGTTTTATTCCCGGCGCTAAAGTGGGTGACCAGTATAAATTTGAGATCAAGGGTCCAAACGGCTTCTGGGCGCAGAAAGCCGATCCGTATGCGTTTGAAACAGAGCTGCGTCCGCGCACGGCATCCGTTGTCTGCGATCTGTCCGGCTATGAGTGGAATGACGGTGCGTGGCTGGAAAAACGGGCGCAGACCAATTGGCATAAGAGTCCGGTCAGCATTTATGAACTGCACCCGGGTTCATGGAAACGGATGCCGGAAGAAGGCAATCGCTGGCTCACCTATCGTGAGCTGGCTGATCAGCTGGTTCCGTATGTAAAAGAGATGGGGCACACGCACATTGAGCTGCTGCCGATCACAGAGCATCCCTATGACGGATCGTGGGGGTATCAGGCCACCGGTTATTACGCACCCACCTCCCGCTTCGGTTTTCCCGCCGATTTCCGGTATTTTGTCGATTGCTGCCATCAGGTTGGACTCGGCGTGATTCTCGACTGGGTTCCCGCCCATTTCCCGAAAGATGCCCACGGCCTCGGCTACTTCGACGGCACGCATCTGTATGAGCACTCCGATCCGCGTCAGGGCGAGCACATGGACTGGGGAACGCTGATTCCCAACTACGGCCGCCACGAGGTCAGCGGGTTTCTGCTTTCGTCCGCAGTATTCTGGGCGGAGGAATATCATCTGGACGGCCTGCGTGTTGATGCCGTTGCCAGCATGCTTTATCTCGACTACTCACGAAATGAAGGCCAGTGGATTCCCAATAGATATGGCGGGCGTGAAAACCTCGAAGCCATTGAGTTCCTGAAGCATTTTAACAGTCTTATCCATAGCCAGTATCCCGGCTTTCTGACGTTTGCGGAAGAATCCACCGCATTTCCTCAGGTGTCGCATCCGCTGGATCAGGGCGGGCTCGGCTTTGACTTTAAGTGGAACATGGGCTGGATGAACGATACACTCACCTATTTCAGCAAGGACCCAATCCACCGTAAATACCATCAGGGCGATCTGACCTTCTCGATGATCTATGCGTTCACCGAGAACTTTATTCTGCCGTTTTCGCACGATGAGGTGGTTCATGGAAAAGCTTCCATGCTCGACAAAATGCCCGGTGATATGTGGCAGAAGTTCGCCAACATGCGACTGCTTTACACCTACATGTTCACGCATCCCGGTAAAAAATTGCTCTTCATGGGCTGTGAAATCGGGCAGTGGAAAGAGTGGGACAGCGAAAACAGCCTCGACTGGAATCTGCTCGAGTACGAGCCGCATCAGAAGCTGCAGCGCCTCCTTAAGATCCTGAACCGGCTCTACATATCGGAGCCTGCGCTTTACGGTATTGAATCCTCCTGGGAAGGATTCGACTGGATCGACTTCCAGGATGCGGAAAGTTCGGTCGTCTCTTATCTGCGCAAAGGTGAGAACCCGGAGGATGTGATGGCCGTTGTGCTGAATCTGACGCCGACGCCGCGCCCCGGCTACCGGATCGGTCTTCCCGTTGCCGGGAACTGGGAACTGATCCTCAACACCGACTCCTACGAGTGCGGCGGCTCCGATGCCGGGCCGGAAGAAGGATCCGTGTATGACGCTCATCATCTTCCGTGGCACGGCAAGGAGTTTTCTCTTCAGTTCGATCTTCCGCCGCTCGGAGCGTTGGTGCTGAAGCTCAAAAATTCCTGATTTTTGTCGAGGGTTCAACTTTATGGACAAAGTCGGGAAATGATTCCAAATCCAGATGACAGAAAACTGACGCTGAAAGAGCTGTTTTATGCCAGTTGGAAGATCTATTGCCGCCGATTTGGGATTATTTTCGGTGTTTTGTTTTGTTGGCAGGTTTTGCTGATAGGCGTTGATAGTACATTTACAGGGAACTTGTTCGGGGAGCTAAACCATCATTGGTTTGTTTGGGAGTTCAGGGCATCAAGTCTGTTTGGATTTCTCGGGATGCTTTTTGTGATTTTTCTTACAGCACAGTCGGTAAGGACGGAGCAGGTTCAGTTAAAAAAGGTTTTTCAGTGTGTTGGAAATATTTGCCTGTCAGCTTTTGTTATTCGTTTGATGTTTTTAGCGGGAGGAATAATTTCCAGCGGGCTGGTCAAATTTCTAGCATTCGTTGAATGCCCTGAAATTGGTGTGTTGATTTTTCGTTTCGCGGTACTTGTGATCGAAACCGTTTTAGGGGTCTATTTTATATTTGTTTATCAGGCTTTGATTCTGAAGCAGAAGCGCGCCTTTTCGGTATTCATTTGCAGCTTCCAAGTGGTTAGAGGATCCTGGTGGAAGTTGTTTGGCATCCAGTTGCTGTTTAAAGCTCCCGTGGGCCTTCCCTTGACGATCCTGATGGTTGTGGCTGTTGGGAGGGAAATGGCCGTTGAGTGGTTCGGTTCTCCCTGGATGCTTTATTTGTTTCATCCATTGATGGCGGTGCTTTATGCGTTTTTTACTGTTTTCTACACGCTGTATTTTTTGAATGTAGTTCAGCATGATCGAGCTTGTTTGGCAGAATGAGGCAGTGCTCATGCTTCCATAGTCCGGAAAAACAAAGCCGGATTTTCCAATCCTTGGAAAACCCGGCTTTTTCGTCTGTGCGATGGACTCAGAATGAAACAGCGGGGACGGTATTGACTGCTTCCGGTGAGGCTTCAAACGGGGTGCGTTTGTCGAAGCCGAACATATTGGCGATAATCACGCCCGGAAACTTGCGGATGGCGGTGTTGTAGCTGCGGACGCTGTCGTTGTAGCGGCGGCGTTCAACGGAGATCCGGTTTTCGGTTCCGGCCAGTTCTTCCTGGAGGGCGAGGAAGTTCTGGTTGGATTTCAGCTCCGGATAGTTTTCCGCCACCAGCATCAGGCGGCCGAGAGCGCCCTGCATCTGGTTGGCGACTTCAACCTTTTCGTTCGGGGTGCCGGCTGCTGCCCACTGGCTGCGCAGTTCGGTGACTTTGGTGAAAACCTCTTTTTCCTGTGCGGCAAAGCCTTTAACGGTATTGACCAGGTTCGGGATCAGGTCGAAGCGGCGCTGAAGAACGGTTTCCACATTGGCCCACTGAGCATCCACCCCTTCCTGAAGGCCGACGAACCGGTTGTAGTTTCCTTTGACCATCATCAGCGGGATGACCACTAGAATCAGGACGATAATTCCAACGATAAGCAGTGTTTTTTTCATTATGCATTCTCCTTCTGGATGTGTGCGTCAACGGCGTCAATGACGCACTCGACGGTTTTTAAATAATTGTTAAACAGCTCAGGCACATCGACATCTTTTGCCTTTCTTGATCCTTCTTTGAGCGCCTGTACGGTCTGGAAAACGGATGCATCAAAGGTCAGGTGCCCTGCCAGTTTTTCCAATGCCTGGAACTTTTTCTGCGGCACGGTTTCTTCGAAGAGTCGAAGCGCGGCGCGGAAGAGTACGAGGAAGGTTGAGAGTGATCCAGTCATCAGCTCAGCGACTGCTTTGGTTTTGCCCTGTGTCAGCAGATAGCTTTGACGAAGGCGGATCAGTGCGCCGCGCAGCTCGTGTTCGATCTGCAGGCGCAGGTTTTCTGTGCTGATTTCCAATCCCTGGACGGCATCGCTTCCGAAAAGTACTTTGTGGCATTCGGTGATGTCGAGCAGCTCGATCGGGAAGACGTCGGTTGCTTTTGTCAGCCGGTCTTCGGTGAAGAGCAGGGGCGCCGGGTTCCCGGCCTGAGCCCAGGCGGACGCAGGTTTTGCCAGTGCATTGAGGGTGTCAATGCCGAGCTCGTCGACAACGACGAGGACGTTGTAGTCCGATTTCTTTCCGGCGTGATCGCCCGCAGCAGCTGAACCGTATAGAATCACCGATTTCAGTTTTGTTCCGCAGGCCTTTTCCAGTTCCTGAGTCAGTTTTTCAGGTTTCATTTCCATTACTCCGATACTCCTTTACTCCAAAATTTGATTTACCATCCGCCGCTGGAGCCGCCGCCGCCGGACATGCCTCCGCCAAATCCGCCGCCTCCACCGAAGCCGCCTCCACCGCCCGAGCGGTAACCGCCGCCCCGGCCGCCGCTGAGCAGCATCATGGCCAGAAACGGATGGCGAATTGCGAACGGGATAAAGAAAATCAGGAAGATAATCATGAACAGCGGATTGCCGCGTCGATTGGAGGTTCGCTGATATTGAACCGGCGCGGCCCCGGTCAGTGATACACCGTATTCGGCGGCGACTCGCTGCGACAGCGCGGCCATTCCCCGCAGGATGCCGGCTCCCGGGTTGCCCGCTTTGAAGTGCGGAGTGATAATCTCTGTGCGGATGCGTCCCGCGGTTGCATCGGGAATGGCGCCTTCGAGGCCGTAACCGACTTCAATGCGCATTTTGCGGTCCTGCATGGCCGCCAGAAACATCAGGCCGTTGTCTTTGCCTTTTTGCCCGACACCCCAGCGTTCAAACAGCCGATTGGTGAAGTCATCAATTTCTCCGCCATCGAGTGACGGCAGGGTGACAACCGTCAGCTCCGCACCGGTTTTCTGCCGGACTTCGGTCAGCATGGATAGAAGCTGTCGTTCTTCAGATGCCGAAATGATATTGGCATAGTCATTCACCAGCCCGCGAGGCTGCAGAGAATTCAGCAGTTGGTCGGATGCATTGGCAGACAGAGCAGCCGCCGCAAAAGTCAGAACGGTAAAAATTAATTTGAGTTTTTTCATAAGAAAAAAGAATGCTACGTGTAACTCGGCCGGATCGCAACTACCAACCGCCACTGGATCCTCCGCCTCCGGAACAGCCGCCTCCAAACCCTCCGCCGCCGCTGCCGCCTGTGCCGAACCCTCCACAGGATCCATAGCCGCCGTAAGAGTGTCCTCCGGATTTGACTCGGCCGTTTCTTTTTGGAATTCCTGAGCAGAACAGAATTGCCGGGATGCCGATCAGAATCAGCAGTCCGGTTATTTTAACCATAATTTCAGAATGATCATCCTGAGAGGAAGTTTCGCAGGTCGGAGCCGGCATAAAAGAAGATGATTCATTTTCGGATGCATTGGCCGGCAGGGATACCGTCAGCAGGCCGATCATGATCAGAATAATTTTTAGAGTCTTTGCCATGCCAAAAATGTTGTGAGCAATCTGTTCTGTAACAGATGGGCTCAGAATACCTTTTTTGCTGAGTAGATCCATTACAGGTTTAACGCCTGTTTGTAATCGGCGCCGTGTGCGTTGATGATTTTGCGTGTATTTCCCATACATTCAAAATGATGCTTTGGTTTTTTATCAGGACTTTGCGAGTCAAATGGAGATCCGTATAAACCGTTCGACGCATATATCACTGGTTTAGTCATCCTGCGGCAGCCTGATTTACAGCGACAATCTTGCGTTCTAATTTGATGAGGCCACTCTCGTTAGTATGGCGGCATTTGTTCGTCCCTTCCCGTGAAGATAGAACGATGCCGTTATGTGTTGCGCCTAAAATGGCTCTTCGCAGGGTTGGAGGATGAGGCCGTGGCGGTCGAGGTGCAGGTAGATTTCGCGTCCGAGCCACGCGTCGGTGGCGGCATAGGTGATTTGCGAAGGGCTCAGTTCCCGCCGGGCCCAGTTGGAGACCTGCTCCTTTTTTGAGATGCGAAAGCCGAGCAGCAAAGCGCCCATGCCGCGCAGGCCGAGGTTTTTAATTCCGGCTTTTTTTGCGGAGTGAGCCAGTTCGATAAAGCTGGCCGGGGCAAATTCTGAGAGTTTTCTCAGTTCTTTAAGGTCGTCACGGATGGAGACGCCGGCTTTGACAATGCGTTCGTTTGACAGAATGGACCGGATTTCGGCGGTCAAACCGGTTTGTTGGAGCTGGAAGAGGTAGGCCTTTTCGGCCGTGGCCAGTTGCAGGAGAGAGGGTTGATAGCTTTCTCCTCGCCGAAAGGCCGGGCGGGTTTCGGTGTCGAAACCAAGCAGTGTTTCTTTTTGCAGTTCTTCTGCAGCCCGTTTTGTATCTTCTGCTGTGGAAATAAGGTCAATCGGTCCCTGGTATTGGCGCATCGGGAGGCCGTTGATTTCACTTTTGGTGATGTGGAGTTTTTTCAGAGGCGTTGTCATAAATCAGGTCTGGCGGCGCAGGCGCGCCGGGAGGATTTTGAGTTGTTCGCGATACTTGGCGACGGTGCGCCGGGCGATATGGATACCCTGTTCGGCGAGTGCGTCACCGATTTTCTGGTCGGACAGCGGTTTCTTTTTGTTTTCGTTGCGGACGATGTCGGCCAGAGCACTTTTGATGGCAGCGTTGGAGATGATGGTTCCGTCGGCCTGGGCTACACCGGTAGTGAAGAAATATTTAAATTCGAAAACGCCGCGCGGGGTGGACATATATTTTCCGTTGCAGGCTCGGCTGATGGTTGTTTCGTGCACCTCCAGAATCTCGGCCACCTGCTTCATGGTGAGCGGTTTGAGCCCGCTGATTCCTTTTTCGAGAAACTCTTCCTGAACATTGACGATTTCGCAGGCGATACGGTAGATGGTGTCCTGTCGCTGGTCGATACTGCGGATGAAAAATTTGCTTTTGGCGATTTTTTCGCGGATGTATTTGCGGGTTTCTGTCGCGGTGGTCTTGTCTTTGAGCAACTGCAGGTAGCGCGGGCTGATGAACAGTCTCGGATACGGGGACTTGTTCTGGATGACGATCCATTTCCCGTTCTGTTTCTCTACAGAGATTTCGGGAATGACGTATTCGGTCTGCTCCGCGGTGAAGTTGCGGCCGGGTTTGGGATCCAGTTTTGCAATAGAACGTGCCAGTTCGTTGATTTTTTCAAGAGGCAGACGCATGGCCGAGGCAATCTGCTCATACTGATGGGCGCCGAGTTTGTCGAGGTGGTTTTCCACCAACGAGGCCTCCTGCGAGTCGCTACGACCCTCATGGCGCAGCTGTATCAGCAGACATTCTTTGAGTGATCGGGCACCGACGCCGATCGGATCGAATCCCTGAATGATGGCAATGATCCGCTCAAAGAGTTCCTCCGGGAATTCCGGAGTGACACCGATGATCCCATCGAGGTCGAGCTGGAGGTAGCCGTCGTCGTCGATGGACCCAATCAGGACTTCGGCGATGCCGCGCTCGCGGTCGCTGAGCCCGGCCAGAGAAAGCTGTTCAAGCAGATGTTCCTGCAGGGAGGCCGAGCCGGAGATGGAGTCCATCATAAACTGATGGCGTTCCTCGTCGTTGCTGGAGCGTACTTCGCGGTTGTTGCGGAATTCCCGGTCCCACTCGGCAAGTTCGGTGAGTTCGCCGAGTTCGCGTTCTTCGCGGAGTTCTTCTCGGGCGGCTTCATCAAAGTCGACGCTTTCCTCGACTTCCGGCGCTTCCCGTTCCAAAGTGGGGTTCTGGTCCATTTCCGTCCGGACCATCAGCTGAAGGTCGAGGATCGGGGCCTGGAGAATTTTTAACGACTGCAGCATCTGCGGCGTGAGCGACTGCTCCATCCGCTGCTGCTGTACTAAACCTAAAGACTGTGCTGGCATTTCGATTTACAAATTAGTGTGACTATCTGACAATTACGACCTATGCATAACAGGAAACCTTTGAATGATCAATTGAACACTCATGAGCATTAAACTTTGTGTACTCGCGAGCGGAAGCAGCGGAAACAGCATATTTATCGGAACGGAGAGCACCCGGATCTTAATTGATGCGGGACTGTCGGCAAAGAAAGTCACGGAACGGCTGGCGGAAATCGGCGAAAACCCGGAGAATCTGGATGCGATCTGTGTGACCCATGAACACAGCGACCATATTGCCGGCATTCGGGTGCTTCAGCGGAAGCACGGAATTCCGGTGTATGCCAACGGCGGCACGCTCGATGGGATCCGGGCGGCACATAAAGGAACGCACGAGTTGATCTGCTGCCAGTTTACCACCGGTTCCTCTTTTGAAATCGGCGATTTGTGCCTGGAGCCGTTTTCGATTCCGCACGATGCGTATGAGCCGGTAGGGTTTGTGGTTCGCAACGGGGTCGGAAGCATCGGCGTTGCTACGGATATCGGCATTGCGACCAATTTGCTGCGGCAGAAGCTTCGCGCTTGTGATGTGGTGGTGATAGAAGCGAATCACGAAGAGTCGATGGTGCACGAGGCTCCGCGCCCATGGAGTTTGAAACAGCGGATTTTGAGCAATCAGGGGCATCTTTCCAACCGGGCGTCGGCTGAGCTGATTGCGCAGATTGCAGGAGAAAGGCTTAAACATCTTTTTCTTGCGCACTTGAGCTCAGACTGCAACAGTCCGTCTCTTGCGCGCCGGGTGTTTGAGACGGTTCTTGCTGAGGCTGGACACGATCATGTGACCGTGTGCCTGACCGGAGCGCATCAGATTAGCGAATTACTGGAATTGAAGGATGACTGAAAAACCCAACGAACGGCTGGAACAGCGGCTGTTAAAGGTGATTTCAAAGGAGGTGCGGGGAAAGCGCGTGTCCTGTCTGCGCGGGTTTCTGCGCGGATTGTCCTGCATTTTTTATGTTCTGGTGCAGTTGCGTCTGTGGCTGCATAAGCATCGGATCATTCGCGCGAAAACGCTTGGCTGTCAGGTCATTAGCGTGGGTAATGTGACGGTGGGTGGAACGGGAAAAACCCCGATTGTGGAGACGTTTTCCCGGTCTTTGCAGCAGAAGGGGCGTAAAGTCGCGATTCTCAGTCGGGGTTATAAAAGTCGCAAAACGCCGTTTTGGGATAAAGTGCTGAAAAAAAATGAGCGCCTGCCGCGTGTGGTGTCGGATGGGGAGCGCCTGCTGCTCAATTCGGAACTGGCGGGGGATGAGCCGTATATGCTGGCGTCCAATCTGCCCGAAGTTGCGGTTGTGGTGGATAAAGACCGGGTAAAAGCCGGTAAGTATGCGATTCGCAAACTGGGCTGTGATACTCTGGTGCTGGACGACGGGTTTCAGTATCTGAAGCTCCAGAACCGTTTGGATATTGTTCTGGTGGATTACACCAATCCGTTTGGATACGGCAATGTTCTGCCGCGCGGGCTGCTGCGCGAGCCGGCTCGCAATATTAAGCGCGCCGGGTTTATTTTCATTACGAAGTGTCCTCCGGAAGGCGCTCCGGAGCTGAAAGCAAAGCTTCGTGAGATGAATCCTCATGCGGAGATTTCTGAGTGTCGGCATACATCTAAATATCTGCAGAATGTGTACACCCGGGAGCAGCTTCCGCTTGAGGCGCTGAACGGTCGTAAAGTATCTGCTGTTTCCGGGATTGCTGTTCCGGAAAGTTTTGAAAACGGATTGCGCCGGCTGGGTGCGGAGATCGTACACAGCGCCCAGTATGCGGACCATCATCGCTACAGCCAGCAGGAGATTATTGAAACCATTAATCAGGCTGCTGAGTCCGGGGCGGAAATGATCCTGACGACGGAGAAGGATGCCGTGCGTTTTCCCCGCATTGAGCGGTGTGATCTGCCGGTGATCTATTTGCGTGTGGAAATTGAAATGCTTTCCGGTTCCGATGCCTTTAACGACTGGATTGATCGGATTTGTTTTAGGTAGAAATGGGCTGACCGGTAGTTGGAAGAAAATAATTTGTCGTTGTAATGCACACTTTGCAATTTGCTTGTTTGGTGAGGTCTGGGAAATAGAATGATTTCTATGAAAATGGATTATATCAGCCGTCCGACTTATCGGGCAGTGTTCGGTCTGATCGGGCGGATATTTGTGTATGCGGTTCTGCTCGGGGTGATTGCTGCTGGAATGCTGTGGGGAGCCGTTGAATACGGACCGGTGTTTTATGACGAAATCGGGCCGGTGGAAACACTGGAGACGGTTTTTGCCATGAGTACGGCGCTGGTTTTGCTGTGGGTCGGGCGGAGCAATGAGCGGTGTGCTCCATGCGCTGTCATGCTGTCTGGTTTTCTTTTTTGTGTTGCCGTGCGGGAATCTGATTATTTTCTCGATGTTTTGGTCTGCAGGCATGCGTGGAAGATGCTGGTACTGCTTCTCCTGGCGGTTTTTACGGTTTATTTGATTCGCAATATGCGCCGGGTCTTTGAGTCGGTTGCAGAGTTTATGCAGCAGCCCGCATTCGGGGTTTTTATGAGCGGACTTCTCGTTCTGATTGTTTTTTCCCGCTTGTTCGGATATGGCGGATTTTGGAAGGAACTGATCGAAGATGACCATTATCGTGTCATCAAGACGATTGTTGAAGAAGGCGTAGAGCTGATGGGCTATTTTCTGATACTTGTTTCTTCGTTGGAGTATCGGCATGCAGCATTGGATGAGGCGAGCTGACAGCTTCGCGCCTTCGGCAGGGAAGTGTCTTTCAAAAAGGCCGGGTGCCGGAGGGGGCCGATTTTCTGATTGTCCGCATGAGGATATCCTTCTTTTTTCGTGCAAATCTAATGATTTACGCTAACAATACCCCCTCCCTTTTTATGTGGAAAGGGATTCGAAACGGTGAAAATATCAGTCACAGAAGACGGTTGGTTCGACTTCTCACTTTAACGTTTATTCCTGCGTATCATGATAGTGCTGAATGATGGTTTGGTTTTTGCGCGCGGCGGTCGGCGCGTTTGCTATGTGCATCCGGATGATGCTTCTAAATGTATAAAGGTTCTGGGGCCGAACGGGGATCCGGTAAAACGCCGGGAAGCGACCCCCTGGTATAAGCGCTTGCGCCCACTCTCGATGTTTGATGACAATCTGCGCGAGCTCAAATCCTTTAAGGTGCTTGAGAAACATACGGATTCTGTTTGGAATCATTTTCCGCGCTGTTATGGCATTTCTGGAACCAACTGCGGGCCGGGAATTGTTACCGATTTAGTTCGAAACGCGGACGGCAGTGTGCCTTTGACAGTGCAGCAGTATGTGGCGGAAAATGGGAAAACCACCGAGCTGTTTGCGGCATTGGAGACATTTTTCTTTTTGCTCCGGAGCGAAGTTGTGATTACACGCGATATCTTGGATCATAACATCATTGTTCGCGACCAGGGGGCGGGGCTTGTGGTTGTTATGATTGACGGATTCGGTTCTTCGGAAGTGATTCCTCTCTCGAATTGGATAAAATGGTTCGGAATAAAGAAAGTTGAACGGAAAATTCAGCGGTTCAAAGAGCGCTATGGCTTTGATTCGATAAGCTCATGACTTTCTGCTGCTGTTCAGTCTGTACGCAACGCACTCCTCAGTTCAAATTGAGTTTGTTGATTCGGTTAAGCAGTTCTCCAGCCAGAGGATGTCGATGAAACAGCTTCTGGCAAAAAAAAGCGTTGTGATATTTGCGTAACCGAGAGTCGGAATAGCCCGTTTTGCTGTGAAGCAGCCGGTCGAACCGGTGCGGCTTGCGGTTGGAGTAAAACGGGATTTTTTCAAACTCATTCTGAAACAGGCTGTTTTTCCTGACAGCAACCGAGAATAGATAATGCATAATAAAGTAATCGATTTCGTCGTGCTCATCCTTCCAAAAAAGAGTCAGGCTTTCCTTGATCATTTCGATCAGAATGCTGTGAGGTTTTGAGACAATGAACCAATTTCCTATTATTCTGGAGTTCGGTTTGGTCTTCGGTCTTTTGAAAACAAAAAAATCGGCATCTAAGATATCTTCCGGGATGGGGCGGATGAGGTATACGGACGCATCAAGCCAAACACCTCCATATTCGGAGAGAAGGTATACCCTCAGCAGATCTGAGAAATGAGCTTTGCAGATGATTCCTTTTTCATATTTCTTGAGTATGAAGTCGGGAAACTCAACATACTCATGAATGTTTTTTTCGGACAAAACAATCCTCTTATAATCTCCACAGAATTTTTTGACTGTTTCAAAACACTTCTTGATGACCTCCGGCGCATTTTCTTCCCCCTGAAACCAACACTGCCAGATTATTTTCTCTCCCGCTGGGGGAGATTTGAAATGCTCAAAATGTTCATCCTTTTCAAGGCGTTCCAGATATTTCTCGGCGACAGTCGAGCAGCGCTTTTCGTGAACTGCGCTGTCGATCTTGCGCCGGATTTCTTCCGATTTCAGGGGAGAGATGGTGTTGAAAAACTGATACCATATCAGTCTGGCCTCATAGAATTTCATCCTGTAAAGCAGATTGTATCCAAATTTTATTAAAGAATCAAAACTCATCGATCACCTTTGTCGCGAAATTCAAGCTAGTGCTTTTACGTCATGTCCCATGACGGATCGTAACGTCAAGATGTATTAACATCGGGCTTGTAAGATAGCACGCATGTTTAAAGGAATAACAGGTGTTTTGAGACGGGAGTAGTTCATTCTAATAGCCGGTGAAGGCCGTGGCGGTCCGGTTTTTTACATGCCTTGGGTTTTATGGGAGGCAGGGCTTGTCGGGGCAAAACAACTACGGATAAGATAAGAGGCTGACTTAAGAGGGCTGTTTGAGATGGGAAATAAAAGTAGAATCATTCCGATCGGCGGATTTTGCAGTGTTGCAAAAGAACTGGAGCGACGTGGGCTGCGTGACGGATCGTTACCGTTTGACTGGGTTATGACGGATTTGGACAGTGTGAGCCGATTGCTTGAAAGACAGTTTGACAGGCTTTTTTGTCCGGATGCATTACGTCGGAAAGAGGGGATGCCGCATGTTGTGGCACATAAAAACTATTATTTTGATTTTTACCATGATTTCCCAGAACATGTTTCAATTGAACAGGTTCTTCCTGTTGTTCGGGCCAAATATGAGCGAAGAATCCAGCGTATTTACGAGTGGTTAGGGGAAGCTGACCGAATCCTTTTTATACATTATGTGCTAACAGACGCTGATCGGCTCAAGGAGGAGATCGATCGTTTCTTCCGCGTCGTAACCAAACTCTCCAACGCTAAGGTAGACTTGTTGGTTGTTGCTGTCCGTGACGAAAGGATAGATCCGTGTATTTGTAAGTTGGATCGCGTGACTGTAATACAGGTTGATTCAGATCCTGGGCAAAATGTTTGCCGCAAATTTATACAGAAGAATAAATCTGTCCAGAACTGGGTAGGTGAATATGTTCAGAACTTTTACTCCCGTAGAAGGCAATTAAAAAACAGGTATCTCTATTTTCAGAAAAAAATACGTAAAAAGAAGTCGTGGCATCATTAATATTTGGACTGTGTTTTGCTGGCTAGCCACCCAGTGGGTTATATGTCTCAGTCGAAAATACAGTCCAGCCTGGCACCCGGTGCGCATGCTCGGAGTTGATGAGAGCTTTTTTGTTTCCGGATGTGTATGTGTCGGGCATCCATTTGTCGGGGACGATCACTATTTTATCCGGGTTTTTGTTGAGCAATCCCCCCCAATAGCCAAAGCTGGAGTTTGATGAGATTTGATGATCGCATTCTGCGATCAGCCTTAAGTCAAAGTAGCCGTGATCATTGTCGTTGATTTCTACCGTTGTATACGAAACGGCTTGTGGCATCCGCTCCAGAATGTGTTCTTTGGTCCACTCCATTCCATTAGAAAAGACAAATAAATGTATGTCGCAGGGGGCAAATCTTTCGCGGATGTGTTGGATTGCTGCCAAGTAGTAGTCCGCCGTTAAAATACAAAGTCCGGAGTTAATGAAGTCTCCGCGCCGGACATGAACGGCCACAGATATTTTTTTGCTTTTAATTTGGTCGAGAGCTCTTCGATTGACCGTGTTTAGCTGGATTTTTTCGACATCCAGTTCCTTGAGGGCTGTGTCTTTTATCGCCTCAAAATATTTCCAGTTGGCAAAGTATCCGTCCCAGTAGGCATGCGGTTCGCCTAGATTTTCGTTAAATACGAACGGAGCAGCGTTGCGTTTGTAAAAGAAACGCTTGAAGAAATGGATCTTTTGTTCTGTGGCTATAGGAAATTTTAGATCTGGTAATACTTGCGTGAGCTGAAATTTGCGAGTGAATTTTCCGTCACAGTCCAGGCCATTTTTTTGGAACCAGGTTAGGTCGTATAGAACCTGAATTCCGTATGTGCATTCGATGTAGCGTCCAATCAGATATTTCAAAAGAACAGAGCAAAAACCGCCATCGACCATAATGATTGCTGTCGGTGTGGTTTCTTTTGATAGTCTTAGCCGTAGCTTTCCGATCTGCTTTTTTGCAATGAGTAAGGCGTGGTGCATGAGTGGTTTCTTTAAATGGTTCGAATGATTTTGGCAGGGATTCCTGCCGCCAATGAACGATCCGGGATCGACTTGGTGACGATGGAGCCTGCCGCTATTACGCAGTGGTCGCCGATATCTACACCTTTTAGGATAATAACTCGGCTTCCAATCCATACATTCATGCCAATTTTTATAGGGAGGGTTTCTCCGGCAGAGTTGTTGCGTGTTTCTGGAGAGATTTCGTGGAAGTCTGTGTCGTATATGGAAACCTGGTCGCCTATGTTACAGTTTGTACCAATTGATATTTTTGAGCAGGAAATCAGTGCAATATTGTTGCTGAGAGCAGTTCCTTTTCCGATGATGATTTCGCTTTCGGGCGTTCTGGCCTGAATAAGAATTTCACCGCGGCCTGTTTTGGGGGCGAGGTGATAACCAAGGCGAACTTGATTTTCGATCTTAGTGCGGCCTTTTCCGTTCACTTTCAGGGGAACTTGAAGTCGGCACTCTTTTCCCATTAGGAATTGTCCATCGTGTAGCCATGCTGTGAGGCATGCGCACAGATGATATTTCGACCATTTCAGTTTGGCCGATTTGTCGGCCAGTTTCTGAATCATTTTTTTGATGACGTTCATTAGAAGTTATTGATTATGTTTGCAATAAATACAGCTTCTTTGAGTGTGTGGGCAGGGCTAATCGGCAGGCTGACACATTCTTTATGGATTCGTTCTGTTTCGGGGTAGCTGCGATCGTTCCATTCTGAATAGGCGGGTTGCTTGTGAGGAGGGATTGGGTAATGAATGGCTGTCTGGATTCCGTTTGCTTTTAAGTGCTGGATAAAGCTTTCTCTGTCTTTGGTCATTACGACAAATAAATGCCAGTTTGGTGTCCCGTGTTCGGCAATTATAGGCAGTGAGACTTTTGGGTTTTGTATTTTTTTAAGGTAGGTGTCTGCAATCAGTTTTCGTTTTGCATTGTCTTGGTCAAGGTAGGGCAGCTTAACACGAAGAATGGCTGCTTGAAGTTCGTCCAGTCTATTGTTTAGGCCCTTTAGTTGGTTGTGGTATTTAACCTCAGATCCATAGTTTCTAAGAAGCGAAATGGTTGTTGCCAATTCTTGATCATCGGTTGTGACTGCTCCGCCTTCTCCGATTGCCCCGAGATTTTTTCCGGGATAGAAGCTGTGCGCGGCTGCGTTTGAGAGTCCGCCAGCTTTTTTTCCTTTATAGGTTGCGCCCTGAGACTGGGCTGAGTCTTCCATGACTAGCAAGTCGTGTTTTTTTGCAATTTCGTTAATCGCATCCATGTCGGCGCACTGTCCGTAAAGGTGCACGGCCATAATAACTTTGGTTTTCGGGGTGATCAGTTTTTCAATTTCGGAGGGGTTAATGTTGCAGTATATGTCTGGTTCTGCGAGAACGGGGTCCAGTCCCGCCTTCGATATTGCTAAAATAGATGCAATGTAGGTGTTTGCGGGGACAATTACCTGGTCCTCGGCCTTTACCTTGCCCATTTCTTTCCAGGCTTCGAGAACGAGTACGAGCGCATCCAGTCCACTACTGATGCCAATACAATGCTTAGTTCCGCAGTACGAGGCATAATCTTTTTCGAATGCACTCACTTCTTTTCCCAGAACGTACCATCCTGATCTAAGGACGCGTTTGACTGCTTCCTCAATTTTTTCAAAGTAAGGCTGGTTAACCGCTTTATAATCTAGAAAGGGAATTGTCATGAGTTTTCCTGCTTCCACTTGAGAAAGGCATCATAGTTCCGTATATAGTCACTGGGGTCGTATGTGTGCGATGCCAGTACTAATAAGACGGCGTCTGCAGAGTATTTG
The DNA here is from genome assembly GCF_009905215.1 of Tichowtungia aerotolerans. Classification (GTDB taxonomy): domain Bacteria; phylum Verrucomicrobiota; class Kiritimatiellia; order Kiritimatiellales; family Tichowtungiaceae; genus Tichowtungia; species Tichowtungia aerotolerans. The sequence continues at coordinate 258,965 of NZ_CP047593.1, read as the reverse complement.
TATTGAATGCCCCATACGCCCGGCTTGATATAGAGGCCCATATTTGGTGAGGAGAGTGTGTATTCCATGCGTGATGTTCCATCATCGAGGATGACATTCAGCGTCCCATGTGTTGCAATCAGGAATTGATGGCAATCTTTGTGGGCGTGCTCTCCGCGAACTTTTCCTGTGGGTACGCCATGCACCAGAAATATTCGTTTAGGCTCAAAAGGAAGGTGCTTCGGAAATTCTCCAGCGATGAGGTCTCCCCGGATATCACTGGCTGTAGTTAATTGGAATAGAACTGAATCATTGTCAAAATCATGAGGGGAGACGGCAGGTTGTTCGCTTTCATTCAGTTGTGTGTTTGTATATCCGGTGATTTTGGATGGATTTCCCTTAACAATTGCATAGGGGGGGACATCTTTTGTAACAACAGCACCAGCTCCAATCATAGCATTTGTGCCAATGCTTATGCCGGGAAGAATTGTGGCATTTGCTCCAATAGAAGCTCCTTTTTTGACTATGGTTGCGGGGAATGAGCTCAGATGCTGTTTAGATTTAGGGTATTTGTCATTCGTGAATGCGACATTCGGGCCAACAAAGGCATCATCTTCAATCGTAATGCCGTCCCAAAGATGAACGCCACACTTGATTGTGACGCGGTTCCCAATAATGACGTCATTTTCAATAAAGCAGTGGGAGCAAATGTTGCAGTTGTCTCCAATAACCGCGCCAGGCAAGACAACGCAATATTGCCAGATGTTTGTGTGCATTCCCACGTTATTGCTTTGTATGTCTGAGAGTTTGTGTTGCATTATCGATTCCCATTTGTATGTTTTCCTCTTCAGGTAAGGAAGGTTCGGTGACATTGCGTGTGGGAGATGATTTTTAAGCTTTCCGATCGGGGGATACAATATCATTTTATAGGTGAATGTTTTTCTTTAAAACTAAAAGATTGTATATATTCAAAGTAAGTGTGGGTAAGGTAATCGAGAGATGTTCAATGGACAATTTTAATATAGAGCGACCGTTGGTTTCATTTGTTGTGCTTGCTTACAATCAAGAGCGATTTGTGAAGGAGGCGGTTGAGGCTGCATTGGCGCAGACGTATCAGCCGCTGGAGATTATTCTTTCTGATGATTGCTCTGCCGATAAGACATTTGCGATGATGTGCGACGTGGTCGAGGGGTATAAAGGTCCTCATAAAATTATTTTAAACAGAAACCAAAAGAATTTGGGACTCGGCGCGCATGTGGACCGTGTGGCGGCCATGGCGAAGGGTGATTATCTGGTTTTGGCCGGCGGGGATGATGTTTCAGTTCCGGAGCGCGTGAATAGATCCATGGAGATCATTTTCAGAAATGGCGAGCTGGGCGGAGTCTTTGGGATGTATCATGAATTTTCCGGCACATTCCAGGATTCAGGAAACTGGAAGCCACGAACATTTAAAGAAGATCATGTAGTGGCAGGAGGGCCGAATCAATGGATTCGGCGTTCAAAGAAAGGGCGATTTGTTGTCGGGCCTGGTTGCACTGCGATGTGGAATAAGAAACTGTTTACTGATTTTCCGCCGATTCCTGAAGGAGTAATGGTTGAAGATATCATTTTGGGCTATCGCGCGCTTATCAGCGGAATGGGGGTGGGGGCTGTATCCAGTGGAATGGTGTATTATCGGGTACATGGATCGAATATTTGCGCTGGGGTTGACCGGCCAATCTTTGCCCAGCGATCGCTGTTTGCAAAAGCGGTGCTGGTCCGGGATGTGCTGTACTTGAAAAAGAAATCACCCGAACTTTATTCTGAGCACGATTGGAACAGGATTTTATTCACAGCGAAAACAATGCTCTATCGGGCTGTTGTTCTGAGCCGAACGGAGCATTTGGGGAAATTTATAACGCGTCTTTTGCTGTTATTGGGGTTGAAGTCTGCGGTATCGGAAGATGCGCCTAAATAGTAGACCGGTTGTTGTTTTCAGAAATCCGTGCGGAATGCGCGAGTGGTATCAGAAATCAGCTGATCCCACTGAGCTATGATTTTTTCAGGAGCAAACTTTTTCATATCTTCGGCAGCTTGTGCTCCCAGTTTTTTGCGCAGTTCTTTATCGCTCATAAGCAGTTCCAGTTTCTCTGAAAATTCATCGGCGTCGCTGACCAGATAGCCGTTTTCGCCATCACGGATCAGCTCGTTAACCGACGGCGTATAGTTAAATCCGATGCTGGGCAGCCCCATGGCCATTCCGTCAGCCAGACCGAGCCCGAACCCTTCATGCAGGCTTGGGAAGGCATTGATGTCTGCATTGCGGTATTCGTTTTCGATATTCTGGCTGTAGCCTTTAATGAATACATTTTTTTCCAGACCGTATTTTGTGATTAGGTCGAGTAGTTCCTGTTTGTAGGAACCGTATTTTTCGAGCCCCCAAAACTCTACGGTCCAGTCTGGAAACTTGTCGGCTACTTTTGCAAAAGCTTCGATCATAAGGTGCTGACGTTTGCCTTTCTTTGCGATTCGCCCTACGTAAATGATTTTATTTTTCGGCTGATCAAGCTGGGCCCTTTTTTTGGGTGGAATTTGGACAACTGCATTGCCGATAGTGACAATTTTTTTGACGTCATAGTAAGGCGAAATGGTGCTCTCAAAGCTTTTATTGAGCACTTGCAGCACATCGGCTTCTTCGATCAGTTCTTTGTATATGCGCTGCCGTAATTTGGATTTCTTTTTGAGGCGGTCGAACACAACCGGCGGGTAGTTGTGATTCATCATGATGACCGGCACGCTATGCTTCTGCAGAAAGCAGACGTTAAACAGATCGACCAGAAAATAGCAGATGATCACGTCCGGTCTTTCGGCCTGAATGAGTTTTTGGAACCGGAAGGACGGAATGGTCAGGTGTTTGCGCAGCTGGATATAAAAATTCTTAAGCGCGTTGTCTGTTCGGGCACTCAGGTTTGTGAACGTCACATTTTCATCAAGAACAACGCCCTGTCCGGGTTTCCGGTAGCTGTCGCAGACGACATGAACTTCGTGGCCGATGCTGGATAAACTGTTGACGAACTGGGCCAGAAACTTTGTGTTCAGTACGTTTCTGTCTTTTACTACCATTACTTTCATGTTGTTTAATCCTGTGTGTTAAACAAAAAAATATTCAATTGATTTTGTCGTCATGATTTTTACGTTGAAAATATGGGGTCCGCATGATCCTGTTTGCTGGAGTGCAGTGCAAGAGGATAGTTTTAATTAGTAGTATGTTTTTAATGGCGAAGAGCCGTTGTCTTGCGTGAAGAGTTGATTTTATGGATAAGATAAAAACAGTATTATGGTGGGGGCGGTTTAATCCCGGGTATTCTCGCAATCGCATTTTGAGAGATTTGCTGCATGATAACGGCTGGGAAGTTGTGGATTTTCATCCCTCTTGGTCTTCGGTGGGCGATCTGCAGGCCTTGCTGAAGCGTATGCCCCGGCCCGACCTGATCTGGGTTCCTAATTTCCGGCAACGCGATTTTTATGCAGCCAAACGGTATGCCCGCCGGCTGAACGTTCCGATTCTGTTCGACCCCCTGATCAGCAGTTACGACAAACGGGTTTTTGAAAACCGGAAGCTGGCGGAGGGAAGTTTTCGAGCAGAACGGTTGCGCCGTTGGGAAGGCGGTATGTTTCGTTCTTCAAGGATTGTTCTTGCCGATACTCAGGAACATGCCCGGTTTTTCTCGGAAGAACTGGGCGCTGATCCGGCTCGCATTTTTATCGTTCCGGTCGGGGCGGAGGAAAAGCTGTTTGTTCCGCAGCCGGGTCGTGCGCCCGCCGGCCCGGTCGAGGTTTTGTTTTATGGAAGTTTTGTTCCGTTGCAGGGAGTTCGGTTTATTGTGGAGGCTGCACGCCTTGTCCCAGAGGTGAATTGGACTTTCGTGGGTCAGGGGAAATTGCGTGAAAACTGCGAGCGCGCTTCGGTCGATCTTGCGAACGTTTCTTTTGAAGACTGGGTCCCATGCTCCCAGCTTGCGGAGCGGATTGGAAAGGCCGATATCTTACTCGGAATTTTCGGAGATACTCCCAAGGCCTCCCGGGTTATCCCGAATAAATTGTATCAGGCAATTGCGTGTGCGCGGCCGATTATCACAATGGATTCGCCGGTTTATTCACAGGATGTGCGCGAGGCAGGCAGGAGCGGTGTTGCCTGGATTCCTGCCGCCAGCCCGGAGGCGCTGGCAAATGCGGTTCGTCAGTGGGCGAAGCATCCTGAAATGCTTGAGGAGAGAGGGCAGTCCGCTCGCGCCTTGTATAACAGGTTTTATGCGAATGACAAGGTGGCGGATGCTTTGATGAAGGCGCTGAGTGTTATTGATTGAGCCCGGCTGTATCGATTAATTCATGATAAACAGCCAGTTCATCTTCAGTCATTCGGGCGAGGCTGAAGTTTTCCAGGATATGCTCGCGCATGTTTTTAAACTGAATCTGCAGAGCCTGTTCGATCTTTTCTGCCAGATCCCGGTCGTTGCCCGGTTCGAACAGCAGTCCGTTTTGTCTGTCGATCAGAATATCGAGCGAACCTCCGTGGGCGCTGGCGACCACCGGGGTGTTCATGGCGAGTGCTTCCGCCGCGGTGCGGCCGAATGTCTCCGCTTTGGTTGAGGCCGCGGAGACGACTAGGTTGCTGAGTGCGTAGATTTCGCGTACTTCGGATTGTGAGCCGGTAAAACGAATATCGGCGCCAAGGTCAGAAGCCAGTTGCTGGAGGGACTGGAAATAGTCCTCTTTACCGTGCCAGATGCCGCCGGCCACGACGCCAACCGCTTCCGGGTGTTTCTTCTGCACTGCGGCCAGGGCGCGGATAAAGCAGTCGTGCCCCTTCCATTCGGTAATGCGGCCGACGATGGTGATGACAAAGCGGTTTTCGAGATCGTGCTGTTTGCGGAATCCGGCCATGAAGTCATGATTTGCCCGGGCCGGGTCAAAATGATCCATATCGATTCCGCGCGGTACATAGCGCAGGACGGCGGGATCTGTTGTGTAGTTTTTCAGGATGTAGTCTTTGATGGCTGAACTTCCGTAGATCACCCGGTCGCCGCGAACCATGATTTCGCTGTATTTGCTGACGCTGTTGAAGCCATGGACGGTGGTGACGAATGGGATTCTGAGCTTTTTGTTGGCAAACCAGCACAGCCATGCCGGAACGCGGCTGCGGGCGTGCAGAAGATCTGCATCCAGCTTTAAGAGTTCGGTTTTAAGTTTTAAGACTCGGGAAAAAAAGGTGAGGGGGTTTTTGGAAGAGACATCGAGCAACACATGCCGGCCGCCGTCTTTTTCAATACGCGGCATCAGTTCGCCGCCGTTTGAGATGACGGTGGATTGATGGCCGCGTTTTACGAGCTCGCGGTTGAATTCAACCGTGCCGCGCTCGACGCCCCCCTGGTTCAGTTCCGGCAGAATTTGGATAATGTGCATGCGGGGGAGGTTAGCAGTTTATGACGCACGGTTTGAAGTTGTTTCGAGCGGATTGTGCGTTTGGAGTGTACGCCTTTTTGCGTTGCGTTTGGAGTGGGTTTGTGGAGTATGTCGCGAATGCAAAACAGAGACAACAAGCCGGTCGAGTCATTCGAAATCTATAAACGCTTCTTTCCTTTTGTGCGCCCTTATTGTCTGCGGCTGGCCGTGGGCATTGTCTGCGGCATGCTGCATGGCGGGGCGATGGGCGCGATGATCGTGGTGATGCGGTGGGCATTGGGCGGCATTTCCGGAGAAGAGATGAGCGTGGCGGGCATCGCTTCGGTGGCAGGTGGTGATATGGAGGGGCAGGCTGGCGACATCGGCCTTGATCGCATTATTTTAACCGTCGTGCTTCTGATGGCGGTGACTCTTTTCCAGGGTATTGTCTTTTTTGGCGGTAAATATCTGGTCGAGTGGGTGGGCAATCGGGTGATTACCGATTTGCGCAGCAAGCTGTTTGAGCATATCCACTCGCTTCCGATCCAGTTTTTTGGAAAGAGCCGGACGGGCGACCTGATTTCGCGTGTGACGAGCGATACGGGATTGCTGGCCCAGTTGGTGACCAATGTGATTGGCGATATCATCCGCGAACCCTTCACGCTGATTGGTTTGATTGGCGCCATGGTGGTGCTCGACTGGAAGCTGTCGATTATGGCACTGGTGGTTTTTCCCGTCTGTATTGTGCCGGTGGCGCTGCTGGGGCGTCGAGTTCGCAAGGCCTCGAAAAGCGGGCAGGAGAGTTCCGGCGATCTGCTTTCGGCGGCGCAGGAATCCATTAACGGCGCTTTGGTGGTGAAGGCTTTCCAGATGGAGGGAGAGGAAACTACCCGGTTTAATCTGTCGAACATGCGCATGTTTAAAATGGCGATGAAACAGACGCGCGCACGTTCTCTGAACGAGCCGATCATTACCTTTCTTTCGTCGATCGGACTTTCCGGGGTGGTCGTGTATGCCTTTCTGAACGATCTCTCACTGGCGTTGCTGGTGTCATTCGCGGCAGCCATGTTGTCAATGTACAAACCCGCGAAGAAGCTGAGCCAGATCCATATGCGCATTCAGCGCGCCGCCCCCGGAGCGGAACGCGTATTCGAGATTCTGGATGTTGAGAACGCCATCGCAGATATGCCGGAGGCGGTTCCGTTTAACGGAAGTGTGCAAGATATCACGTTCCGGAATGTATCCTTCGCCTACGATGAAAAAATGATCCTCGATGGGGTCAGTCTGGATGTGCATGCGGGGCAGTGTATTGCGTTTGTCGGAAGTTCCGGTGCCGGCAAGACCACGTTGGTGAATCTGATTCCGCGCTTCTTCGATGTAACCGGCGGTTCCGTTTCCGTGAACGGGAAGGATATTCGCCAGTACACGGTTCATTCCCTGCGCGAGCAGATCGGCGTGGTGACGCAAAGCACGGTGTTGTTTAATCGTAGCGTGGCCGACAATATTGCCTACGGCTCGCCCAATGCCTCTCGCGAGCAGATTGAGGCTGCTGCGCGGCGCGCCAATGCCCATCGGTTCATTATGAAGCTGGAGGATGGCTACGATACGGTGATTGGCGAACGGGGATCGCTGCTCTCCGGCGGAATGGCGCAGCGCGTGGCGATTGCCCGTGCGTTGCTGCGGAACCCGCCGATTCTCATTTTGGATGAAGCGACGAGTGCGTTGGATACCGAGTCGGAGCGGTTGGTTCAGGAGGCGCTGGACGAGTTGATGAAGGATCGGACGGTCTTTGTGATTGCCCACCGCCTTTCCACCATTGCCCATGCCGACAGCATCGTGGTGCTGGATCAGGGTAAAATTGTGGAGCAGGGCTCGCATGATGAGCTCCTGCTGCAGGACGGAAAATATAAATATCTCTATGATATTCAGTTTTCCGATAAAGTCGCGGGACAATAAAAAAGCTCCCGACAGAGTCGGGAGCCAGTCAACGATGATTGTTTGATCCGGTTTAGTCCAGCGTATTGACCAGCAGTCCGGAGCGGAGCTTCGGCTCGAACCAGGTGCTTTTCGGCGGCATCAGCAGTCCGGCATCAGCCACGTCCATCAGCTGGGCGATCGTGGTGGGGTAGAGTGAAAAAGCGACAACCGCTTCGCCTTCGTTCACGCGGCGTTCCAGTTCGGCCGTGCCGTGAATGCCGCCGACAAAGTCGATGTCATCGCTTTCGCGCGGATCATCAATGCCGAGCAGGGGGGCCAGAACGCGGTCCTGCAGAATACTGACATCCAGCGAACCGACCGGATCCGTTGGAATGGATTCTTTGGGGGTCAGTTCGAACCATTTGCCATCAGTGTACATGCAGACCGATCCGGGGGCGGACGGCTCTTTTTGCCCGTTGGCCTCAACCGAGAACGATTGTTCCAAACCCTGGAAAAATTCATCGGCGGTCTGGTCTCCGAGACTGAGCACAACACGGTTATAAGGAAGAATCTTAAGCTGACTTTCCGGAAAGATTACGGCGAGGAACCAGTTGTAGGGTTCGGAACCGTTGTGGTCGGGGTTGGCTGCGCGGCGCATGGCGCCGACTTTTGCGGCGCTGGCAGAACGGTGATGGCCGTCGGCGACGTAAAAAGCGGGCACTTCGGCAAAGGCCGCGGCGAAGGCTCCGGTTTCCTCAATTTTCCAAACCGTGTGGGTGATGCCGTCCGTCGCGGTGAATTGATAGAGCGGTTTGGTGGCGGCGATTTGTTCCATCAGGCTGCCGACGATGTCGCTGTCCTTGCAGGTCAGAAAGACCGGGCCGGTGTTGGCGTTGAGCTCATCCACGTAGCGGGTACGGTCCTGTTCTTTGATCTTGCGGGTTTTTTCATGAATTTTGATCAGGCCGTTTTCGTAATCCTCAATATGGCATCCAGCGACGATTCCGTATTGGAGGTGATCGCCCATTTGCTGGCTGTAGAGGTAGAAGCTGGGGGCTTCTTCGCGGATGAGTGTGCCGTCGGCCATCATGCGCTGCAGGTTTTCGTTGGCTTTGGCATAGACCGCGTTGCTGTAGAGGTCTGTGCCGTCCGGCAGGTCGATTTCGGCCCGTACCACGTGCAGAAAGGAGTCTGGATTACCTTCGGCAAGTGCCGCTGCCTGTTTCGTATTCACCACATCGTAGGGTACCGATGCCACGTCCCCGGCTTTTTCCGGAGCCGGCCGCCATGCTTTAAAAGGATTAATTCTCATAACGGGGCGCAGTCTACAGGACACCCAAAGAAAATAAACCCGAAACATAAGCGAATAGAGTGAAGATGCATGAATGGTTATTTTTTGGTGCCTTTTCTCAGTTTTCGTGGTTATCTTCCTCTTCGCCCGAAAAAGAAGGACGCAGATTTATGGAACCAAAGACAAAGAAACCCGTGCCGCCGAAGAATCCGAATGATCGCAAAAAGATGCCGCAGGTGAAGCCTCCGATGCCGATGCGCAGTTTTGCCGTATGGTTTTTGCTGATGGCGGTGGTGATGGTGGTTTTGAACATGTTTCAGCAGCAGCAGACTGAAGACAGCAGAATCGATTACAACCCCACATTTCTTCAGTACGTAAAAAGCGGTAAAATCATCCAGTGTGAGATTGTCCGCGGTGCGAGCGGCAATGACCATGTGACCGGAGAGCTCACCGAGATTGATCCGTCCACCGGGAAGCCGAAGGCGTTTTATGTCGACGTGGTCATCACCGAGGACCTGTTTAAGATGCTTCAGGCCAACGAGGTTAAATTCAAAGTGACTCCGCCGTCGACCTTCTGGCCGGTTTTCTGGAATGTGGCTCCGTTCTTTATCGGATTTATCATTATTTACTTTTTCATTTTCCGTCAGATGCGCACCGCCGGCGGCCGGGCCATGAGTTTCGGGAAAAGCCGCGCCAAGCTGATGAAGAAGGATGATGAAAACAAGATCACTTTCGCCAATGTCGCCGGCGTGGAAGAAGCCAAAGAAGAGCTGCAGGAAGTGGTCGAATTCCTTAAAAACCCGAAACAGTTTCAGCGTCTTGGCGGAAAAATGCCGAAAGGGGTTCTGCTGGCCGGATCTCCCGGAACCGGAAAGACGTTGATTGCCAAAGCTGTTGCGGGTGAGGCCGACGTTCCGTTTTTCACGATCAGTGGTTCGGATTTCGTCGAAATGTTTGTCGGAGTCGGTGCCAGTCGGGTGCGCGATATGTTCGAGCAGGGTCGCAAAAATGCGCCGTGCATTATTTTTGTCGATGAGATTGATGCGGTCGGCCGCAGCCGCTTTACCGGAATCGGTGGGGGGCACGATGAGCGCGAGCAGACACTCAATGCTCTCCTGGTGGAAATGGACGGGTTTGATACGGCCGAAGGCATTATTATTATTGCCGCAACCAACCGTCCGGACGTGCTCGATCCGGCGCTGATGCGCCCCGGCCGTTTTGACCGTCAGGTCTTCATCGACCTGCCGAACCTGAAAGGCCGCGAAGAGATTCTGGAAATTCACGTAAAGCGCATTATGCTGGCCGACAACGTCGATTTGACGAAGGTTGCGCGCGGAACCCCCGGCTTCTCCGGTGCTGACATCATGAATCTGGTCAATGAGGCCGCGTTGCTGGCCGCCCGTCGTGGTGCTGAGTCTGTTGAACAGAAGGATTTCGAGGAGGCGCGCGATAAAGTGTCCTGGGGGCGTGAACGTCGCAGCCATATGCTGGATGTCGAAGAGAAAAAGCTGACGGCCTACCATGAAGCCGGTCACGCCATTGTGCTCGCCAAAACCGAGCAGACCGAACCCTTGCATAAAGTCACTGTGATTCCTCGTGGCCGAGCGCTCGGCGCCACTATGCAGCTGCCGGAAAAAGACCGCTATACACAGGGTCGCACCCGCCTGATGGGGATGCTGATCGGCCTGATGGGGGGGCGTGTCGCTGAAGAGATCATCTTTAATGATGTAACCACCGGGGCTCAGAACGACATCGAACGGGCCACCAATATCGCCCGGGCGATGGTTTGTGAGTTTGGAATGAGCACTCTGGGACCGCGTAATTTCGGTTCCAATCAGGAGCTGATGTTCCTGGGCCGCGAAGTCAACCGGACGGAAAGCCACAGCGAGAAGACCTCGGAGCTGATCGATGAGGAAATTAATAAAATTCTCAATGAGGCGCATGATACCGCCCGGGAAATTCTGGAAGATAATCGCGATAAGCTGGAGCTGATTTCTGAAGTCCTCATCAAATACGAGACGATTGACGGCGATCAGGTCATGCAGATGCTCGAAACCGGAGAAATTCCCGAAGATCTTAAAAACGGAAAGCTGCCGGAGTCCGAAACACCTGCGAAAGATGAAGAAAAGGCCGGTTCTTCCGCGCCGGAGCCAGAAGAAGCGACCGCTTCCGAAGAGGACACTGATGCTTCGGCCGGAAAAGAGACCCCTTCTGAGACCTGAACTCTTTGACAGGCCGGTGGCTTGTTGCTAAATTCCTGCAATACCGCAGGTTGTCTATACATGTTTCCTGCGGACAGTTTGCCGAAAGGAGGCAGTCAATGTCAGTATGGGCAATTGTTTTAGCATGTGGAAAAGAGCAGGAGATTACATCCGGAGTGGATGTTGCATTTCTCGCATTGGGTGATCGGCCGGTTTTAGCTCATTCATTACTCACCCTTCAGGAGAATGATCTGGTCGATGGAATCATTCTGGTCGTTAAAAAACAGCGGGTGGACAATGCGCTTCAGGTGATTCGTTCGTATGGAATCAAAAAAATAAAAAGTCTGGTCGCCGGTTCCGGAACCCGGTTGAGCAACCTTAAAAAAGCGGCGGGTCAGCTTCCGGAAGATGCAACCGCTGTTCTGGTTCATTCCGCGTCCCGACCCTTTATTCAGGATGCTGTTGTTTCCGAAACCGTCAAGGCGGGAAAACGCTACGGCGCAGCCGTTGCGGCATTCCGCAGCCCGGATGCGGTCAAATTTGCTGAAAAGGGGCAGAAAGTCACGAAGTCGATGGATCGCAACAGCGTTTGGGTCACTCAGAGTCCTCAGGTGTTTAAGCGCGATGTGTTTAGTAAGATGCTGAAAAGCGGCGTGAAACTGGTTGATGATGAATCCGCTCTGCTCGATAAATCCCGTCAGGAAATTCATCTCGTTGTATCCAGCCGCACGAACCTGAAGATCCGGACTGTAGCTGATCTGGAAGCCGCCGGCGCATTGCTCGGCAAGATTTGACCGCTTCCGGATTGGAACTCCGCGGGATTATCCTTTCTTCGTGCTCATTTCGTTTTTCGAACCAAAGGAGTTGGTTATGAGCAAAAGCTACAACATTGCTGTAATTGGCGGAGACGGTACCGGCCCTGAAGTGGCACGCGAAGGCGTGAAAGTCCTGAAAGCCGCGGCGGATAAATTCGGATTCAAAATCGACTTTACGGATTATGATTACGGTGGAGACCGTTATCTGCGCACCAACGAAGTGCTTCCGGAAAGCGCGGCCGACGATCTTCGTCAGCATGACGCCATTTTCCTCGGCGCCATCGGCCATCCGGAGGTCAAACCCGGCATCCTTGAAAAAGGCATTCTGCTCAAGCTTCGCTTCGAACTCGACCAGTATATCAACCTGCGTCCGGTCAAGCTCTTCCCCGGTGTTGAAACGCCGATTAAGGACAAAGGGCCGGAAGAAATCGATTATGTGATCGTCCGTGAAAACACCGGCGGCATCTACACCGGAGCCGGTGGGATTTCCATGAAGGGAACGCCGCACGAAGTAGCTGTTCAGTCCATGATCTACAATCGCTTCCAGGTGGAGCGCTGCCTGCGCTATGCCTTCGACTACGCCCGCAAGTCCGGAAAAAAATCGCGAGGTGTCGGCAATGAAAACACGCTGGGGCTTGTTGGGAAGACCAATGTGCTGACCCATGTCTTTGATCTGTGGGAGCGCGCCTTTCACGAAGTCGGCGACGCCGACTACACCGATATCCGCCGCGACTACTACCATGTCGATGCCACCTGCATGTGGATGGTCAAAAGCCCGGAATGGTTTGATGTGCTCGTCACCACCAATATGTTCGGCGACATCATCACCGACCTTGGCGCGATGACGCAGGGCGGCATGGGCATCGCCGCCGGCGGGAACATCAATCCGGAAGGGGTCAGTATGTTCGAGCCGATCGGAGGTTCTGCACCGAAATACACCGGACAGAACGTCATCAACCCGCTCGCCGCAATCTGCGCCGGTTCCATGATGCTTAAAGAGCTCGGCGAAGCCGAAGCCGGGAATGCGATTGAAGCCGTTGTGGCGGACATCACCGCCAATAAGCTCAAAGGCCTCGCTGCCGGTAAAATGGGATATTCGACCACCGAGGTCGGCGATCTTGTCGCGGAAGGTTTGGCCTAAAAAGCAGTCTTAATGCAAAAAAACGGCACCGCCTGTTCAGGTTGTGCCGTTTTTTATGGGTTTGCTCGGAAACTATTTGTTCCACGAATCGCGCAGGCCTACGGTGCGGTTCAGGACCGGAACGTCTGCCGTCGAATCTTTATCGATGCAGAAGTATCCGATGCGTTCGAACTGGAAGGCCTCACCCGGCTGGGAAATGGCTTCCGGCTCGACGATGCCGGTCACAGTTTGCAGTGACTCGGGATTGAGCAGTTCCTTGAAGTCCGCCTCTTCGGCGGCCGGGTTTTCGCATCCGAACAGGCGGTCGTAGAGATGTACTGTGGCTTCGACGCCTTCAGTTGCCGAGACCCAGTGGATGGTGCCTTTCACTTTGCGTCCGTCTGGAGCAGAGCCGCCCTTCGATTCGGGGTCGATGGTGCAGCGCAGTTCAATCACATTGCCGTCCGCATCTTTGATAGCTTCATTGCAGGTGGCCAGATAGGCCCCGCGCAGACGAACCTCACGTCCAATGGTGAAGCGTTTGTATTTATTCGGCGCATCTTCCAGGTAGTCGCTTTTCTCGATGAACAGTTCCCGGGTAAACGGAACACTGCGGGTGCCCACCTCCTCATTGTTGGGATGGTTCGGCAGGTCGAAGGTCTCGGTTTGCTCTTCCGGATAGTTGGTGATGACCACTTTCAGCGGATCGAGTACCGCCATGCGGCGCGGCGCTTTTTCGTTGAGGATATCGCGCACGTGATGTTCCAGCAGGGCGACATCAGAAAGGCTTTCCGTTTTTGTGATGCCGATTTCGGTGCAGAAGTTGCGGATGGCCTGGGCCGGGTAGCCGCGGCGGCGCATGCCGCACAGGGTGGGCATGCGCGGGTCGTCCCATCCGTTGACCAGGTTTTTCTGTACCAGTTCGAGCAGCTTGCGTTTGCTCATCACGGTATAGGTGAGGTTGAGCCGGGCAAATTCGATCTGCTGCGGCTGGTAGGCCTCGAGCTCTTTGAGAATCCAGTCGTAGAGCGGGCGATGCACTTCAAACTCGAGCGTGCACAGCGAATGAGTGACACCTTCAATGGAGTCTTCAATGCAGTGGGCGAAGTCATACATCGGGTAAATGCACCATTGGTCGCCGGTGTTATGGTGCGACGCATGTTTAATGCGGTAAATGGCCGGGTCGCGCATGTGCAGGTTGGGGGAGGCCATGTCGATTCGGGCCCGCAGCACATAAGCGCCGTCGGCAAACTCGCCGGCTTTCATTTTTTCAAACAGCTCAAGGTTTTCTTCGATCGACCGCTGGCGGCCTTCCGGCTCTTTGCCCGGTTCCGTCGGAATGCCGCGGTATTCTTTGAACGCATCCACGCTCAGGTCGCAGACGTAGGCTTTGCCCTGCTTGATAAGCTGCACGGCATATTCATACATCTGTTCGAAATAATCCGATGCCCAGTAAAGGTGCTCGCCCCAGTCGAAGCCGAGCCAGTGGACATCTTCCTTGATTGCTTCCACATATTCGGTGTCTTCCGCGGTCGGATTGGTGTCATCAAAACGCAGGTGGCAGCGCCCGTTGTATTTCAGCGCAGTCCCGAAATCGAGGCAGATGGCTTTGGCGTGCCCAATGTGCAGATAGCCGTTGGGCTCCGGAGGGAAGCGGGTAACCACCTCGCTGCGTTTTCCGGATTCCAGGTCCGCATCAATGATGTCATGAATAAAATTTCCTGCTGGAGTGCTCATAGATTTTTTCCTCTAAAACTGATCCGTCTTTTTGCCCGATTTTTCCAAGGTTTGGAAGGTTTTTGATCGTAAATTGTGCCGCTCCATCCGTCGGGAAGCAGCGCTGCGACCGGTCCCGATATCTGTTTGTCAGGAGGCCGGCCTTTCAGAGCGCATCTCGTTCCATTAAGTGATCAATGGAGCAGGATGGGCTTTGAGGTCGTTTGGTTTTAATTTTTCTGGGGCGGTGTTTTCCCGAGTTTGGCAAGGACGGATTGGAGATCATCCCACGCTTCGCGTTTTTTGCCAGGCGAGCGAAGCAGGTAGGCCGGATGAAAGGTCGGCATCAGATCGATGCCTTCATATTTGCACCATGTTCCGCGAAAGCGGGTGATGGCCACCGGCTTATGCAGAAGTCCCTCAACGGCGGTTTTGCCAAGCGCGATGATGATCTTCGGTTGGATCAGCTCAATCTGTTTGAGCAGGTACGGGGTGCAGGCGCTCATTTCGTCGGGCAGGGGAACCCGGTTTCCCGGAGGGCGGCATTTGACGATGTTGGCGATAAAAATCTGATCGCGGGTGTAGCCCATTGCTCCGATCATTTTAGTGAGCAGCTGGCCCGCGGCACCGACGAACGGGCGGCCCTGCGCATCCTCGTCCGCGCCGGGGCCTTCGCCGATAAACATGAGGTCGGGATGATGACCGTTTCCTTCGCCGGGCACGGTTTTGTTGCGCGAGGCGTGCAGTCCGCAACCGGTGCAGGTGCTGATCTGTTTTGCGATTTCTTCGAGAGTTTTTCCGGTGACTACAATGTCGTCGCCTGGTGCCTGAGAGGGTTCAGGGTCAGGCGCCGGCGGGGCGGGTCGATAGGCCGGAGCGGCCGGTTTCGGCTTTGCAGCGGCCGGTTTTTGTTTGGCCGGCGCAAGCATTGCGCGGGTTTCCGGCGAGATTTCCAATGTTTGGAACCCTTCCTCTTTTTTGTATTCGAGGAAGGCGGTCACATTGTCCAGAAATTGTTCGCGATCGGTCATAAGTGAGCAGAATATAGGATGTGCCGAATGAGGAACAAGGAATATCGAATTGCTTTCCTTTTTTTGATTGGTCTGGAAGACTTCCCTCAGGATTTATCCAGAGATTGGAAACGGTTATGGCTGAAGACGAAAAAAAACAGGGATACGCATTTGGTACGTTCAAGGGCGTGTTCACGCCGAGCATTCTGACGATTTTCGGTGTTGTAATGTATTTGCGCTTTGGGTGGGTGCTCGGCAGTGTCGGACTGCCTGCCACCCTGCTGATCGTGACGCTTGCCACGGCGATTACGTTCCTGACCGGGTTGTCCATCTCGGCGATGGCCACCAATATGAAGGTGGGAACCGGCGGCGCTTATTACATTATATCCCGTTCGCTTGGCCTGGAGGCCGGAGTGGCCATCGGGCTGCCGCTTTTTTTTGCGCGCGCTTTTGGGGTGGCGTTTTATATTGCCGGGTTTACTGAAGCCGTGATGGCACTGGGGAATCCGTTGCCGATGCTGGATGCGGCGGTCGTGGCCAAGGTGATTTCGGCCGGAACCCTGACGGTGTTGACCGTGCTGGCGACGATCTCGGCGGATTTGGCATTGAAAGTTCAGTTTGGAATCCTGGTCGCGATTGGTTTGTCGCTGGTTTCGTTTTTCATGGGGTCTCCTCCTCCGGATGCACTGTCTTTGTCTGCCGAAACGGTTGTTCCGGCCCGGGAAAGTTTCTGGGTTGTTTTTGCTGTGTTTTTCCCGGCCGTGACCGGGATTGAGGCCGGACTTGGCATGTCAGGGGATCTGAAGAACCCCGCGAAGTCGCTTCCGCGTGGAACATTGGCCGCCATTGTAACGGGCTATCTGGTCTATATGGCGCTTCCGATCTTCTTGTCGATGAAGGTGTCCAATCTGGATGTCCTTCTGGTGGACCTGAACATTATGTCGACGATGGCGCGCTGGGGCATTCTGATAGTGATCGGGGTGTTTGCGGCCTCGCTATCCAGTGCGTTGGGGTCGTTGCTCGGCGCGCCGCGCATGCTGCAGGCGCTGGCGGGCGATCGTGTGATTCCACGGTTTATCGGCCGCGGTTTTGGCAAAGATAAAGCGGATCCGCGCATTGCCACAATCCTCTCATTTATCGTAGCTCTGGCGGCTGTTCTGCTGGGGGATCTCAATCTGATTGCCCCGATTCTGTCGATGTTCTTTTTGCTGTCCTATGGACTCCTCAACCTCTCCGCGGGACTGGAGGGCCTGATTGAAAGTCCGGCGTGGAGGCCGAAGTTCAATGTGCCGTGCGGTATTTCCCTGCTGGGGGCAGCGGGCTGTTTTGCTGTGATGCTGATGATCAACGCCGGGGCCACCCTGATTGCGATTTTGGTAACCTCTGTTATTTTCTATTTAATTAAACGCCGGCAGCTCAATGCGCACTGGGCGGACATGCGTTACGGCATTTTAACGCTGCTGGTTCGCTTTGCCGTTCAGCGGCTCAGCCGGTTGAAGCCGGATGAACGGACGTGGCGGCCCAGCATTCTGGCGCTGAGCGGCTCACCCAGATCGCGCTGGCATCTGGTGGAAATGGCCCACTCTCTGGCGCGGCACAGCAGCGCCCTGACGGTGGCGAGCATCCTGCCGGTAGAAGACTGGTCCGCAGAGAAAGTGGAAAGCACGGAAGAGTCTCTGCGGGAGTATCTGCGAAAGCGTGAAGTGGATGCGCTGGTTAAGATTTTTCCGGCCCCGGATATGCTGACCGGGGCAAAATCTCTGGTGCGCGCCTATGGGTATGGACCCTTGACGCCCAACACCATCCTGCTGGGTGACACGGAAAACCGTTCGAATTTTGAAGGCTTTGCGGAACTGATACGTCTGGTTTGTCGAACCAACCGCAATCTGATTCTGTTCCGGGAAAGCGAGAATGAAGTGCCTGAAGAGGCGGATACGATTGATGTCTGGTGGGGGGGCAACGCATCCAATATCGGCCTGATTCTTACGTTAGCCTATCAGGTTCAGAAAAGTCCGGCATGGCGGCAGTCCAGGCTGGTCGTGAAAACCATTGTCGAAACCGAAGCGGAGCGCGAGGCGGCTCAGATACGGTTGGGAACCTTTATTGAAGAACAGCGGATTCCTGCGGAAGCAGAGGTGCTGATCAAGCAGCTTCCCAGCTATTTCGATATTATTCGCCAATCGTCAGCAGATGCCGGGTTGGTTTTTATGGGCATGCGTCCGCCGGGTGAAGAGGAGACTCTCGAAGATTACAGCCGCTATTATGGTTCGCTGATGGAAGTGACCAAAGATATGCCGCCACTGGCATTTATCCTCGCGTCTGAGGCGATTGAGTTTCGTAAGGTAATTGGGATTTCTCAGAAGGATTAATTCTGAGTTGCTCAAGCAGGGCCTTCATGTCTGCCGGCAAAGGAGCCTGAAACGTCATTTTTTTGCGCGTATTGGGATGGATGATCGACAGTTTGGCTGCATGGAGCATTTGTCGGTCGGGCCAGGTATCGGTCGGTTGACGGCGTGCGTAGAGCTTGTCTCCAAGAATCGGGTGTTTTAAAAATGCCATATGCACCCGGATCTGGTGGGTCCGTCCGGTTTCGATGCGGATGCGCAGCAGTGATGCGTTTTTTAGTTTTTCATCGGTTTTGTAATTCGACACAGCCCGCCGGCCCCGCTTGATGTTGGCTGCCATCTTTTTTCGGTGGATCGGGTGTCGCCCAATGGTTGTTTCGATGTAGCCGGATGACGGGTGCAGTGCGCCGCGCACAATTGCCAGGTATTCTTTTTCTGTTTCCCGTTTTTTAAATTGCCGCGCCAGTTCGGCCATGGCGGTTTCGGTTTTTGCGATCACCATGACGCCACTGGTGTCTTTGTCGAGCCGGTGAACAATACCGGGGCGCTCTTCGCCTCCGATACCGGTCAGGTCGGTGCAGTGGTGAAGCAGGGCATTGACCAACGTTCCGTTCTCATTCCCTGCGGCAGGATGCACCACCAGTCCGGCGGGTTTGTTCACCACGATGATGTGGCGGTCTTCAAACAGAATGTCCAGGGGAATATTTTCGGGAAGGGTTTCGGTCGGAACCGGATCCGGAATCGTCCATTCCACAAAGTCTCCTGAGCGAAGTTTAAAGTTCGATTTCACGGAACCGCCGTTTACGGTGACCTTCCCGTTTTTTATCAGGCCCTGCCAACGCGAACGCGACAGGCCCGGCTCACTTTCAGCAAGCCAGGCATCCAGCCGTTTTCCGGATTCTTCTGCGGTTTTTCCAGACATTGGAAGAGGTCGTGTTGAATTTTCTTTATGAGCAGATCCGTTTATAAAAAAGACCTGCCTGATGCAAAAAGAAAGCCCCGGGCAGCCGGGGCTCGGTCTTTTCTGCCGTTTCGACTTACCAGTTTTCTGCGAGCAGTTCGAAATGTGCCTGAGGGTGAGCGCAGGCCGGGCATTTGTTGAGGGCTTTTTTGCCTTTATGCAGATACCCGCAGTTGCGGCAGCGCCAGACGACATCTTCATCGCGTTCGAACACTTTGCCGGCATCAATGTTGGCGGCGAGTTCTTTGTAGCGTTTGTCGTGCTGTTTTTCAGCCACGGCGATGGCAGTGAAGACGCTGGCGATTTCTGTGAAACCTTCTTCCATGGCGATGTTGGCAAAATCCGGATACATTTCAGTCCATTCGTGCTCTTCTCCCGCAGCTGCGTCCAGCAGGTTGGCTTTTGTGTCGCCGACGGGGCCGGCCGGGAAGGAGCTTGCGGGAATTTCGATCTCGCCGCCTGCCATCAATTTGAAAAGGCGTTTGGCGTGTTCCTTTTCCTGGTCTGCGGTTTCTGTGAAAATATCAGAAATCTGAACAAAACCTTCTTTTTTGGCAACAGATGCGTAGTAGGTGTAGCGATTGCGGGCCTGAGATTCGCCGGCGAATGCGGCCATCAGGTTTGTTTCGGTCTGACTTCCTTTAAGTTCCATAGCTAGGTCTCCTTGGTTTATTGAAATTAAGATTTTAACTATAGGTGTTTAGCTTTGGCAGGGAAACCATTTTCCAGATGTTGGAAGAATTGAGACCGAGTCTTTCCAAGCATTGGAGGCCTGAATCATTTTTTTGCGGCGCTCGCAGGGCGGATGTTCGTGCGGGCCTATTTGTTGGGGAAAAATGTTCGGAAAAAAATATTTAACAGGGCATGATAAACTTGAAAATGAAACGAACCGCTTGGATTTTTTTAGTGTTGGCAGCTGTTGCGCTGAGTGTTCTTCTCAGTACCGCAAATCTGTTTCTTGGCGATTTGAATCAGGATGAAGGGTGGTATTTGTATGCAGCCCGGCAGGTGACAGAAGGTCGCGTTTTGTATCGCGATTTTATGTTTACGCAGGGGCCGGCTCTTCCCTATGTCTACGGTGTACTTTTTCCAATCATTGGAAAACTGGGTGTGGCCGGCGGCCGGATGATTACGGCTCTGTTCGGTTTGGCGGCGGCCGGATGTGCAGCGTGGTTGGCCGGACGGATTTCTTCCAAATACTGGAAGCAGGCTGCGTCGGGGCCTTCTGATTTTTCCAGTCATTGGAAGGTGGCGGCATTTTCTGCCTTTGCCTTGGCGGGAGTGAATGTCTATCAGAGTTATTTTACGACGATTGTGAAAACTTATGGGTTGTGTGCCTTTTTTCTGACTGCCGGCTTTGTGGCGCTGAGCTATTCGGATCATAAGCGCGGGGCCATGGCTTCATTCTGGGGTGGTTTTCTGCTGGCGCTGGCGGCCTGTACGCGATTGTCTGCGGGTGTTGCTCTTCCGATTGCCGGACTGTGGCTTGTTTGTAACCGAAAGAAGGTTTATCCGTTTGGAGAGGGAACAGCTGTTGTCTGCCATCCAAATCCGGTACTCGGCACTTTTCAGTCGGCCTGGTTTGCGTTCGGGCTGGGCGGCGGTTTTGTTCTGCTGGTCGGATTGGTCGGCTTTTTCTTCCTTGCTCCAGAGAGTACGCATTTTGCGCTGTTCGGCTATCATGCCGGCCGCAGTCCCGGCGGGCTGCTGGAGCTGGCGGCGCTGAAAGTTGGGTTCGTTTCCCGTTTTGTTCAGGCGTATTTTGTTTTGGCGGCGGGATGTGCGGCGGCGTTTCTGTTTCGCAGGCATCAGCGGCATGTTCGGCGTGCCGGGGAGGAGTTTGAGTGGGAGGTCCGCCCGCGTCTGACTGAGTTGCTTCAGCAGGCGAATCAGGCGGAATCACCTTTTGCTCACAGTTTTATTTCGTTGCTGTGGATGGTTGGTGCGGGTGTTTCGCTGGTCCATTTTTCTGCGCCGTTTCCATATGACGATTATCAGGTGATCATTTATCCCGTTCTTTGTGTCGCATTAGTTTGTGTTCTGGTTCCTCGCCTGTCCGAAAAATATCAGATACGGACGGCGTGGGCGGTGCTTTTGGTTTGTGCGGCAGCTTCTTTTTCTTCTCCGATCAATCAGGACTGGATGGTTCGCGGTCGCGACCGGATCTGGTGGAAATTTAAAGAGGCACCGGATTTAGCTGTGTTGCAAAAGGCCGGGGCTGAGATTCGTGAAAAACTGGGTGAGGGCGGATTCCTGCTGACTCAGGATACGTATTTGGCCGTTGAGGCCGGGGCTCGAGTTCCGCACGGTATGGAGATGGGGCCATTCTGCTATTATCCCGACATGCCACATGAGCAGGCCGAACAGTTCAATTTGCTGAATCGAGAGATGATGATCGAGACGTTGTCGAAAGGCCGTGCGCCGCTGGCGGCATTCAGCGGCTACGGGTTGACCATTGAGTCTCCAGGCATTGGAGAACTTTCTTCCGAACATTGGAGAGCTCTACGATCTGTTTTAGAGAAAAGCTACCGGAAGACATCTGAAATTCCAGACTTTGGACAGGCTCATACCACGCTGGAAATCTTTGAACGAATCCCGAAACCATGAAGCTGTCCATTATCATTCCGGCCCATAACGAAGAACATCGGTTGCCTCCGATGCTGGAAGCGTATGGTGCTTTCTTTTCTGAAAAGTACGGGGATGACGTGGAGCTGATCGTGGTGCCGAATTTTTGCGATGATCGCACTGTGGAAGTTGCTCTGTCTGTTGGAAATCAGTTCCCGGTTATCAAGGTTTTGGAGGACCCGGGATATGTCGGAAAAGGAGGTGCGGTTGTTCTTGGAGCAGAAGCCGCCTCTGGAGATCTGGTAGGGTTTGTGGATGCAGATGGGGCGACTTCGCCGGAAGCGTTTGATGATCTGGTGGAAAAAATCGGGGATGCCGGTTGCATTATTGCTTCGCGCTGGATGAAAGGGTCGGTAATGAGTCCAAAGCAGCCTTTGTCCCGCCGAATCGCTTCGCGCTGTTTCAATACACTGGTTCGGGTTCTGTTCGGGCTTCGGCTGAATGATACCCAATGTGGCGCAAAACTGTTTCGGCGCGAGGTGGTTGAGCCGGTCGTGTGTAATCTCGGTGTGACTAAATGGGCATTTGATGTGGATATGCTGTTTCAGGCCAGTCGTCTCGGTGCGAGCATTAAGGAAATTCCGACGGTTTGGAATGATGTGGCCGGGTCGAAAGTAAAAATTGGACGCTCTTCGGTCCAGATGCTGGTGGCGATGGTGCGATTGAGAATGTTTTATTCGCCGTTGCGGTTTATGATTCCGTATGTTTCCCGAGTGGTTGAGCGTCTGGTACGTTATAAACGGTAATAAAAAAGCGGCGCATCGAAATGCGCCGCTTCTGTTAAGTTTTTACGGGTTCGGCTGCTACCAGCGGCCTCCGCCTCCACCACCGCCGCCGTAGCCACCGCGGCCACCACCGCCGCCACGACGTTCGCCTTGCGGTTTGGGCTGGGACTCATTGACACGAATTGCACGGCCCATCAGATCAGCACCGTTCAGTGCGTCGATTGCGGCCTGGGCTTCGTCTTTATTCGGCATTTCCACAAAGCCGAAGCCTTTGGAACGACCTGACATGCGGTCAAGGATGACACGGGCCGAGGAAACGGCTCCGTATTGTTCGAATAATTCCTGCAGATCAGGATCTGTTGCCGCATAAGGCAGGTTTCCTACGTAGATGTCCATCTATTCTTCTCCATGTGTCATATATACTTCAGTTTCAAACCAATTCCCAGCCTATGACACCCTGCCGGAGAACCGATGCGACCTCTCTTTCGACGAACGCAAGCGGAAAGATGACATAAAAAATCTGAAAAGAAAACAGTTATTTGTAAGTGCTTTTCTTGCTGAAAAACCAAAAAGTACCTGCTTTCTTCCGCTGGTTCGGGTATATTTTGCGGTTATTAATGAAAAAAATCCGTCAGATATTTCTAAAGCTGCTTTCCGACGATTTGCTGCGACACACCAGCATTCTGTTTTCCGGGATGATGGTCGTGCATGTCTGCAATATGGTGTTCCAAATGGTGGTTGGTCGAGTTCTTGTTGCCGAGGAATTTACTCTATTGGCTACATTTCTTGCCGTGTTAGCCATTATTCAGCGTCCTTTGTCTACCTTGAGAAATGGGGTCAATCATTACTGTAGTTTGTTGCAAAATGATGGTCGAATCGGTGATGTCAAACGATTACTTGGCAAGTGGTTGTTGTTAACCGGGATCCCTGCTTTTTTGCTGGGAGCGGTTACTGTATGGTTTCGTGGTCCTTTGGCTGGTTTTCTGCATTTGAATCGGACCGATCCAGTAGTGATTGCCGGAGCGGTTTTACCAGCTCTTTTTTGGTTTCCAATATTAATCGGCGCAACACAGGGGCTCCAGCTTTTTGGGCGCAGTTCTGTTGCTACGGTTTTCGGGGCATTAATTCGACTTTTTCTGGGTGCAGGGTTTGTCTGGTTTTTGTATCCGGCCTGTGGCTGGGCCATGCTAGGGCATGGTTTGAGTATTTATGTGTCGGTGGTTATTTTGTTTTGTGGTCTATTGCTGGTTCTTTGGTCTCATGCTTGCAGCAGTGAAGCGCTTCCCAGTTTGAGAATGTATCTGTTACAGAGCTTTTTTATTCTGGCAGCATACGGAATTTTATTCACTTCAGATGTTATTTTTATAAAACATTATCTGCCGGAAGATACAGATTTTGCTTTTGCCGCAACTATTAGCCGTATGGTGGCATTGCTTCCAGGACCGATTGTAATGGCGATGTTCCCAAAGGTTGTGTCTCGGGGTACAGGAACCGCCGTACAGCATCAAGTGTTTGTAAAATCATTGAGCTTAACTGCTGTAGCTACAGCAGTAGGAGTGATTGGTTGCTGTCTTTTCCCAGGATTGCTAGCGCACATCGTTTTTGGGAAGTCTGAAGCTTCTTTTGCTCTGCAGCAATTGGTCCGGATGATGTCGTTAGTGATGGGGGTATCAGTTTTGCTGAATGTTACGGCGCAGTTTTTGATGGCACAACGGAGATTTAGACAGGCCTCTTGTATTGTTGTTTCCGCTGTATTATATGTGCTTTCAGCATGTCTTTTTCATTCCAGTACGATGCAGATCGTGCTTGCTGCATTGATTTGTAATGTGATGGCCTTTGTCGTCTCATTAGGGTTTGCTTTCTCTAAGGTCCGGACTAAGAGCGGGGGCTTTGCATGATTCGTTTTTTTAGGCTGTTAATGGGACGGGTATTGTCGTTAATTCCGGGAGTCCGTCTTTATCCTCGGATTCTACAGTTTCCAATTACCGGAAAGTGCAATTCGGCCTGCATGACCTGCTCTGTGCCATCTCGTGCTCCTAATGTGGAGATGACAGCAGAAAGGGTACGTGAAATTCTGAAGAATGACTTGTTTAAGAAGGTGGAGTCAGTGGGTATTAACGGTGGAGAACCCACCTTGGTACCCGAACTTCCTGAGGTGGTTGCTGAGTTGCTTCGTCTGCCTAAGCTCAAGGCGATCCATATGATCAGCAATGGGTCATTAACTGACCGATTGCTTTCTGTGATCCAGAAAATTCGGGCTTTGTGTGAGGAGCGAAGAATTGTTTTTTCACTTTCGCTATCGTTGGATGGTGTTGGCCCTGTGTACAGGGCTTGCCGAGGGATCCCGGCTTTTGACCAGGTTATTTCCTCTATTGATCAGATTCTGGCTTTTCCGAACAAGTATTGCCATCAGTTCAGCGTGGGGTGTACGGTATCCAGATATAATGCGGATTTTCTGGCCGAGCTGGATACGTTTTGTGTGGAACGAGGGATCCCGGTTTTTTATCGTCTGGCTGTTCCAAATCGCCGGATTCATAATCTGCATTACTCAGATGAGTTCAGTGTGCTGAGTTCTGATGCTGCCCGGCAATCTGCGATGGAGTTCTTTTTCGGGAAGGTTATTGATAAAACGGATCGAAATTGGCAGCAGAAGTTCACTTATTATTCAATTTACCGTTATCTCGAACAAAAGGGACACGTAAGGCTGGCAGATTGTTTTTGGCAATGGCGTGATGCTACGGTAGATGAATCCGGAAAAATCTATTATTGTGCAACGCAAAGTAAAAGTTTGGGATTGTTGGACTCCTCGAACGCTGCCAAGCTGTTTCACTCGAAAGAGAACCGGCAATACCGGAAAGAGCTGATCGAAGAACATTGCCAACACTGCATTCACTATGCGTTTGCCCCAACCATAAAAGGGGCCTTTAGTTTCTTGCTGTTTTTTGTGCACCTGCTGGTGTTTCCTTCCCGGTATCGTTTCTTTAGGAGGGGGAGATGAATGTTTGCATTATTGGCTGGTACGGAAGCGAGACCATTGGAGATCGGGCGATTCTGGCCGGAATTTTGGCATTGCTTGCGGAACAATCAGATGAATTGACGGTGCAGCTGGGCAGTTTGTTTCCATTTTTCTCTGAGCGGACTATTCGGGAGGACTCTCCTTTATGGAACGATTTAACGGAGTCCGAAATTAATGTGGAGCTGTTTGACAGTACAAATTCCGGAGAGTTGGGGCGGGCCATTCAGCAGGCAGATCTTCTGTTGCTTGGAGGCGGGCCTTTGATGGATCTGCGTGAGATTCATATGCTTTCATACGCCTTCCGTACTGCACGCAGTAAAGGTGTGCGATGTGGTGTTTTGGGATGCGGGGTGGGCCCGTTGAAAAAGAAAAGCTGCGTTCGTGCGGTTAAGGAGATTTTGAAGGTTGCTGATTTTGCCGTATTTCGCGATGCACTGTGTTTGTCTGCGCTTGAGCAGGTTGGGATAAGAAAAGAAGCTCGGTTTCAATCGGCGATCGATCCGGCGGCGCATTGTGCAGAATTGTACCGTCGCAAAGGTAGCTTCGGAGAGTCGCTGCCTCGAATCACTGTGAACCTCCGAGCCTTGTCGACGGATTACATCGGTTCAGAAGGTATTGCACAATTTAATCAATTTGCAGAACAGCTTGTTCAACGTATTTCTGAGTTGGGTGTGGATCATGATGTATTACTTGTACCCCATCATTACTTTTATGTCGGCGGTGATGATCGTGTTTTTTTAAACCGCCTGAGATTCAACAGTGGTTGCGAGAATATTAGAGTCCAGAATGTTCCAATGAGTTTGGCTCAGACAATGAACCTTTTTGCTACGTCCCGAGCCTGTGTTGGGATGCGATTCCATGCGATTCTGTTGATGACTGTCTTTTGTAATCATTGCCGTATTGTGAACTATACAGGGAAACAGTTCGGCAAAATTCAGGGATATTTGCAAACTGTTGACCCAACTGGATTTTTTAAGCGCGGCCGGATGGTTTCGCTGCCTGATGAAAATCTAAGTACTTCGTTTGTAGATGATCTGCTGGGTGATGAGCCGTTCGAATTAAATCCTTCTTGTTTTTCAGAAGCTGTTGATGTTTACCGGAAAGCATTGCAGTAAACATTTCGGTCGTATGAAAATACTGTTTATCCATAATTATTATCCGTTGCAGGCCAGTGGCGAAGACAGTGTGGTGGATGAAGAACGGGGGATGCTGGAAAGTGCCGGCCACGAAGTGATGCTGTTCTCGATGAAGACACGGGAGGGCGGAGTTCTGAACCTGTTGTATTGCGGGTTATGCGCAATCTGGAATCCGGTCGCTTACCGAAAAATACGTGGCATACTGAAAAACATCCAGCCGGATGTGGTGCATTGCCACAATACATTTCCACTGATATCGCCTTCAGTTTACTGGGCTTGTAAAAAGGAAAAAGTTCCGGTGGTCCAAACCCTGCATAATTTCCGGTTGGTTTGTTCGAACGGATTGTTTCTCAGGGAATCATCAGTTTGCGAAGACTGTTCGGGAAAACGATTTCCCTGGCCTGCCCTGAAATATCGCTGTTATCGCGACAGCTTGCTCGGGTCATTGGCAATGGTTCTGATGCTGTGGAGCCATCGTATGCTGGGAACGTTTAAAAATACAGTCGACCGCTATATTGTGCTGACTGATTTTGCGAAGCAAAAGTTTGCAGACAGTGGTGTGATTCCCGTTGAAAAAATTACAGTGAAGCCCAACTTTATTTCCCGACCTGATAGGTTGAATGGTGAAGTCCCCGACATCCCTAATGTTCCGTATGCTCTTTTTGTTGGCCGTCTTTGCCGTGAAAAAGGGGCTGATGTGCTCATTGAAGCTTGGGGACGTATGCTGGCCCAAAGTACGGGCATGTCGAATGTGGATCTGCTGGTTGTCGGTGACGGACCTGAGCGGGGTTTTCTAGAAGCCAAGGCCCGGGAGATGCTTCGTTCGCTGCAAATGCCGGCGGAGAAAATCCGGTTTGGGGGACACCTGCCCAGAGAACAGGTGCTTCAGTTGGTCAGTCAGGCCCGGTTTATGATTCTCCCATCAATCTGGTATGAGGGATTTCCTATGACGATTGTAGAGGCGTTTGCCTGTGGTACTCCAATGATTGCCTCGGCTTTGGGGAACATGAACTCGATTATCCAGGACGGGGAGACTGGTGTGTTTTTTAAACCTGGCGATGCCGAGAGTCTGGCAGAAAAAATTATATGGGCATTGACGCATCAACCCTCAATGGTTGAGATGGGCGTTCGGGCTCGGCAGGTTTTTGATTCCAATTACACACCGGAGAAGAATCTGGGCCAGTTAATTGATATTTATAGGTCTGTTTCCGGATAAAAGGGTTTAGTCATTTGTTATGTTAGAAAACATCGCATATTTTATTTTAGGACGACATCCGAACAACACTTGTTTTTCCTATAACTGGCATGCGATTCGTCATGTGCGCCGGTTTCTTAAAGAGCGGGTTCCAAATTCGCCGGAAAAGCTGAATATTGCGGATATCGGCGGAGGTGCAGCTCCTTATTATGAACTGTTTCGGTCGGTTGCTGGGCAATATACCGTTGTCGATTTGGAATTGTCAGATCTTCCTCCCTCCAGGAAGTCAGCAATTACTCAACTGATCGGAAGTGCTGAAGATATTCCGATAGAAAGTAATTCGGTTGAGTTAGTGATCTGCAATCAGGTTTTGGAACACGTGAATGTGCCTGCAAAAGTATTGAGTGAAATATTTCGGATTCTTCGCCCCGGGGGACTTTTTCTCGGCAGCGTTCCTCATGTGAGTCCAATTCATTTGGAACCGTTTGACTTCTGGAGGTTTACCGAGCTCGGTGTCGATAAAGTATTGAAAGAGTCTGGTTTTTCTAACGTTTATGTAGAGGGGAGTGGAGGAGTGTTTTCCACAGCCGCATTTATCATGGCTATGGATTTATTTCTAAGTAAGCGAATCGAAGGACTGCCTCAACGGTTTCACCATGTGATGTCGGTTCTTCTTTCCCCGTTCGTCGGGATAGTAAACCTGACGGCATTGTTGGCTGATAAGTTGGTCGGAAACCGATTGCGAACGCCTGCAAATTTATGCTGGTCTGCACAGAAGCCGGATGTCGGGAATAAATAAAGACGATCGTGTGATCTATGAATAACCTGTTGCTTTTCTA
The DNA here is from genome assembly GCF_009905215.1 of Tichowtungia aerotolerans. Classification (GTDB taxonomy): domain Bacteria; phylum Verrucomicrobiota; class Kiritimatiellia; order Kiritimatiellales; family Tichowtungiaceae; genus Tichowtungia; species Tichowtungia aerotolerans. The sequence continues at coordinate 230,653 of NZ_CP047593.1, read as the reverse complement.
TAGAAAACTGAGATGGCGGTTGAGTAGTTATGATGCCTTTATCTGGTTTTTTTGGCTTCAACCCTATTTGCGACCGCACGTAGTTTCGAAGAAAAGCGACTTGTTGATTGAGGGATATCCCCGCTCTGGTAACACCTTTGCATGTACGGCCTTTCATGTTGCGCAACCTTCGCCGGTTACGGTGGCCAGTCATTTGCATTGTCCCGGGCATCTTAAGCGGGCCTTGCGGCTGGATATCCCTTGCATGATTTTGATTCGGCGACCGCTGGACGCAATCTCCTCCATGGTCATTTTTTATCAGTGTAAATTTCCAATACGTCAGGCTATTCGGGAGTATATCGATTTTTATGAAGCGGTATTTATGTTTAGACAACGGTTGTTTGTTGTCAGTTTTGAAGAGGTTCGCTCTGATTTCGGAGCCGCGATTCAACGCTTCAACCTAAGGTTCGGAACCGATTTCTTACCGTTTGATAACACTGAGGAGAACTGCCAGAAGTGTTTTGCGCTCATTGATGAAGCTTTTTCTGAGCGTTATGGCGAGGTTCAGGAAGGCAAGAGTCTTTACCGGATCACCAAACCGGTTGAAGAAAGAAGCACCCTAAAGGAAAGAGTGATGGAAAAACTGCAGTCAGATGAGTTCAGGGACGAGCTTCATCGGGCTAATAACATTTACAATGCTATTGTGAGCGGAGCGGAATCTCATGAGTAAATTAAAAGAGCAAACTAATTCAGGCCGGTGGGATCAATGGCTGGTGTTCGTATTATTTTTTGTGCTCTCATTGCTTTTTTTACGATCGTTTGTTTGGGGCGGAGGGGTGCTGTTTTCGTCCGATGCTGCTATTTCCGGGGCGGATAGAGGCGTCGCACAGGTTCTTCGGGAAGTTGCCCCCCGCTGGAAAAGTGTACGTCTTCTCGGTGCTCCGGCCATGCCGGCAGGGCAAACATCTACACTTTTGAAAACCCTTCTTCCGCCAGTTTTGTGGAATAATATAGTCTATATTTTGGGTTGTTTTGCCGCTGCTGTTCTGACTGCAATCGGATTACTCCGAAAAAGGTTGGGCTTGGCATCTGCCGTTCTTGCTGGCCTGACTGCTTTTTTCGTCGGGAGCAATCTGACTTTGCTGTATGCCGGACATGTTCTGAAACCATTTGTTATCCTATATTTCGTTTGTTCTCTGCTTCCGGTTGCTCGGGCGGCTGCCGGTTCTCTGGTTGCGACATTACTGTGGGGGAGCTGTGTTGGATTAATGTTTGCTCAGCAGCCGGATAGTGCATTGTTTTTTGCATTTTTTGCGGGAGCGTATCTAGTTTTCAACTTATGGAAAGAACAGGGCTTTAAATGGGGCAGGTGGCTGAAGGTATTGGTTCCAGCGGCAGTGGTTGCATTTTTGTTTGCTAGCGGGTCACTAATGAGTGGCTATAAGCAGCACGTGAAGGGCTCTGCCCAGATGCAGACCGAAAATAAGCAGGCCAAGTGGGACTATGTGACCCAGTGGAGCTTTCCTCCCGAGGAAATGATTGCTTTTGTGGCTCCGGGATACACTGGATGGCGCAGCAATGAACCCGAAGGACCTTACTGGGGTCGGATGGGCCGTTCGCCGGGCTGGGAGCAGACAAAGCAGGGTTTCCAGAATTTTAAGCTGGAGAACACCTATATCGGTGTAATTCCGGTGGTATTTGCTCTCTTTGCTCTTTTTTCCTGTCGCCGGTCGAAGAATCGCGCGGAAATTCTTTTTTGGGGAGGCTCGGCGTTGGCTGCGCTGGTGTTGTCGTTCGGGAAATATTTTCCATTGTATTCTATCTTCTACAAGCTGCCTGTGGTCAACAGCATTCGCAACCCCAACAAGTTCCTTCAGGTGTTTCAGGTCTGCTTGGCAATTCTGACGGCGTACGGAGTCGATACGTTGTTTAGGAGTTCTGGGTTCAGCGTTCAGAGTTCAGCACATCAAAGGTCTAATACCCAAAGCCTAAAGCCTTTCTTTTATTTCCTTGCCGGAATTTTGGTTCTGTTCGTTCTCTGGGCTTTGAGTTTGACGATGAATAACGTCGAAGATATCAGCCGGTTTGTTGCACAGGGCTGGCCGCAGGAGGTCGCCCGAACCATTGTTCCGAACAAAATTGCTGCGTTGTGGCATGCGTCGTTGATGGCGGCAATTGCCACTGCGGTTTTTGCTGTATTCAGTTTTCCAAGCCTTGGAAAAAGGCTGAGCAATTTGTCCAAACATTGGAAAATGGTTCTGGGGGCAGTGTTGGTGCTGATTGTGGCCGCCGACGCGGTTAAGTTGTCTAAGCATTATGTGAAGGAAATGCCGCGCAGCTATATCGAGGCCAATGCTCTGACAGATTTCCTCAAAAAGGGTCTGGGGCATCAGCGGGTTGCATTGTTGTCACAGCAGGGCATCTACGGCATTTGGACAAGCTATCTGCTGCCGTACAATAAGATTTCGACCTTTAACTTTTCTGACATGCCGCGTATGGCGAATGACTACAAGGCCTTTCTTGAGACTGGACAGCGCAATCCGCTTAATATGTGGCGGTTTTCCGCGGTAAAATATCTGTTGGGGCCGTCACAGGCGGAACGCCAGCTGACGGGGCAGGCGAGGAAAGTGTTTGCCTATGATCTGACTCAGGGTGTTAAGGCCGGTGAATTCAAGGTGGTGCCTTCTGCGACGGGGCAGCATGCGGTGTTTGAACTGCTGAACAGTTCGCCGCGCTATGCTGTGACCGCTCCGGTTGATCCGCTGCCGGATGAGCAGGCGTTGGCAGCAGTTGGACAGTTGCCCCGTGCAGAAATCGGAGTGGCAGAAGTGCTCGCGTATCGTCCGGGCAAAGTGAAACTGCGTGTTTCAGCAGACGCCCCGGCACAGTTGCGCGCTGCCGAAAAATGGGATGCGGACTGGAAAGCATCAGTGAGGGGAAAGCCCGCGAAGGTTGAACGAATCGACTTTATCTGTCAGGGAGTCGATGTTCCGGCCGGTATGCATGAGGTGGTTCTGTGGTATGCTCCGTCCAAGCTGTTTTTCTATATGCAATGCGCCGGTTATCTCGTTCTCTTTGTTTCTTTGGGGAAAATGTTCATCCAGCGGAAAGAGAGTCATGCTGCGGATTAACATTGTTTATCAGAATAAAAATATGCCCGCCGATGTGCTTCCGCCCATTGATTCTCCGGATGGTGCCTATACGGTGACGTGGAGCCGGTTGCCGCTGGCCGGGGTGGACGCGGTGGTTTATTTTAATCACTACACGTTTGATCGCCGGATTCATCAGCGGGTTTGTCCGGATGCGCTGAAGATATTGTATATGTATGAGCCCCCGGCGATTGATCCTATGCAGTATACGCGGAGGGTCTGGAAGCAGTTTGATGCGGTTTTGACCTGGAATACCTATCTGACCGAATCATCTTCGGCATTCACATTTGAGGCTGGGGCGTATTTTGATCTTCCGTACTGCTCTGACTATGGCGTACCGATGCGGGAGGCGGTTGATCCGAAAGATCGGGAAAAAGCGATTTGTCAGATTTGCGGGGACAAATACTCGCTTTCCGTCGAAGAGATCTATTCCGAACGGCGTAGAGTGGCCCGATGGTTTCATGAAAATGCCAGTACCCGGATGGATGTGTTCGGGCGACCGCCAATGGAGGTGCCTAATTATCGGGGCGAATGCGGCGATAAGGCTGAAATAATGGCGCGATACCGCTATGCGCTCTGTTTTGAAAACACTTGGCATCCGCTCTGGACCCGCGGTTATCTGACCGAGAAAATTCTCGATTGCATGGCGAGCGGAACGATTCCTGTCTATTACGGGTGTAGCAATATTGAAGAATTGGTGCCGCCGGACTGTTTTATTGATTATCGTAAATTCAATGATCTCAAAGAGCTGGATGCCTTGCTTCTGAGCATGACGGATGACGAATATGCTGGTTATGCGCGGCGCATGCAGAGCTTTGTGAGAGAATACAACGCTCCGGTACGACATTCCGCATTCCGGTTATATGAGACCGTGGCAGTGGTTTGCTCCCGGCCGTTGGATCCGAAAAAGGGCTATCCTGAAGATTATGCGGCATTGAGTTCTTTCAATGGAAAATTGCGCTTAGCTGCCATGCGGATTCTTCTGCCGTATCATCGCTTCGTTTATCCTGCCTTTGCTATGGTTCGCGTTGCTAAAAAAAGGATTACAAAATGAAAATACACTTAGGGTACTTTTTGCTTCCGCTTTGCTTGTGTGTAGTCTCCTGTTCACAGAAGGAGCCGGTAGAAACCTCCTGGGCTCAACTGATCCAGGAACTCTATAATCCCGGGTCGATCGCAGACCTATCGAAGCCATGTACGGACATTCGCACCTCATATGATCGCTCCGGCGGCAATAATGATTATAGCAATGGCTACAAAAATTTAGGCAACGGATGGTTGGAACTGGCAGATTTCAAGGGGGCGGGAGTGTTGACTCGTTTCTGGTTCACCGGGATCAAGCGCGAAGTACGTTTCCGGTTTATCTTCGATGATGAAACAGAGCCGAGACTGGAAACAACCAGTGATGCTCTGTACAAAGGATTGGCTGGCTTCCCCTCTATGTTTACGATGGACGACCAGAATTGTTATTACTCCGGCTTCCCGATTCCCTATCGTCGGCGCCTGCGGATTTTGATGTCAGATGAAGGATATAGTCAGGGAAAAGGGAAACTCTATTTTCACATCAATGCCACCCCGCTTGAAAAGGGTACGGTTCGATCAGCAGTCTTCCCGATACCGCAGGAAGTCAGATCCGCGTGTGAATCTGTTGCCTGGCCACAAAAGATAGAAGGAGAGGCGCTTGATGCTTCGTTTGCTGTTTTAGGTGGAACAAAAAAAGAGATTCTTGATCTTGAGACGGGAGGTGTCATTCGCAGTTTAAGGCTGGAGCTGGAAGGGTGGGAAACAATGTCGTTTCACCAACGTCAGCTTTTGTTGAGGCAGGTTTGGCTGAACATTTCATGGGATCTCTCGGACATGGATTCAGTCAAAGTTCCATTAGGTGATTTTTTTGGTCAGATGTGGGAACCCAAAAAGCTGCAGAATCTTTATTTTACTGTGGATGAGACTGGTTTTGAATGCCGGTTTCCGATGCCGTTTCGGAAAGCCGCATCTTTCACCTTGGAAAATCGCGGAACAACAATGGTCGCCGGGCGCGTTCTGTTAAAATATCAAAATGGGCCTGTGCCGGCGGAGTATGGATATTTTCACAGCAGTTGGAAAAGCAGTTCTGAAAAGCAAACAGGAACGCCCCATGAGGTTTTGGATGTAAACGGCAAAGGACGCTTGGTCGGCTGCTTGCTGGGGGCGGCTTCTATGGATCGAAACTTCTGGGTGCTGGAATCAGATGAAACGATTCTACGTGATAATTCAAAAGAGGTTTTCTGGCAGGGTACGGGACTTGAGGATTACTTCAATGGAGGCTGGTATTACAGAACCGTTTTTCAGAACCCGCTTTTCGGTCTGACACTCAAGCGACCGTTTCGTACGGTTCAGTACAGATATCATCTTGCAGACCCAATAACATTCAGTAAGTCCCTGAATATGTCATTTGAACGAGGCCCGGGAAACCAAAGCCGAGGAGCTTTTGACAGTGTTGCGTACTATTATCTGGATCGCCCGTCTTCAGCGTATCAAAATCGCTTTGTTTCGTCATATCCTGTCCCGCCGGCAGATGAGTTCGAATCTCGTTCTTTAATGACTCGGCTCTGGGATTACGAAAAGTTTGATGATTGGACAAACGCTGAAAAGTTGACGCAACATGCCTTGAAACATTGGAAATATCCTTTGGAAATCAAGCAGATTCTCGACGATCGGTTGAGTGCGTATACAGCAGGAACATCAGATTTGAATGCCCCAGATAAAGCAACCGTTTTTGTATACTCCAGCAAAAAGAGCGAGGTTTTTTTAGATGGGAAGCAGGTGGTCGGTACAGCGGATCCTGTACGGACACAGTTTGCACAGATTTTGCTGGAGCCGGGACGGCATGTTATGGTCGTGAAAACGGAGTCCGGAGTGTGGCCGGATTGGGTGCAGGCCGGTCTGAAGATCGGGGGCTTTTTTGTCGGAATTGACTCTACATGGGCGTGCTCATTGTCTCCGTCTGGAAATTATCATGATTTATCTTTCAACGATGAAGACTGGATTCAGCCAATCAGCCTTTGCAAGGGGCCGCCGGAACAGGAAGCGGTTCCGTTTGTTTTTCCGGATAAGTATGTTGGCTTTCAGTCTATGTTAAACGGAGTGCGTGTCCAAAAATTACCGCCCGGATGGAAATCAACGGCAGTTTTTCGCAAAGTATTTATCGTTCCGCAACCAGTGATTACTGGTGCGGGTCCCGCCGCCAGGTAAAGCCGCAGTGCCGATAGAGTGACCCAGAAAACAGAATAGCAGTTCAAAACAAACAGAAGCGAATTCGGAACCGCCATTGGAGGTACAGGGTCATGGATGGCTTTGTGAATCGCATAAGGAGGGAGAAATAGCAGCGTGTCGCCAAATCCGTAGCGCGAGAAAAACATCTGTTTTAGGGCTGTATGCAACCTTTCAATATTTCGGCATGAAGCATGGCGGCGGCGGTTTGGCGGACGTGTGGGGGCAGGTCGTAGTGGTGCTCTGCAAATTTAATGAGGACGCGTTCGATCTGTTCCAGGTAAGCCGGGTTGGCTGGTGGTGTATCTGAGTCGGGAGGCATCGGCGCGGCTTGGAGCTGTTTGATCAAAGCGACCGATTCCGGGGCAATTGGTGTGGCCGGAATGCGATGTTTGCTGGCATAGCCCGGCTCGACGAGTCCTCCGTGATCTGCAGCGAAGCGATATGCTGCCCGTTCCCGGTTACTGTCGTCCAATTGCAGCCGATGCCCCATGAAGTCTGCAAACTGCAGATCAAACCAGACCAGAAAAAGAGGATCGCGCCCGTGGCTTTCGGCATACGAAAGCATTTCTTCAAACAGCTCAAAGCGTTCCGGTTCATGGCCGTGGCGCGGCGTGGTTTTGGCGAACAGCGCGGAAATATAGCCGGCGGACGCGCATGCCCGCCAGTCGGTACGAAACACCGGACGGCGATGAAGTATGGAGCATTCTTTCGCGATATGGGTCCCTCGGTCGCTGCGATCATAAAACAGAAGCTCACTGGAAGAAAACAGATCGTACTGTCCGCGAAACAGACTGTTTTTGCGTTGCTCTCCTTTGATGATGGTCGACAGCTTTCCGTAATCGGCCGTGAGCCACGTGACGATACGCGACGTATTGGATACGTCGGTGAAATAGAGTGGAATGGCTGTCGTTTTCAGAATCATTACACGGGCAGAACAGAGATCATCAGAAAAGTGACGCCGTAGTAGATGAGCAGAGCGAAAATATCATTCGATGCACTGACGAAGGGACCGGAAGCAACCGCCGGATCCACTTTGAATCGGTTGAGTATCAACGGAACCGCCGCTCCGAAAATCGCGGCGAACATCATTGCGCTGAATAACGCCAGTCCCACCGAAAGCGCTAAGAAGGCTGGATGGAAGGCGGTGCTGCTGCCAATCACAAATCGCGCCCATATCCCGATAACAGAACCGCAAATGGCTCCCATCAGCATGCCGGTTGCCATTTCGCGAAGCAGGAGTCGGTACAGGGCTTTTTCGTTGAATGAGTCAAGAGCCAGTCCTCGAATAATCAGTGTAGCCGATTGGATTCCGGTATTTCCTCCCATGCCCATAACGATGGGAACAAAGAAGCTGAGGGCCAGCACTTCCATCGTTGTGATGCTTTGCATGAACCCTTTCAGAATCATGCTGGTTACAAACCCGGTTCCGAGGGTAATCAGCAGCCATGGCAGTCGGGTCTTACAGGATGAAAACGGGGAGGGGTCTTCCAATTCCGCATCGTCAGAACCGGCCAGTTTAAAAATATCTTCGGAGGCCTCTTCTTCCAGGACATCAATGATATCATCCACGGTTACACGCCCGAGAAGATGACCTTCTATGTCAATAACCGGCAAAGAGGACAGGTCATATTTGGACATAATTCGTGCGACCGTTTCCTGGTCGGTATCGGGAGTTACTGTTAACGTATTTTCTTCCGCCAGAAGCCCGAGAGGCTTCTGGCGGTTTTCTGTCTTCAGCATCTGCCAGATCTGAACGTATCCGGTCAGGATGTTGTTCGTGTCGACGACATAAGCGAAATAGACTGGTTCATCCAGTTTCAGAGAGCCGATATGAATCAGGGCTTCTTTGACTGTGGCCGTATCAGGCAGGGCCACGAAGTCCGTGGTCATCCGTCCTCCGGCCGTGTCCTCTTCATACTGCAGCAGTTCCCGAACCTCTTCGGAGTCCTCCTCCATCAGTTCCAGAACTTCTTCGCTTCGCTCTTCATCAAGTTCCGAGAGCATGTCGGCGATATCATCCGGCGCCATTTCATCGGCAATGTCGGAGATTTCCTCGACGCTGAGTTCTTCAAGGATGTCTGCCTCCGTTGAATCGTCGAGCTCCGCGATCACATCGGCTTTCGTCTCATCGCTCAGCAGTTCAAAGATGCGGCTTTGCACCTCATCCTGCGCATCTTCAATAACGTCAGCAATATCTGCCGGGTGCAGTTCTTCGAGCAATCCAAACAGCTGGTCCCACAATTCTCCGCGGATGCAGAACTGGATCTGTTCTTTAGTGCGGTTGATGTCTTTCATGGCAGTTTTTGGATCCCGGCGAAGATTTAAAGGCGGATCATAGACTGAACGGCGGATCAGGCCAAGATCTTTTGGTTTTCCTGAATGTTCCTTGCGGTTTTTATGTACTTCCCGCAAAAATGATGGTTCCTTGTTGCTTCTTGCAACTATAATTTCTGGCAATAAAAAGGACTGTTTATGAAAATCAGCGTTAACGGGGAAGCTATTTCACCTGAAGTCATCCAGCGGGAAGTTCAGAACTATCGCCAGAAAAATCTGGGTGCAAACGAAAAAGAAGCGTTTGATGCCGTGAGCAGCCAAATGGTCGACTGGACGTTAATTCGTCAGGTGGCGACTGAAAAAGGGCCTGAAGTTTCCGCAGAAGAAATTGAGGCCGGTTTTGAACGGCTGTGCCGCAGCCATGGCGGCAGGGAACAGTTCTTTCAGCGATTTGGGCTCTCGGAGGATCGCGTCGACGAGGTCAAGCTGGATGTCGAGCGGAACTGCCGGATCACCAAGTTTCTGGATGAGCTTTCAAAGGATGTGTCCGCTCCGGCCGAAGACACAGTCGTTGCATACTATAAAGAGCACAAAAGCGAGTTTGTTCATCCCGAAAAAGTGCACTCCATGCATATCGTAAAGCATCCTCAGGACGAAGCTTCCGAACAGGCTGCGGCTGCTGAGTTGACAAACATTCGCCAGCGTCTGCTGGCCGGTGAGGATTTTATGACCGTTGCCAACGAAACATCGGAGTGCAACGACACATCGCCGGATCTGGGCGAGTTTGCCCGCGGTCAGATGGTTCCCGAGTTCGAACTGGTGGTTTTTTCAATGCAGGTCGGCGAGATCTCTCCTGTCTTCAAAACCCAGTTTGGGCTGCATATTGCAACCGTAACCGAAAAAACAGCTGCCGCTCCGATGTCTCTGGCTGATTGCCGGGCCCGAATTGAAGAGATTCTGCAGCATGACCTCAAAAACGATGCCATCGGCAGGTGGGTCGATGCCGAAAAAGAGCGCGCTGAAATTGAAGTCAGCGCCGAATAATTGGGTGTACATTTCGGTCCAATAGTGTTTTTTTCAGAACATGCTTTTGAATAAGACCATACGACTGTTTCTCGACGGTATCGGGCGGAGGGAAGAGTACGAGTTCTACCTCAATAAATTTCAGTCCGCCGACACCGCCTGCTTTGCGCTGCTGGTTCCGGATCTTGAAAGTCTGGAGCAGGGAGTGGATGCACTGGCGTTTGATCTGCATTTTCTGATCAGTCTCGGCCTGCACCCCGCAGTTGTTCTGTGCGGGTCCGATATCGACGCCAAATGGGCGCTGCTCGCCCGGAGCCCGCTGTTCGAAAAAGCCGAGTTTCCAAACCTTGGAAACTCTAAAGACAACGTTCCGGTGTTTTTCCAAACCTTGGAGAATTCATTTGGAGCAGGCCCTGCCGATTTCCAGTGCTTGGAAAGAATGATTCCGGCCATTGGAAAACGGGTTCACTTCATCCGGGCTGCCGGCGGTTTTGAAATCGATTATTACTACACCCAGAAACAGAATCCGGTCATTTTGACGGAGCAGGAACAGGCTTTGGCCGATTCTGCCGCCGCGTTGCTGGCGGCACGACCGGGAACACATATTTCGGTCACATCGCCCATGAATCTGCTCGAAGAGATTTTTACCGTCAAAGGAGCCGGGACCGTATTCCGGAAAGGATCCGTGATTATAGCCCCGGATTTTCAGGCTTTGGAAAAAGCGAAGCTGTCCAGATTGCTCGAGGAAAGCTTTCAGAGGAAGCCGCGGGCCGGTGCGCTGGATGCTGTGACCAAGGTGTACCTGGAAGAAAACTACCGCGGTGCAATGTTGCTCGAAGAGCAGGGCGAAGGGCTCTATCTTTCCAAGTTTGCGGTGGGGCCCGAAGCGCGGGGCGAAGGTTTGGCGCAGGAGCTGTGGAATGAGATGTGCCGGCACCATGCGTCCTTCTTTTGGCGTTCGCGGGTCGGCAATTCAGTGAACCAATGGTACGACCGCCAGGCGGACGGGCATTACACGACCAGCCAGTGGATGATCTTCTGGCGCGGCATGCCTGCGACATCACTGCCCGGACTGATTGAGTTCTGCTCAAGCCGCCCGTCCGATTTCGAATAGGCAGCGCATCAATCTGTCTCACTTTCATTGACAGGCTGCATCAGGAGAAAATCGTATGCGTCTTATGCTATAGACTTCCGGTCATTGGGATGTTGCGTTTTCTGTGCGCTTTGGGGGTAAACGATCTGCCTGCTGCCAGAATGCCTGAACGGCGGGGCGGTGCAGGGAGCGTTTGGTGGCGCAGAGGCCGACGGTGTAGGGGGCGAGCTTCGGCGCGTTTCCAATAACCTGCACTTCATCGCGGAAGGGGCTGCGTTCAAGCACGAGCTGAGGGACGACTCCAATGCCGCAACCGAGCCGCACCATGGCGATCAGGGCTTCGTTTCCGGATACCTCGGAGCGAATGTCCGGAAGGATGGCGTGGTCTTTCATCCATTGGTCCAGTCGGGCACGGGAGAGCCCGTTGCGCGGAAGGACCAGCGGGGCCTGCATCAGGTCGAGCTGTTTCCCCTTGAGTGGCGGGGTGGCGAATTCTCCGCTGATCGGCGCGATAAATACCAGAGGGATTTCGGTGAGAGGCAGGAATTCGATGTGTCCGGCGGGGCGGTCGGGCAGGGCGGCGACGGCTAAGTCGATTTCTCCGGCGAGCACTTGATTAACGGATTGTTCGGCGGCACCGGAGTTCAGTTCGATCTGCACGTGCGGATGTGCGGTGCGGTAGGCTTCGAGCAGGCTTGGAAGCAGGCTGTAGACGGCGGTGATGGATGCGTAAATGGAAAGTGTTCCTGAAATGAGCGGAGCGTCATGGAGATCGTTCATAAGAGCTTTCCAGTCAGCCTGTGCCCGAAGTGCATAGGTCTTGAAGAGTTCGCCGGCCGGAGTAAGGGCTACGTTGCGGTTGTCGCGAGTGAACAGCCTTTGATCGAGTTCTTCTTCCAGCCTTTGAATGGAACGGGTCAGGGCTGACGGGCTCAGGTTGCACGCACGACTGGCCTGCCCGAAGTGGAGTTTGTCCGTCAGTATCAGAAATGTATTCAGTTCGTGGGTGTTCATAAGGCAGTTGTTGATTGTTTCTTTTATCGCAATACTGTATTCTGTTTAAATCAATTTACGCAATAACCTTCCTGCGGTAATCTGCGGACTGTTTCTAATCAAAATAAGGAGATCAATTCATGGGTCAGAACTATTTCAATACATTGACATTTGCGCAGAAGCTTTCAGAGCTCGGCACCTGCCGTTTTATGGATGCTGCTGAATTTTCGAACGGAACCGAAGCGGCCAAAGGCAAAAAGATTGTGATCGTCGGATGCGGCGCACAGGGCCTTAACCAGGGACTGAACATGCGCGACAGCGGTTTGGATGTGTCTTACACGCTGCGCGATGCTGCCATTGCTGAGAAACGTCAGTCCTATCTGAATGCAACGGATAATGGATTTTCGGTTGGGACGTATGCGGAAATGCTGCCGACTGCCGATATCGTTATGAACCTCGCGCCCGATAAACAGCACTCCAATGTGGTGGAGACGGTTGTTCCGCTCATGAAGCAGGGCGCAGTTTTCTGCTACGCTCATGGTTTTAATATTGTCGAAGAAGGCACCCGGATTCGCGAGGATCTGACGGTCATTATGGTTGCCCCGAAATCCCCGGGCTCCGAAGTCCGTGAAGAGTACAAGCGCGGCTTTGGTGTGCCGACCCTGATTGCCTGCCACGGAGAAAACGATCCGAATGGAAACGGCCTTGAAATCGCGAAGGCGCTTTGTGTTGCGCAGGGCGGAGACCGTGCCGGTGTTCTGGAATCCTCCTTTGTGGCGGAAGTGAAGTCCGACCTTTTGGGTGAGCAGACGATCCTCTGCGGGATGCTCCAGGCCGGTGCGCTGCTTTGCTACGACAAGATGACAGCCAGCGGCATCGATAAGGCATGGGCTGTTCAGCTGATTCAGTACGGATGGGAAACCATTACCGAGGCGTTGAAGCAGGGCGGTATTACCAACATGATGGATCGCCTGACCAACCCGGCTAAACTGAAAGCCTTTGAGCTGTCGGAAGAGCTGAAGCTCATCATGCGCCCGCTGTTCGAAAAACACATGGACGACATCATTTCCGGAGAGTTCTCTCGCATTATGATGGAAGACTGGGCCAACGATGATGTGAAACTGCTGACCTGGCGCAAGGCGACTGGCGAAACCGAATTCGAGAAGGTCGAAGCTGCCGGCGACATCACAGAGCAGGAACACTTTGATAAAGCCATTCTGATGGTTGCGATGGTGAAAGCCGGTGTTGAGCTGGCCTTTGAAGTGATGGTTGAGGCAGGCATTCAGCCGGAATCGGCCTACTACGAGTCTCTGCACGAAACTCCGCTCATCGCGAATACGATTGCCCGGAAAAAGCTTTTTGAAATGAATCGCATTATTTCCGATACCGCAGAGTATGGTTGCTACCTGTTTGCTCATGCGGCCGTTCCGCTGCTTGAGGACTTCATGAAAGCCGTCGATACGGATGTGATCGGTAAAGGGCTTGAGTTGACCGATTTGTCGGTTGATAACCAGCTGCTGGTCGAGGTCAACGCGGAAATTCGCAACCATTTGGTTGAGATTGTCGGGGAAGATCTCCGGGCTTCTATGGGAGCCATGAAAGCGCTGGCTCGTTAAGCTGAGCTGTGCCGGCAAGATGATTGCGGCGGGCTGTCGGGTGTTCCCGGCTGCCCGCCGTTTTTTTCTGGTGGTGGTTTGAGGTTCTTCTGAGAAACGGTTGAAGTGTATGCTGTTTTTGGTTAATATAATCTCAGTTAAGTCACCCCGAACCTATAAGGAGTCGTTTGTATGAAGTATTGGTATGTCATGTTGCTGGCTGTTTGCCTGGGTTGTTTTTCAGCTTTTGGTGAGAAGATTTCCGACGATGAGATCGATAGGCTTAAAGGGACTGTGAAAATCGGGGGGGTTAGTGATTCAACAGAGGATGGTGAGGAAGATGAGGAGCTTGAAGTCCTTTCGTTTTACACCAACCAGTACGAAGATGATGCTGAAGAGTACGAGTTTCGCATTAAAGTGGTTGTCGAAATCACTGATAAAAAAGCCAAAAAGGTTTATCAGGCAAAAATGGCCCGTATGCAGGGGGCTGTAGATACGGAATATACCGGTGAGGATAACTGGGCTTTCAAAATCCCTTATGGTGAGATGGAAAAACCGAAGATTACCGCTTATGTCATCCAATACGGCGTTCTGAGTGATCGGGAATTTGTCATTTTGGCTGAAGAGATGGATGATGTGGATTCTCTGGAGGAACTGGAAGCGCGTGCTCCTACGATGGTGGAACGTAATCCGGTTTTGTTCCATCAGTACAACTATCGCGACACAGCCTCTGAAGACGAGGAAGTGATTCAGTCTTCTTGGAACTAAGGTTTTTGGCGATAAAATGATAAAACAGTTTTTGCAAAAACCTTTAACCGGCAGCGTTTTGACCGTCGCTGCCGGTCTTTCTTTTTTTTTCACCTGTATGCTGTTGCCTTTAGTAGGCCGCGCAGGCTCCAGCGTACCTTATGCCGGTAAAAACCAGGCGACCTTTTTGGGAGTGCTCGGTACTACCTTGCTGCTGGCAGTTCTGGCAACCTGGGCAAAATTCATGCGGCGGTCAGAAGATCAGAGTCCCTTGCCTTTGTGGTCGATCGGGCTTTGTATGATCTGCGTGTTGCTTTTTGCCTTGCAGTTGACCGGGTTGCTGGCCATTTAAAACCTTATCCTGACTTTGTGCCGGGGTATGATGGTACTTTGGCTTGACGATCTTCCTCAATAAGCTGCGTTTCTCAGTTGGGTAGTGTCCAGAGCTGCTGAGAGCTGCACGCCGGACACTCAACCGGACCCAGATCTTCCGCTTGAATGAAGCAGGCTCCATGACGCTTCACAGAATGTACCTTGATGCCGGGGCAATCAGGTCTATTTTTTCATCGGGCATAGCGATCTCCTTTTTTATCCAACTGCTACCTTAGCAGTCGGGGATCGCTCTTGCCCCCTCCTTTGAGGATGAGCCGGTGAAATGAGAACCAGCCTGCTGGTTTGACGCGAACCTGAGAGCGAGGCTGACGCGAAGCGGCGGCCCCGAAGGGCAAGGGCAAAGCCCGAAGCAATCCAGTCACCCCGACCAAGTTTTCTTACAGCGACCTGAGCCGCAGGCGAAAGTGCTTTTCGTATTCCCGAAAAGAAGAGACCAGCGGGAACGGTAACTCTTCCTGGGTTCGCTTTTTTCATTTTACTGCCTGTTTTCGTCAATAATAGGACGTTCCCAAATCTCCATCCGCAGCGTGAGCTGATTTCGTGGTCTTCTTGCCGAATTTTGGCCTCCGATTGCACTTTGTTGCCGTCGAAAGTCGCCAGTCCAGCTCGCCAAAGGCTCGGGTCTCCGTTCTCTACAGAGTTCATCCCCTGTTGCATCTCGAATGGTTGCCTTTCTTGATGGCAATGCGAACCATTAGTCCAGAAGTTGGCATTCCTTCCTCCCCTGTGCATCTTGACCGGACACCATGCGAACTTTTATCGATGATTGAACCCTTTTGCGGTCAAAATGTAGAGAAACTCACTACAAGTCTTTTTTGCTGTCTATTCTTTCGGGTTTCCCCAAATCCCTGTAAGTTGTTCGGTATATTGTTTCCTGCGGGATTGGAAATATAGAGTCGGCTCTGTGAGCCAATTTCCAAAACATTGGAAAATAAGGAAAATTTTGATGGCGAAGAAGGCGGCGGAAAGCTGGGCGGTGCCAGAGGCGTTGAAGTAGCAATGTGAGGCTAAGAACCAGGATTTGATTAAAATGGCAGGATAAAATGCTTAAGATTCCAACTTGGGAAGGGAGACAATGAGTAAAAAACCATCAACGCCAATCCCCGCATTAGATTTTTGTTCGAAAGGGTTTTTGCCGAAAGAGTTGCCGCCTTGTTTTAACATAACGTCTTTCTCTCAAGCAGCTTTGTCGTCGCTTGGATCGGAACATAAAAAGAAGGTCTCATCCTATTCTCGTCACAACCTGGCTCGAACGGGGACTTTGCGTCGGCGGTTAGGCGTCCCCAACCCCGTTCATCATGCGTGGCTGGCGAACTGTATTGAAGAGAATTGGCAGGACATCCACTCGATTTTTAAAGCTTCTGAGTTTTCATGCACAAAGCCTTTAAAGGAATCGGGCAAGCGAGCTTTTGAGGGTGAGCCACAAAGTAAACGAGTAGACTTTCGTGCTGAAATTTGCTCCTCGGCTCGTTTCTTGGTAAAGGCAGATGTTTCTCGTTTTTACCATTCAATTTATACACATTCAATCCCTTGGGCTAGCGATGATTAAAGTATAATGGCATTGGCCTAGATGAGGAATCTATGACTTCAGGGCAAAAACAATATAGTGCCGACAGTCCAGAGTTACGTATGGTTGCTCTGATGATTAATCTTGATCATTTTTTTAAAGTCATCCATGACCAGCTTTCGATTACTTACTTCGGTATAATATTGACCGCCAAAGGGGAAAATCCCAGCTGTAGACAAGCGGACACAGATCTTTGCCAGCTTTGTGGAGTTAACCCAGATCATTTTGATGATGAGTTTGCGGTTGAGACAGAAGCGTTGTTTAGACAAAGCGCTGTGGAAAATGCTGAAGCAGCAGTAGCTGCATCATCTCTTGTATTCGCCCACTCTGTGGTCGAAGATTTGTTGATGAAGATTTGCCGAATCTGTGCCGATGTAGACTCGGTGTCATGGACAAAGAAAATATCGAAGAGGTCTATAACTATCGAAGAGGTCGATCAGAAAACGATTGTTGATTTGAAGCGAGAGCAGGTTGAGAAATATCTCTCTCAATTGGAAAAAGAATCTATGCTTAAGAAACTAGATGTGTTTCTCGGTATAATTCAGCCCAATGACTTTGCGTCATCCCGGATGAAGAAGTATGATCGCGAACGTATAGCCAAAATCGATCGTCTGCGACACGAATGTGTACATGAAGCCAAGTTTGCTGTGCGGATTAGCAATATCAAAGAGCATCTCGACTATCTCTATGAGGTTACCCGGCTGCTTTCCAATTTGTTCTGTGACAAATACAATATCGAGAAGCTTTATGATGTCGATTTGGCTCGATTAGCTCGTGACTTGTAGCAATTTAATGGAGGCGGAAATGGTAACGATAAAAATTGGAACATCTCGGAGGGATTTGTCGGATAATTTTGAGTCATGGCTTGCTGACCAGGTAAACAGCCGAAAGAAAGACGGTTCCCCAGTTGTGGTAGAGATCGATATTCATGAAAATGGTGCCACACTAAACTTGGCAGCGCATGATCACTCTGTGAGTTTTGGCGCGAGTAGTCGTGTTTATAATCCGACAGAACAGGCCATTCTTCAATTGTGGGGCGATAAAGGTCTTGGCGGCACAGGTTTTAATGTGGGCGATTTGATCTCATTTTTAAAACAGCTGACGCGACTGCTGCGTTAGAGGAGGATGTTCAAATGGCAGAGGTTTTTTTCTCATATACTCATCGTGATGAAACAATGCGGGATGAGCTGGAGGTCCATCTTACGATGCTGAAGCGTCAGGGGTTGATTGAGGCATGGCATGATCGACGGATTGGTGCCGGCAATGAATTTGATCGAACTATCAGTGCTCACCTGGAATCAGCCGACATAATCCTGCTTTTGGTCAGCCCCCATTTCCTAGCATCTGAGTATTGTTACGAACGGGAAATGGCGAGGGCAATGGAGCGGCATGAAGCTGGTGAGACCCGGGTTGTCCCTGTAATTCTGGAGCCGTGTGATTGGCACCCGGCTCCTTTTGGCAAGCTCTTGGCCGTGCCAATTGACGGCAAGCCGGTTTCAAAATTTGTTAATCAGAATGATGGGCTGCTCGAAGTTGCGCAGGCTGTGCGATCTGCAATAGAAGAAATGTCGCCAGCCAGTCCATCATCTACTGTTGAAATAATGGAAGCTGCTGAGCCCATTCCCGCAGTCGGAACCAATGTCGACCGTTCCAGTAATTTGCGGTTGAAAAAGACCTTCACTGATCAGGAGCGGGATGAATTTTTGGAATCTACCTTTGAGTACATTACCAGGTATTTTGAGAATTCATTAGAGGAGTTGAGGGCGAGGAATTCGGAAATCAGCACTCGGTTCAAACGCATTGACGCAATCCGTTTTACCTCGATCATCTATATGGGTGGACAATCCGCAAGTGAATGCACGGTCCGTTTGGGCGGACTGTTTGGTAATGGCATTTCATACTCTTCGGACGCCAATGCTGACAACAACAGTTGTAATGATTCGATGTCGATAGCGGAAGATGGATATTCTTTGTTTATGAAGCCTATGGGGATGACGACTTTCGGGCATCAAAATGAGTTGCTGTCTCCGGAGGGCGCGGCGGAATATTTTTGGAACATCTTTATAGAGAGGCTTCAATAGATCGAATGGCGGATGCCTGGGTTGGTGGAGTAGGGATTTGTGGCCTTTACTTGAACAGAAGGGAGGGGAGTTGAACAGCGAATGCCTGTTGCCGGAAGTTATTGATGCTGTGATTCAAGATGGCGAAGCGACCGCCGATGTGCTTCCGTCCAACGAGAAGTGGATGGGGGTAACCTGTCCCGAAGATAAACCGCAAGTGATGGAAGAGATTCGCGGGTTGGTTTTGGCTGGGTACTGTCCGGAAAACCTTTGGAGAAGGTAAAGATTCCCTCGGCTTGAATCAAAACCGGGATCTGCAGTTTCGGTCATTATGGTTGCTCGGATTACGCGCCCGGAGAACAGGCTTGTGAGGAACGGCCAATAAGATAAGCGGCTTTGATCAGGGCCCCGTTTGCGATATGTGTTTCGGCGCTAACGGGGCATGCCCAAAAGATGGTTAAAAAACGCGGGTACGCTTTGCGGTCAAAGCGTACCCGCTATCGCAGTCCAGCTGCAGCCGGTTTACTTGTTCACAGTAATCTCTGGGAACTCCAGGTGGCAGGTAAGACCCTCACCTTTGGTGAACTTGTTTCTGGATCTGATGAATTCCAGCTTCCCGCCGGTCAGGGATTTCGGCATTACATCGAATCCCTGATAGGCTCGATACGGGTTTGTGCCAATAATATTCAGGTCTTTATCAAATACCGCGATATTTGGAGCATTCTCGAAGCCGTAGAAAGAACCGTAGATCACCTCGCCATCCGTCGTGAGATTCTGAAACCCGAATTTGGTTTGGTAGCCGTAATCGAAATCCGCCCGCGGGGAAATTTCCTTCAGCGTTTCGGCATCGAACCGGCCGAGGATATTAACACGGTGCGGTTTGTTCGACGGCTGCTCTTTTGCACCCATTCCGACATAAAGCACTCCGTCGAGATAAACGATCCCATCGATCGTCCGGTCAACAGTTGTTTGCTTGAGGAGATTCAAATTTTCGTCAAAGACCTGAATCCAGCCTTCTTTTTTCGCCGGGAAAACCGCGACTGCGGTGTACAGCTTCCCATCATGATAAGTGATATCACCGGTATGGTTTTGAACCGTTAATGTCTTCAAGACATTTCCATTCCAGTCAACCTTCACAATTCGCGTCTGCTGTGTGAGATAAAGCGCATCGTGTGATGCTGCAATACCTTGAATATGGCCCCCTTTAGGGTCAAAAGCCTCCGGGCCGACAGAAAATTCATCCACCCCGAACGCAGCCAGGGCCAGTATGCCGGCAACGAAAAATACAGTTATCTTGCGCATGTTGTTTTTTATTAACGACATACTTAACCCAAAGAATTAATTGATAGAAAGCTGCTGGTCAGGCGATTGCAGGCACCTGCCGCAGGAGGTTGTTCTGAAACGAAGTATCCGGGATACATTGGTAAAGACCGCCGTATGGGTTTTTCAGGAATTCTCTCCTTTTTATGTGGTTTCCCGTTTTACTGATTCCGGCAGGGTGAGGTTTTTGCCGCTTTCGGCATCGAAAATGTGAGCCAGCGACAGGTCGGGCGTGAGACGGATGGTGCCGTTTTTCAAGGCCGCGGCCTGATGGGGGTTGATGCTCGTGATGTATTTGTGTTCGCCCGACTCGATATGGGCCAGGACCTCTTCGCCGAGCATTTCGGAGACATCGATCCGTCCTTCGAAGACGACCTCATCCCCTTCCGTGGCGAGCTTCAGCGCGCGCGGACGGATTCCCAGGCAGACCTTTTTGCCCGCCCAGCCCTCGAGCATGGACGCCTTGGCCTCGGGCAGGGGGCAGGTGATGCTGCCGCCGTCAAAGATGAGGCGTCCGTTCTCGACGCGCAGGAGTCCTTCAAAGATGTTCATGGGCGGGGTGCCGATGAAGCGGGCGACGAACAGCGAGGCCGGGTGGTCGAAGATGACCGTGGGCGGGCCGACCTGTTCGATGACGCCGACGTTCATGACGCAGATGCGGTCGCCGAGGGTCATGGCCTCAATCTGGTCGTGGGTGACGTAGATCATCGTGGTGTCGATGCGGCGGTGCAGCTGCAGGATTTCCTTGCGCATTTCGACGCGCATTTTTGCGTCGAGGTTGGAGAGCGGCTCGTCGAACAGGAAGACATCCGGTTCGCGCACGATGGCGCGGCCCATGGCGACCCGCTGGCGCTGTCCGCCGGACAGGGCCTTGGGCTTGCGTTTCAGCAGGGCGTCGAGGCCGAGGATTTCAGAGGCTTTTTCAACGCGCTCTTTGATTTCGCTTTTCGGGAATTTGCGCAGTTTGAGGCCGAAGGCCATGTTGTCGTAGACGCTCATGTGCGGATAGAGCGCATAGTTCTGGAAGACCATGGCAATGTTGCGGTCCTTCGGCGGGATGTTGTTGACCGTGCGCTCCCCGATGCTGATTTCGCCTTTGCTGATTTCCTCGAGTCCGGCCACCATGCGCAGGGTGGTGGATTTCCCGCAGCCCGAGGGGCCGACCAGCACGAGAAACTCGCCGTGTTTGATGTCGAGGTTGATGTTGCGGACGGCTTCATAGCCGTCGTCGTAAATTTTATGAATCGCCTTGAGTGTTACTTTTGACATGGTGAGACCTCGGTTGTAGATGAAAGTTATCCTTTAACGGCGCCGCCGGTCAGTCCTTTGACGAACAGGCGCATGGTGAAGAGGAAGATGATAATCAGCGGGATCGATGCGATGGTGAATCCGGCCATCATTTCGCCCCATTGTTTCACGTATTCTCCGTCCAGCCGCATCATGCCGACCGGCAGCAGCTGCTTGTATTCATCGGAGATGAAGACCAGCGGGGCGATGAAGTTGTTCCAGTCGGCCAGGAAGCGCAGGATCGCGAGGGTCGCCAGAATGCTTCCGCTCATCGGGATGACGATGGAGACAATCTGCTGCAGCGGTCCGGCGCCGTCCACCTGGGCGGCCTCAAAGAGATCGTTGGGGATTTCCTCGATAAAGTTGCGCAAAACGAACATGCAGAACACCTGCCCCCCGACCGAGTAGAGCAGGGCCAGGCCCAGCAGCGAGTTGAGCAGGTTCAGGTTTTTCATCAGGATGAACAGCGGAACCAGGTTCATGATGCCGGGCATGAACAGCAGGATCAGCAGCAGGTGCCACAGAATCCGTTTGCCGAAAAAGTCGTAGCGGGCAAACACGAAGGCGCTCATCAGGGTGGTGACCAGGCAGGTGCAGACTCCCAGCGTTGTGACGAAAATGCTGTTGGAGATGTAGCTGCTGACCAGCGACCATCCCTTCGACCAGTTTTCCCAGTGCAGGGGAAAGGTCGGCAGAAACGGTGACTGAACAAACTGCGCGTTGTCTTTCAGGCTGATCGTCAGCATGACGTACAGCGGGAAGAATGCGAAGAGCATCACCAGCAGAATCAGCAGGTGTTTGGTCCGTTCATGGAGTCGGTTGGTAGTCTTCATTCGGGATCCTATTTGTCAACTTTTACAAAGCGTTGGTTAATGGCGGTCAGGGTGAGGATGATGATGAACAGGATCAGCCCGATCGCACACGCATACCCGTAGTCCTGTTCCATAAATGCGCGGTAGAACATGTAGAGGCCCGGCGTGAGGCCCCGGTTCTGCGGGCCGCCCTCGGCTCCGAGCAGAATGTACTGGAACGAGTAGGCCTGGAAGGTGGCGACAATCATCAGGATCAGGTTGAGCCGCACCTGGGTCATGATCAGCGGCAGTTCAATGCGCCAGAATTTTCCCCACCAGCCGATGCCGTCAATCTGGGCGGCTTCATACACATCGTTGCCGATGTTCTGCAGGCCGGAGAGGTAGATCAGCACGCCGACGACCCCGACCCACGGGAATCCCCAGAAGACCAGCGCCGGGATGATCAGGTGCGGGTTGCCCAGCCAGGCCGGGTTGAACGGGTCGGTGAAGACGCCGAGGTGAAAGACCCAGGTGTCGAGCCAGATCAGGATCCGGTCGATGTGCAGCCCGGTGATCACGCGGTTGAGGATGCCGATGTTGGGGTCGTAGAAGAATTTCCAGACCAGCAGCATGACAATCTGGGGGATGATCATCGGGATGACAAACAGGACCCGGTAGATGTATTGCGCCCGGTCGGATTTGAGGCGGTGGATGCAGACGGCCGTGAAAATGCTGGGCCACATTTTCAGCAGGTTGGCTGCGATCATGATGAAAATCAGGCGGAAGCTCATCCAGAGCAGCTGGTCGCCGCTCTGCTTGACGCCGATCAGATAGGTCATGCCGGCCGCGACCGCCAGCAGCCAGAAGAACACGCGGCAGGCTGTCCGCAGCCGCGGCTTTGGCTTCAGCCACAGCATGCCGGCCGCGGCGGGCAGGCTGAGTCCCAAGAGGATCTGGATCGCCCCGACTGCCTGCGGGGTGTGCTGCAGGGCGCCGCCTGCGATGGCGTCGCGCACAAGCACTGTTACTGTCCATGCGGCCAGCGGGTAGATGATCCACTGAAGCCGCCGCCGGGTTGCTGCGGATGCTGACAGGCCGGAGATGCCCAGTGCAAGGCAGCTCAGCAGAAGGGGCGTCCAGAGCGTAAGGTCGCCGAGCAGGGACCGGAAGTTGTCCATTCCGATGAACTGCTTGATAAAGGCGCCGTCCCATTTGTAGAAGCTGTGCTTGATGGCGTCGATTGCCGGCAGGTAGCTGAACAGGGCAATCAGGCCGAGGGACGGAAGCAGCAGCGCCAGCAGAACCCAGTTCTTCCGCAGGTCAAAGATGTTGATTTTTGCGGGTTTCACTCGGCCTCTCCCTGTTTGATGATTTCATAGCGGTGCCGGCTGACGGCGGACTGATGGCAGCTGTCCAGCCTGAATTCGGTCAGCTGCTGGATCTGCTGTTCGGTTTTTTTCGGAGGAGCTGATGCGCTGCGGGAGGCCAGGGCCAGCTTGGCGGCCAGCATCCGGTTGGTGTCCCGCTGGGTCAGCTCGTCTTTTTCCATATTCTTGAGGAATCCCTGTTCGCCGGAGCGCTCCAGTGTCTGGGAGAGCCTGGCGGCATACTCTTCGGGCGTGATCTGCCCGGACAGCAGCTGCCAGCGGGCTCCTTTTTCAATCATGCGCAGCGCGGTGCTGAGGTTCTGGTAGCGGAATTCGGTCTGGAAGCCGGCCAGCCGGGGCGTGAAGGGCTTCAGGATGTCTTTGGGCTGGGCTCCGTTGACGACCGGCAGCCAGGTGATCTGTTTGTTAAAGGCCTCGTTGCGCTCCGGTGTGGTGCAGAAGCGCAGGAAGTCCAGGCAGATTTCCGGGTGGGCGGACTGTTTGGTGACTGCCCAGGGAATGCCGCCCTGGATGTTGCCTTCGCCGAGCGGCCCCTTGACAAACCGGCTGTAGGCCGGGTGGTCGATGGGCATTGGGAAGTCGAAGATGCCGACGCGGAATTTGCCTTCGGCCTGCTTGAGGATGCTCGCGGCATCCCACGAGCCCGACGCCAGCATGACCGCGTTCTGCTGGAGGAACAGGAAGGTGGCGTCGTCCCGCTGGGAGGAGATCCAGCCCTTCTGGAAGTTTTTGGAGATTTCAACCGAGCAGTTCCACGAGGCGATGAATACCGGATCGTTCAGGAGGTAGGCGCCTTCCTGATAGCCCAGCCAGGCCTCGGCTTCGGAAACCTCGCCGTCGAGGTTGGTGTCGATCTTCTGCGACAGGTCGACAAAAAACGGGCGTTCGTAGCGGGAGCCGAGCACCGCGGCCTGATATTTGCTGCCGGCAATCGGGACCAGCAGCTCGGGGGAGTGGCGGCCTTTTTCAAGGATCTGGCCGCAGACGTCCTGAAACTCTTGGTAGGAGGCCGGCGGTTCGGTCTTTCCGGTCAGCTCCTCGTACAGGTCGATGTTGTAATACATGCGGATGGTGAAGATGGAGAAGGGGATGTGGTAGTAGTCCAGCAGCCTCTTCTTGAATGCGCTCTGCAGGCCGTCAAAGAAGGTTTCCTTCCAGGGGAGCTGTTCCAGGGCGGTTCCCGCGGTGTAGGGGTTGGGAGTGCTGACATACTCCCCGAGCGGAAGAAAAAAGCGGGATACATAGGCCGCATCCTGGGTGGTGCGCACCAGCGGGTCGGTTTCGATGATATCCGGAGCCGTCTGGCCGATGAGCGATGTGTTCACAAACTGCTCGTAGCCGCGCTGGCTGATCGGGAGCTGAACAATCCGCAGCTTTTCGCCGCGGGTTTTGGCGTAATGCTCTTCATATTCATCGATCAGCTGCTGGAGCGCCTGGCGGAATCCCGCCTCGAGCTGGAAGTGGCAGATGCGGATGGTTTTGACATCCGGCGCTTCATAGCGGGCCTGGTTGATGATGACCTGCAGTGTGGACAGGGTGAGCGCCAGAATCAGGATCAGGGCTCCAAGGTATTTTTTTACAAACGTCATGGCGCTACCTCCGTTTGCGCTTCCAGTGCGGCAAGCCGCAGGGAGGCCTCATAGGCGAAATTGGTGTGCTTCAGCTCTTCGGCAATTTTGCGGTAGTAGTGAATCGCCAGGTCATTGCGGTTAATCCGTTCGGCCAGGTTGGCGATTCGCCAGAAGAGAATGTCTTTGCGGCTGTTCGGGGGGAGTCCCGCCTGCTCGGCCTTGCGATAGGCGTCGATGGCCTCGGCCGGCTGGTTCAGCGGGTGCTCGCTGGCCATGGCGACCATGCGCCAGAGGTTGTAAAGATAGGGGTCGTCCGGGCGGGCCTCCGCCCGGCGACGAAGGCGGGCTGCGGTGTCCCGGGCCTTTTCCGGGTTCATCTCGTCGAGCTCGAGGCTGCTGCGGTAGAGCAGCGCCTGGGTGGCCAGCGGACTGTCCGGGAACTCGTCGAGGATTTGGTCGTACAGCTCGATGGCCTTTTCCGGCCGGCGGGTGTCGGAGATGTAGTCAATCTGGCCGTAGAGCTGCGCCAGGTTCAGCATGGCCGGAAGCCGCCACGGGCCGGGGGCCTCTGCGGTCTGGTCGATCAGCTGTTTGTAGAGTCTTTCGGCTTCGGCCTTGTCGCCGGCGACATCCGGCTGGCGGTAGTGAAGGCAGAGTGCCATCCCGAAAAGAGCCTCCGAGGATTCCGGGGTGTTGCGGAATTCCTGCTCGAAGAGGGGATAGGCTCCTCGATAATTCACGTATTCGACCTCATCCCATGCTTTGTCCAGCGATGCGCCTTGGCAGGCGAATGCGGCCAGTAGCAGTGTGGAGGCGTACTGTTTTGTGCGACGAATGGATGTCAAGAGAGCTGCCTTTCCGGTTATTGTTGCTTAGTTTGGGAAACTGTTGCTTTTGAGGGTCAATAAACACTATTTGCGAGGGTTTATGCAAGCGAATATTCAAGACGAATGTTCTTTTTGAGAGGGACTTGTTTGGCTTTTTAGCAATATATGTTTGTTTTTAACGAAACAGTTGCTATATTTACGGAACAAGTTTGTTGATCGGTCGGGCCGGGGTCTGACGGGTTAGCCTGCGGAAAATCTATGTCTATATTGGGTGGAGGTGTTTGTGGGTATGTGTCGAGAGTCAAAGCAGGGTGCTGGCGGGATATGTTCCCTTTTGGGCGGTGTTCTGTTTTTTGCGTTTGCCGGGAATGCTGAAACATATTACCGCATTGGTTGCAGGTCTGGGGCTGCCGATTTGTATCGCAATGTTCGTTTCCATGATAATGGTCTGGAACTTTCGTCGCCGGCTTGGGTCGAGGATTTTTCGCAGGATGACGGCCAGAGACGACTTTATACCGCAGCCGGAGATTCTCATACTGACGGATTTTATGCTTATGCAGAGTGGGTGACCAACAGTGTCATGCTCGGGGGGACGTACAATGCTAACGACGTCGCGTTGATTTGGAAATTCTCCGCCCCGCCCGGTAACACCTTTGCGGGCGGTACGGTGGAGGCGGATCTGACGCTTCTGAGCGGTGGGGCGGACAAAGAAGATTGCGGAAGCGTTTTTTCAATAGGGGTTTCTGATTCGCTGGAGCTGGGTTTTGCGGGTAATTATTCTGCTTTTAATGGGTACAACAGTATCGACTTTTCCCGCAGTTGGTTTTCTGAGGCGGGTGCTGATTCTCAGACGTTAAGCGTCAATATTCCCTCGGGTGTTTCGGCTTTCTATGTAGCGGTTGAGCGGGGGATTCCTCCGTACCTGTACAAGCGGGCTCTTCTTGAAGAGTTGCGGATCAATGCGCAGTTTACGCAGGCCGCCGGGCTGACGATCGAGGTGGATAAAACAGAGCCGGTTTGGTCGACGACGGACGATTTGATGATTGATGTAACCGCAGTCAGCGGAACTGTTTCTGCCGTCGAGTGGCTTCTCGTCGATCAGTTTGACGGTTCCGTTCATGCGGACGGTGCTGAGCCTGTTGTTGGCGGAGTTGCAACGATTGATCTGTCGTCGCAGTATGCGGGGTTTTATCGACTGGAGGTTGCGGATCATGCAGACCCGCTGACACTGCTGGACTATCAGGATGTCATTATCCTGCGAGGGCAGAATCCCGAGCTCGGTGTTGATGATACAATTTTTGGTGCATTCGGGTTCCCGGCTTATATGGGAACAGAAGGGCAGCGCGCGGAGCCGGTTGCGGAAGATATTGACCTGATGCGGAAAATGGGAATCCGCTGGACGGTTCTTACTAACGCGCAATGGCCCTGGCGTCAGCCGGTCGAAAACGGCCCGATTGATTTTTATTATATTTCGATGCTTGAAACCCTCAAGGCCGGCGGCATCGAAATCATCATGACCGCCGACGGCTGCCCGAAATGGGCCAATAACAACGCGGGGAACCGTTATCCTCCGGTTCCGGATTACTATGATGAGTATCAGGCGTATCACCAGACGGTGGCATCCACACTCACAAATCTGGTCACGTGGTATCAGGCATGGAATGAGCCCAACAACAGCAACCAGATAAACCTCTTTCCCTATTACACACGTACCGGGGCTGTCGCGGCAGCGAAAATGCTCGGTCGGCTGCAAAACGAGGCGGTTAAACTTGGTAATCCTGATGCAAAATTTATCGGGGGCTGTCTGGCCGGGATCTATGACAGCTGGTTTGATGATTTGCTGGAAGCTCCGGACAGTATGATTGGCCGTCAGGACGCAATGAGCACGCATCCCTATCCGGTGTGGCAAACAACGCCAAACGGCACCGGTCACCAGACTCCGCCGGAACCGGATCTGGTTCCCCGGCTTAATGCGGTTAAAAGGGTGCTGGACTCTTATGGACAGCAGAGTCTGCCGACTTTCTGGACTGAGTTTGGTTGGACTCGCAAGCTGGTGACCGAAGAGGAATACGCCCGTTGGACCGCCCGCGAGCTGATTATTATGATGAGCTTTCGTCGGGATCTGAATGTTAAGTGTGTAAATTTATTCAGCTTTTTCGATCTGAAGCTTGATTACAACGTCCTGCGCCGAGCTCAGGATGTCGGCGCGCAGCAGACGCGCTGCACGAAGGTAGTGGGTTCGTTTGCCACGGCATCCAGTCTTTTGGCAGGTGCACAGCCGGTTGCGCGCCTGCGCGATTATCCTAATCCGGTTCGGCTCTATTCGTTTAAAAACCGGGCGGGCGATTTGGTTTATACTGCCTGGGCGACTGAGGATGCGCAGTTTCCGTTCAGTGTGGAGTTGCCGGTCGCGGCGGGCACGCCAATGTTGCAGGTCAGTATGATGGGAACCGAAAAACGGATTGTTGCGCCGTCGGGATCGGTGTCGCTTCCGGCGAATCATGAGCCGGTTTACTGGGTGGTCAGCAAGGCTGCACCCTGGCTGGTGGACTCGCAGGTTGTCGTGGTGGATGACGGCCGCGACGGGACCTCCGGTGACGGGTATGGCGATGTGGAGCCCGGAGAGCGGATCGGGCTGGAGCTTCGTCTGGAAAATCTGGATTTGTTCGGCTGCAGCAATATTACCGCCGTGCTCAGCAGTTCGGATCCGTACGTTACCCTTGTTGAGCCTGAGCTCGCGATGGGGTCGATGGCTCTTGATGAGAGTCTGACCAATGGGCTGCTTCTGGTCGATGTGGACGGCTCCGCGCCGCTGGGGCATGAGGTGGATTTTGTTCTGACGCTGTCGGGAGACAGTTCAGAGGGGCCGGTTGTTGATACGGATGAGTTCACTCTGAAAATTAAGGATATGGGAGGGACGCCTGACACCTATCTGTTCCAGGGGGTGGTTCATGTGAATGGAGAGCCGGAGCCGGGGCTTACGGTCAGCTATTCGAACTCGGTAGGGTTCGTGGGTCAGGAGATTTGCGATGCGAACGGGGCGTACAGTTTTATGGCGAAGGACGATCTGTTTTATTATGTTTCGGTGACCTTCCAGGGAGGAACTGTTACGACCTCTCGGCGAATCCTGAGTGCGGATCGGGAAGTTAATTTTTACTTTTCTGCGGATCGGACGGCTCCGGCGGCGCCGATTCTGCAGGCCCCTGTTGATGGGCAGGCCGGGCTGGGGAGTTCGGTCGGCTTTGAATGGACCGCTTCTGCCGATGAAAGCGGCGTTTCCGGGTATCATATTCGGATCGATTCGATGGTTTATGATGCCGGTTCTGCGACTGAATTTTCGAAAACGCTCGATGCGGGGGAACACCGTTGGCAGGTTCGTGCTATCGACGAGGCTGGTAATATTGGGGAGTGGAGTGCTTTTCGTTCTTTTGATGTGGTCGTTGTGGATCCGGATGTGGACGGCGATGCGATTGCGGACGAGTGGGAGCTGCAGCACTTCGGCTGGGTTTCCGCGGTTGACGGGACGGGCGACTCTGATGGGGACGGAGCGTCCGATTATGATGAGTATCGTTGCGGAACCGATCCGCGGGATCCCCAGTCCCGGCTGGCTATTACCGGCCTGTTCGTTCCGGGCAGGGCGGGTGAGCTGGTGCTTCGGTGGCAGGGAGTGGCGCGTCGTCGCTACAATCTGATGTTTGCTCCGGATTTGAGCGGTGGCTGGACTCCCGTTCTGTCGGGAATTTATGGGGCAAGCGACCGGTCCGATACCGTGAGAGTTGATCGGGTTTCCGGGTATTTTCAGCTCGAAGTAAACGATTGATTTGATATTAGAGACAAAATGCGTTGTTTTACGCAACAGTTCTGTTTAGTGTGCATGTGTTCTTTTTTGTGATTTTGAATTTTTAGCAGAAGGGTGAGGATAGAGCGATGAAGATTACATTTATGGGTGCCGGCAGCACGATTTTCGTAAAAAATATTATGGGCGATGTGTTCCTGACGGAGTCGTTGCGCGATGTGGAAGTGGCGCTGTATGATATCGATCAGCAGCGGCTGGAGGATTCCAGGCAGATAGTCGACTCTTTGAATCAGAGTATCAATGAAGGGCGCGCGACTGTCTCGGCGTATTTCGGAGAGGAGCAGCGAAAAGATGCGCTGCGCGGAGCAATTTTTGTTATTGATGCGATTCAGGTGGGGGGGTACCGGCCGTGCACGGTTACGGATTTTGAAATTCCAAACCGGTTTGGGTTGAGGCAGACGATTGGGGATACCATCGGCATTGGGGGGATCTTCCGGGCGCTTCGTACGATTCCGGTGCTGGACGATTTTGCCCGGGATATGGAGGAGGTTTGTCCCGATGCGTGGTTCTTCAACTACACGAATCCCATGTCCATTTTGACGGGGTATATGCTGAAGCATACGGGCGTCAAAACGGTCGGGTTGTGCCACTCTGTTCAGGTTTGTGTGCCGGAGCTTCTCGAGCACCTGAAGATGACGGAGTATATCAAGGGGGCCAAGTGGAGCATCGCGGGGATCAATCATATGGCCTGGCTGCTGGATATTTCGCACTCCGGCAAGGATCTGTACCCCGAGATCCGCAGGCGCGCAGAGGCTCGCAATGTGGAATTTATCGCCAAAGGGAAGGATCATGGTGATCTGGTTCGGTTTGAGATGATGAAGCAGTTCGGGTTCTATACTACGGAGTCTTCCGAACATTCGGCAGAGTATCATCCTTACTTTATTAAGGAGTCTCGTCCGGAGCTGATTGACCGGTTTAAGATTCCGCTGGATGAGTATCCACGTCGGTGCGAGAAGCAGATTCAGGAATGGAAGGAGACGCGGGAGCGTCTGCTGAAAGCTCCGGAACTTGAGCACAGTCGTTCGCGCGAGTATGCCGCGGGCATGATGAATGCGGTTGTGACCGATAGTCCTTTTGAGATCGGCGGCAATGTGATGAACAACGGCCTGATTTCCAATCTGCCCGCAGATGCCTGTGTTGAGGTGCCTTGCATCGTCAACCGGAATGGCGTGCAGGGAGTGTATGTCGGAAGGATTCCTTCCCAGCTGGCGGCATTGAACCAGACTCATATCAATGTGCATCAATTGGCGGTGGAGGCTGCGGCGACGCGAAGTCGCGAAGCGGTTTACCATGCGGCTATGATGGATCCGCATACGCGTGCGGAGCTCGACCTCGATCAGATTCGGGAAATGTGTGATGCGTTGTTTGCTGCGCACGCTGATTGGCTCCCTGTTTACAAATAAGGAAGGGCGGTTTTTTGCGTAGCTTTGACGCAACATTGTCTTGACGGCTGGTAGTGTTGCGTGAAACCCTCTTTTTGTTTTTAGGGGGCATGCAATGGATAATATTGATAATAAAGAGGTTACGCTGCGCGAGATCGCTCGTGAAATGGGGCTTTCCCCGAGCACGGTTTCCCGTGCCTTGGCGGGGCGGGGCGGAGTCAGTCCTGCTCGGGCGAAGGAGATTCAGTCATTTGCCGAAGATATGGGCTATCGCCCGCGGCCTTTTCGGAGAAACCGGACCGATGCGGTTGGGATTCTCGTTATGACGGATCAGGCGACCTCTCCGGATGATGCTTATCATTATAATCTGGTTTTTGAAGCCATTCGGGTGATTTCCGGTTTTGACTGGCATGTGCACACGGAGTTGATGCTGCGCTCTCCGGATGCTCCGCTGCCTCAGCTCGTTGTGGAAAGCCGGGTGGATGGTTTAATTGTGGTTGGGTATCCGCACGAGGAGACCTGCAAGGCGTTGAGGCAGACCGGAATACCGATTGTGGTTCTGGACGGGCTCGCTTCTCGAACCGGCTTTCCCTGTGTTATTCCTGATGTGGGAACATCCACCGGTGATGCGGTGAAAAAGCTGGCCGAGGTGGGGCATCAGCATTTTGCGTATATTACTCCGCCTACCAAGTATCCGACGGTGCAGCGACGTGTGGATGGATTTCTCGCTGCGGTGGAAGAGTTGGGGTTGCCGTTTGATCCCCGTATGCTGATTAAAGTTCCTCATTCAACGATTCATGCGGGGCAGACTGCTGTTCGGCAGATTCTGGCTTGCTCTAATCGTCCGACAACCGTTTTCTTTGGGACGGATCAATTGGCTGTTGGGGGATTGATTGCGCTTGGGCGCGGCGGCATTGATGTTCCGGCTGATATGAGCGTGGTGAGTCACGATAATTCAAACTTAGCGATCGAGTCCGACCCGCCGCTTACCAGTGTTGATTTGAATTTGAGCCTTTCATTGGAGAAGGCAGCGGCTCTGCTTCGACGTCAGATCGAAGGGGAACAGTTCAATGAACCGGTGCAGATTGAAGTTTCCACAAAAGTCATTTGGCGCAGCAGTTGCGGTCCCGCGGCCTTAAATGGCGGGTAGTTTTGTTTTATCTTGATTCTGCTGCTTGGATTGAATGTGTTTGCGTCGCAGTCGTTTTAGGACAGGCTTGCGGTGTACGGTCTTTGTTTTATCTACGTATGTGACTGGGAGATTTTTTGAGTGGTTTTTTATAGAGCCTGCCCGCCTCTTTAGAGGAGTATTGTGGCTCTGGTTTCTGTTCTGTAGGTTTTTTAATGCCGTGTTCTTATGTGGACACGGTATTTTTTTGTCGTTTTGTTGGGGCAGTCTCTTTGTGTTCTTGCTCTGTGGCGGCGGGGTTGCTGTTTTCGTGTGCGCTTTTTTTATGTGCCGTACTTTTTTGCTAAAAAGGAGAACAAAAGCATTGATTTGAGACACAGTTGCGTTATATTAAGAAACAGATATCGAATTTTTCCGGGCTTGTTGGGGGATCTTTTTGGTTGCAGGAGGTAAGGAGGTTATGCGCACCGCATGCGGTGTGCGGTCAATAAACAAAAGGAGAATGAGATGAAAAGTTACGTTTGGGCTGTGGTCTTGTTGGTAAATGTTTTTGCCGGGAGTGTGTCTGCGCAGAGTGATCTGATCAACATTGCGCGGAATGGTTTGAGCTCCTACACCTATCTCGATCAGGATGGGGTGCTTATGACTCATGATGATGATCCGACTTGCGTTAAATTGACTGACGGAGTTCGGTCGGACGGAAATGCAGTTAAGATTATTCCGTGGACGTGGAAAGCTGGTCCGTATAGAGGGCGGTACCTGCTGTTTGATTTTCAGGAGACTGCTTATCCTGAATTGGCGCGAATTGTCTGGATGTTTTCCAACCTTTCCGGTCATGTGCTAGATCGCGTTACTTTGTTTGCCGGGGATGATGTGTCGAGCCTGGTTCAGGTGGGTTATATTGAACCGGTAAAATCCGGAGCCTCCAGTACCATCATTGACGTGCCGTTGGAGGGTGCTGCTGGCCGTTATCTTAAGGTGTGGTTCGAAACAGATAGCAACCCTGATACATCGACAATGGTATCCATCTGTGAGTTTGAGGTGTATGCCCGGAAGCAGTTTAGTGATTGGATTGATGATTATGCCGGTTATCTGCCTGTGGATGGGCGGGAGAAGGATGACGACCCTGACAATGATGGATTGAAGAATCTGATTGAGTTTGCCCTCGGTGGAAACCCGAGTGAAAACGATGCCGCTGCAATCAGGCCTACGTTGCAGATTAGCGGTGGTGAGGCGGAGTATTGCTATCGTCGGCGTGTTGATTGGCTTCCGCGGGGACTTTCTTATTCTTTAGGAATCTCTACTGATTTGGTGAGTGCAGCTTTTACGAACGATACATCAGCTTATTCGGTTCTCGGTGTTTCAGAAGCTTCTGGTGATTTTGAGATGGTTACTAACCGAATTCCTATTACGGATGAGAAATCGAGGTTTGTTACTTTAATGGTGGAATAGCAGGGATAATACCATTCACATGAACTTTGTTCGTGTGAATGGTTCGAAAATTTTCGAGTTTATTGCTGCAAAGGGCTGATTTAAATCGATGGCGGGACTGCCTGCTGTCTTATAAAAAGAAAGGAAATAACAATGATCAAAATAAAGTATAGGTGTTTGATCTGGACTGCTGCCGTTGTTTTGAGCAGTTCCGTTCAGGCCTCAATTATTCTGTCTGACAACTTCGACAGCGATAGCGATACGGTTGGGGCGGAGCCGTCGGGTTCGATATGGACGGGGAACAACAATGCCGGAACGACGACTCTCAATGTGTCGAATGATACATTTTTCGGGGAGTCCAACCAGTATCTGGCGATAATTGACAATGACGCCAGTTCCGGTCTTTGGATCCGGTCGGCAGAGCTGTTTTCTTCAACCTTGCTGACGCTTAGTTTTGATTATTACCAGCCGACCGTTTCCGGTCAGGCGGGTGATGTTTCACTGGGAATTGGGAGAGGTGCCTTTCTTTCTAGTTCCGATCTTGCTCACGACATTGAGTTTTCGGCCGGAAAAATTGAAGGGCAGAGTGTTGGGCTCGATGGCGATTATCATGTTGATATCGTCATGAACAATACCGGCTCTGTTGTGAATTATAAAGGGGTCAGTCTGGATCATAACCACATGGATATCTGGGTGGACGGATCCCGTATCATTGCCGGACAGATCGCTGCGGCCACAGGGCGGGATGTCGCCCTGACCGGCTTTAAATTCTCCACGATTAATCCGAATGTTGAGTCGCTGTATCTTGATAATCTGGAAGTCCGGGACGAAACTTATGTTGTTCCGGAGCCGGTCACGGCTGGATTGCTGGGAATCGGGGGGCTTGTGGCCTTTTTTACACGCCGGTTTCGGCGTAAACCATAATCTTGTTATTGTTTGCTGAGAAGCTGCTCAGGGGTTCCTGGGCAGCTTTTTTTTGAGAGGGAGGGACGGGTAAGAAGCGTTAAAATGACGTTTTCTGCTTGAAGTTATCTCTCGTAAAAGCAACAGTATCGCAAAGTAAAGCAACTGTTTCTGAAAGGGCGTTTGAATGAGTAGGTTAGCTCGTGGATTTTTTCTTTTAAGTGCGGTCTCATTGTTTTTTTCCGGAGAGGTGTCGGCTTCAGTTCTTAAGCCGGTTCTGCTTGAAGGGGTTACGCCGTTGCCTCGGTCTCTGGGGGCTCCGGATCTGGCTCACAATACGCCCTATGCTGCGATTCCTCTGTCTTACTCTGGGGCGGATCTGGAATTCCGATTGACTCCCGAGATGACTCTCTATCAGTCCTATGCGATCTGGGGAGCGAAAAACAGCCACCATTATTCGTTCGCGTATCCCCTGAACGATGGGTTGTGTCTTCAGGGCGATTCTCATGTGGCATTTAAGTTTGAGGTTCCCGGTAAAAACAGCCTGACCGGCGGAACGATGACCGTAACCGGACGCGCTCAGGGGCGGGCCGGCGGCATCGGGGACTTTTATGTCGCAGTCGGTGCCGACTTGATTATGGCCGGGGCAAACGGTTTTTGGGACGGCCCCACCAAGTACAACGAAAAATATTTCAAGAAGGTGTCTCCCGTCTTTGGCGAGGACGGCACGTTTTCGGCGGAGCTTCCGCTCCCTGAGAAAGGCAGTAAGGTTTTTGTGGTGCTGTCATCCACGTCCGGTGATGCGGGCCTGTCGGATTCCGCTCCGGTGATCGAATCCATTCGCATGTCGCCCCGGTTTGCGCTCTCGCAGGGCATGGCGTTCAGTTATGATCCTGCCGAGCCGGTCTGGACTCATGGAGAGCAGCTGGACATCACGGTGTCTCCCGCCGGACTCTCCGGAGAGACGGTCCGCTGGTCGGTCACCAACCTGCACACCTCGGCCTCGCTGAACGGGGTCGTCGACGGCGGGCAGCCGTTTGGGCTCGATCTGACCGGCCTCGAAGCCGGCTTCTACGCTCTGTCCTGCTCCGGAGGAAGCATGACGGACGGCTTTGAATTTGCCGTGCTGGCTCCGCAGGATCAGGAGGCGGTGGCCAAGTCGGTATTCGGGACTCACGGGGCTGCCAACCGCCGGGGGCGCCACGGGGATATGGGGACTCCGGATGCTGCGGATCTTGATTTGATGCACCGGATGGGGGTGCGCTGGTCGGTATTCAGCAGACTTTGGGCCTGGACGCAAAGCGAGCGCGGCGGAGAGGTGGATCCGGAGTATATGGATCGGTTCCGTTTGTTGAATGACAATGGGTTTGAGCTGATCTGCAATGTCGGCAGCTGTCCGAAGTGGGCCAACGACAGCCGCGCTTCGGCCCCTCCGAAAGACAGCTATCTGGATGACTGGAGTGATTACAACGAAGAGTTGGCCCGGACAGCGAAAGGGGTTATCACATGGTTCCAGGCCTGGAATGAGCCGAATAATCCAAACACTTTTTGGATGCCGCCGCCGTTTAATAAGGAGAAGCGCAGTCTGGTTGCAAAGAACGTTCAGCGGGCTCAGTATAAGGGAATCAAGAAAGGTAATCCGGATGCCAAACTGATTGGCGGAACATTCGCGGGCTTGCCGGCGGACTGGGTTGAGACGTGGTTGAGCAACCCGTCATCCACTCGCGATTATCAGGATGCCATGAGTGGGCACCCTTACTGCAAGGTGACTCGCGAGGATAACTGGGAACATCGCTTCCCGGCTGAGCCGGATCTGGTTCCCAGACTGCGTGAGTTTCGCCAGGCCATGGATGATAACGGTGCTGAGGATCAGCCGCTGTTCCTGACGGAGTACGGCTGGTATACACCCTCAACATCTCCGGTGCGTCAGGCTGCGTGGACGGCCCGTCAGAATGTGATTGTTCAGGCGCTCAGGGATGAGCTCAACATTCAGGCTCATTGCATTTTTGCGCCGGATGACATCAAAAACGGGCACAATCTGTTTATTCCGCCGCGCGATTTGAAGCTGCGTCAGACCCGGTTGCTGCCGGTGATTGGATCATTCGCCAAAACTGCGTCCGTATTTTGCGATGCGCGGCTGATTGAGCGGATTTCGGATTATCCTTCTTCGAAACGTGTGTATTTTTTTGATCGTCCGCAGGAGAAAGTGCTGGCGGCCTGGGTGACTGAGCAGGCAGGGATCGGGTCCTTCCAGTCGCCCTTTGAAGGGAGGCAGGTTGCCCTGGTGAACGGCATGATGGGCGATGAATCTTTAACGGTTCTGGATGCGGAGACTCCGGTGGTCCTGTCGTCATCGCACGAGCCGGTTTACTACCGGGTGCACAAAGCCGCTCATCCCGTGGTTTTGCCGCAGTTGACCGCTGTCGAGCTGTCGGACGGGAACCCGGGCGCGTCTTTTGAGCTGTCGGCGGCTAATGCCGGGGTTGGGGAGATGAGCCTGTCGTTTAAAACCGACGTTCCGTGGCTGAGTCTTCCGGTTGATCCGGTGCAGATCACCTCGGATAAGATCCGGAAAATTGAGGTCGATATTCTTGAAGCGAAGTTTCCTGGGGGAATGCAGTATGCAACGATTCTGGTAACAGGAAATGACGGGGCGACACGTGCGGTGCGTGTGGTGTGCAGCAAAAGTAAATAAACGAAGGAGAAGGAAATGAAAAAATATGTGTTGAGCGTAGCCCTTGTAGCGGGTCTGTTTGCCGGAGCAACTCAGGCTCAGGACGGTGTGAATATTGCCCGGAATTCGTCCGCCTCATACATCTATCTGGATCGGATCGGTGACCCGATGGTCTGGGAGCGCGATGCGGACTGTTCCAGATTTTCCGACGGTAAGCGTGATGACAAAAACTCGGTTCCGTCCGTGTGGGGCCCGAATATGACCAAGGCCATGCGCCTGCGCTATGACTTCAAGCAAGAGGTTCATCCGACCAGCGTGCGGATTGTCTGGATGTTTTCCGGGAATCCCGGTCACGTGATGGACCGTGTCCGTGTGCTGTCCGGAAATGATCCGGCGTCGATGGGCGAAGTGGGTGTGCTGGAGGTGAAACCCAGCGGTAAACGCAGCACGATTATTGATGTGCCGCTGACAGGTGCCGCCGGCCGCTATCTTGAAATCTCGATGGAGCAGGACAAGAATCCCTCCAGCAAAATGTTCTCCATCTCCGAAATTGAAGTCTACGCGCCGAAAAGCGAGCGCGACTAAACACCGAGGCGTAAAGGGAATTATGGCGAAGCAACCCAATCTTATATTCATCCTGTCCGATCAGCACCGGGCTGACTGGATGGGCTGTGCGGGGGCCGGCTGGCTGGAGACTCCGAATCTGGATTCTCTGGCCGCATCCGGCGTCCGCATGGAGCGTTGTTACTGCAACAGTCCGTTGTGCGGGCCGTCCCGGATGAGCTTGCTCTCCGGGCGCCACCCGTGGCGCAATGAGATCTGGGTGAATGAAAACACGCTCTCGTCCGATGTTCCGACCTTTGCGCACGGGCTGGGTTTGGCAGGCTACCACAGTGTGCTTGCCGGACGCATGCACTTCTCGGGCCCCGACCAGCGGCATGGGTTCAATGAGCGGCTGGTTGGGGACATTACCCCGGAGTACGGCGGCGGCCCGAACGTGGAGTGGGGCTGGGTCGAGGGTGCGCAGCGTTCCGTTCAGGAAAGCCTGAATCCCGAAAAGATGGGCGAAGGCACGAACCCGGTGCTGGAGTTCGACCGGGCGGTAACCGATGCCGCCGTGGACTGTCTGCAGCAGTATGCCGCTTCCGACAGGGAGGCGCCGCTGATGCTCACCGTCGGCTGGTACGGTCCGCACAGCCCCTATGCCTGTGAGCCGGAGATGTACCAGAAGGCCCTGGACCTGGCAGACCGGCTGCCGGAAATGATTCCCCCGCCGGAAACAACTCCGCACGCGTGGGAACAGCAGTTTTTTGAGCGCAGCGGCGGGCTGGATAAAGATGCCGCATCCGCCTTAAAGGCCCGTGTCAGCTACGCCGGTATGATCATGACGCTCGACCGGATGGTCGGGCAGGTTGTCGAGGCGGCCCGTCAGCTCGACGGCGAAACAATTATTGTCTATGCCAGCGACCACGGGGACCTGATGGGCGATTACGGCTGTTTTGGAAAGCTGGCGTTTTGGGAGGGCTCCGTTGCCGTCCCCATGATCTGGAGCTCGCTTTCCGGCGACTCGATTCCCAAAGGGCAGGTGCAGGATGTGCCGGTCAGCCTGCTGGACCTTTGCCCGACGCTGCTGGAGCTCGGCGGCGCGCCCGCGCTGCCGCTGCAGGACGGCGTGAGCATACAGCCGCTTCTGGCCGGATCCGTCGATCCGGAATGGCGGGAGCGGGTGATTCTTTCCGAGCTGGAATTTCCCGGCTATCCGGTGATGCGCATGGCCCTGAAAGGGCAGAAGAAATACGCGTACTATCACAATGCCGGAGAACATTTTTATGACCTGAGTTCCGATCCGCTGGAGCAGCGCAATCGAGTGGACGATCCGGCGTGCGAAGCGGACGTATCCGCGCTGAAAGAGGCCGCATTGACCGAGTGGGATCCGGAACAGATTACGCGCAAAGCGCTCGACTCGCTGGAGGATATCCGCCTGCTGACCCGCTGGGGAAAAGAGATCGGGACGGGCCCCGGTGAGCTGTGGGGCCATTACAAGCAAGAGCGGGAGTCCTGACATGCTGGCTGCTGTTTCTTCTGCAGATAAGATCTGATGCAACCCCGTTGGGTTGCCGGTTTTTTTGAGAAAACGGTTTCGTTTTAATCGTGGAGATAAGAGATATGAGTACTGTGGGAATTGGCCTGATCGGCTGTGGAAACCGTCTGACTGAGGTGATGGCACGGGTCGTTCAGGGACACGAGGGAGTCCGGGTTACGGCGTTGTGCGATGTCAGTGACGATGCGCTGGATCTGGCCCGCCGCCGGTGTGAGTGTCCGGATGCTGTGGTTCACCAGGACTACCGGGATCTGATCAATGATCCGTCCGTCGACTGGGTGGCTGTCGGCTCGTGGAACTGTTTTCATAAAGAGCACATCCTGGCCGCGCTCGAGGCGGAGAAGCACGTGTTCAGCGAGAAGCCGCTCACGATCAATATCGAAGACTGCGCGTTGCTGAAAAAAGCTATTGAGGAGAAGAAACTCCTGTTTTCCATGGGCTTTATTTTGCGCTACGCGGAGTTCTATCGCCGAGTGAAAGCTCTGATTGAGGACGGTGTCATCGGGGAGATCGTCTCCTTCGAATTTAATGAGACACTGGATTTTAATCACGGCGGCTACATCATGCAGGACTGGCGCCGTTTCCGTGAAAACGCGGGGACTCATCTGCTCGAAAAATGCAGTCATGACTTTGATTTGGCCAATTGGCTGACCGGCAGCCTCCCGGTTCGGACGGCCAGTTTCGGCGGGCTGAGTTTCTTTACGCCCGAAAATGCCGGACTCATCAATGAGATTGAGCCGACAGAAGATGGTGTGCCTGCTTATCAGACCTGGCAGCAGATGGGGATCTACACCCGGGCCAACCGCCTGAACCCGTTTACCACGGAAAAAAATATTATCGATAACCAGGTGGTCATCCTGGAATACGCCAACGGCGTGCGGGCCACCTTCCACACCAATCTCAACACGGCGATTCCGGAGCGCCGGTTCTACCTCTGCGGCACGAAAGGAACCATTCGCGGGGATGTGATGGCCGGGCATATTGAATATCGCCGGATCGGCTTTGATCCGGGAACGGTGCATGAAAAAACGGCTTCGGGCGGACACGGCGGCGCCGACGGAATTCTGGCCGACGGCATTCGCGACTCTATGCTCAACGGAACCGTTCCGGTTGTCGGCCTGGAAGACGGGGTCAAATCCGCAGTCGCCTGTTTCGGGGTGGACAAGGCCATGGACTCCGGTCAGGTCGTTGATCTGCGCCCGATGTGGGACTTGGTCGATATTCAGCCCTGATTAATCTGTTTTAAGGGTGCTGTGGCGTGGAGGACGATCGTGATGAAGGTTGCAGTGGTGTTCAAGGGGTATGTGGCACTGGCTTTGCTGTCTGGCAGTTTTGTCTGTTCTGCGCAGGATGCTACGCCGGATGAAGGAAAGAGGTATGGCGTGTCCCGTTGGTTGGAGCCAGAGGTTAAGAGTTTTGAGGCCCAGGATAAAGCACATCCGCCGCGTCCGGGCGCGATCGTCTGTTTCGGCAGTTCAAGCATGCGCATGTGGAATGATATCCAGGAAGACCTGGCACCGTTGACGATTATTCCGCGCGGTTTCGGCGGAAGCAATATGAACGATGCGCTGATGTTTGCCGACCGGATGGTTTTGCCGTGCGAGCCCCGCGCTATTGTTCTTTACGAGGGGGACAACGATGTTGCCCAAGGCATTGGAGTTGAACGCATTGTTGATACCTTTGGCCTGTTCGTTGACAAGGTGCACAATCATTTTCCGGAATGCCGCATATACGTTTTGTCTGTAAAGCCGAGTATTAAGCGGATGAATATGTGGGCTGCAATGGAAGAGGTGAATCGTCTTCTTGCCGAGGAGTGCGATAAGGATCAGCGACTGGTTTTTGTGGATGTTGCCTCAGTCATGTTCGATGAGGATGGTGAGCCGCAAAAAGAGTTTTTTAAGCCCGATGATCTGCACATGACGAGAGAGGGCTATGCAGTCTGGCGGGATGTTCTCCGGCCGGTTCTGATGGATGCAGAACTTCAGTATGAAAATTAGCATCACTGCCGTGATGGAATAAATTACTGTTTTTGCACGAGTGAGTTGCGCGCTCATCCTTCCGATATTCTTGTGGTCTGTTTCATTTTCCGAGCTTGCAGCTCGGGATGGAACTGTTTCTCGGGCTGCACTTGTTGAAATGCCCGGCAGTCGCCGGGCGTAATTTGATCGGCCGGATGATTGCCGCTGATGAGTTGCATTGTTTCTTTCCAGAATAATATTTCTTTACATGGGTTCTGTTGTGTTTTAAAACGACACAGTTTCTATTTATAGCGCAACAGCATCTTGTGTTGA
This sequence comes from Tichowtungia aerotolerans, assembly GCF_009905215.1. Taxonomy (GTDB): domain Bacteria; phylum Verrucomicrobiota; class Kiritimatiellia; order Kiritimatiellales; family Tichowtungiaceae; genus Tichowtungia; species Tichowtungia aerotolerans. Next base: position 189,577 of record NZ_CP047593.1, on the reverse strand, counting down.
GAACGAAAGGTAGGTCATGAGTAGAGATAAAAGAAGGTATTCAGGTCCCAGTTGGTTATGGAGTCTCTTGTTTAAAGGGGCTCTTTTTTTGTGCATGTTTACCGGGGGAGTGACCTCCGCGAATGATTTTTTCATTGGAATGGGGTCAGGTCCCGGTGGTCTTTACCGCAATTCACGTTTTCACGAAAACACAATTGAGTTGTCATCGTCGCAGTGGTCAGAGGATTTTGCTTTGGAGGATGGGCAGAAGCGGCTCTATACCGCGGTCGGTTATGCGCATACCGACGGGCGCTACGCCTATGCGAGCTGGGTGACGAACGGCGTGGTGCTGGGCGGACTCTACAACAGCAATGATGCCGCACTGATCTGGAAATTTTCCGCTCCGCCGGGCAATACCTTTTCCGGGGGAACGGTTGAGGTCGATCTGACAATTATGAGCGGCGGAGCGGATAAGGCCGACTGCGGAACTGTTTTTTCGCTCGGCGTTTCTGAGAGTCTGTCGCTGAGTTCGGCGAATGACTATGTCGCCTTCAGTGATTATAACCGCACCAATTTTACCTGCAGCTGGTTTTCTGCCACCGGAGCCGACAGCCAGACACTCAGCGTCAATATTCCGGCGGGAGCCTCCAGTTTTTTTGTTGCCGTGGAACGGGGCATTCCTCCGTACCTCTACAAGCAGGCGCTGCTGGAGGGGCTGCGAGTCAATGCGCAGTTTGCGCAGACCGCGGGATTGACCATTGAAGTGGATCAGACCGAGCCGATCTGGTCGACCGGTGACGGCCTGACCCTGGATGTCACCGCCACCGGCGGAACGATCTCCTCCATCGATTGGACCTTGGTGGATCAGTTCGATGACACGGTTCATGCCTCAGGAACAGAGACGGTGGTCGGCGGCGTCGCCACGATCGATCTCTCTTCTCAGTACGCCGGGTTTTACACCCTGGATGTGGCCGATTCGGCCAATCCGCTCTCCGTGTTCGATTATCTGGACATCGTCATCCTGCGGGAGCAGGATGCCTCCCTCGGGGCGGACGATACGATTTTCGGCGCCTTCGGTTATCCCGCCTACATGGGAACCGAAGGGCAGTTTGCGGTGCCGGTTGCCGAGGACATCGACCTGATGCAGAAGATGGGCGTCAAGTGGACGGTGGTCGCCCAGGCGCAGTGGCCGAGCTGTCAGCCGGTTGAAAACGGGCCGATCGACTTCAGTTATATTCCGGCGCTTCAGACCCTCAAGGACGGCGGCCTCGAAATTATCATGACCGCCGACGGCTGCCCGAAGTGGGCCAATAACAACGCGGGCAACCGCTATCCGCCGATCCCGGCATATTACGATGAATATCAGGCGTACCACGCGGCGGTGGCCGAGGCGCTCACCAATCTGGTCACCTGGCACCAGGCGTGGAACGAGCCGAACAACAACGGCCAGCTCATGCTCAGCCCCTACACGCGCACCGGAGCCGTTGCCACGGCGAAAACCCTCGGCCGGCTGCAGAACGAAGCGGTCAAGCTCGGCAACTCAAACTCAAAATTTATCGGCGGCTGCATGGCCGGGATCTATGACAGCTGGTTCGATGACCTGCTCGAGGCGCCCAACAGCCTGATCGGTCATCAGGATGCGATCAGCACGCACCCGTACCCGGTCTGGCAGACGACCGCGAACGGCACCGGCCACCAGACGCCGCCGGAGCCGGATCTGGTTCCCCGCCTTCAGGCCGTGCAGGATGTGCTCGCGCAGCACGGGCAGCAGGAGCTGCCGACCTTCTGGACCGAGTTCGGCTGGACGCGCGGACTGGTCACCGAAGAAGAGTATGCCGGCTGGACCGCCCGCGAGCTGGTCATCATGATGAGCTTCCTGCGGGATCTGAACGTGGGCTGTATCAACCTCTTCAGCTTCCACGATCTCAAGCTCGACTACAATGTGCTGCATCGCGCGCAGGATGTCGGCGCGCAGCAGACGCGCTGCACCAAGGTGGTCGGGTCCTTTGCGACGACTGCGAGTCTGCTGGCGGGTGCGCAGCCGGTGGAGCGGTTGCGCGACTATCCCGACCCGGTTCGGCTCTATTCCTTCAAGAACCGCTCCGGCGACCTGATCTATGCCGCGTGGGCGACCGAGGATGCGGTTTATCCGTTCAGTGTGGAGCTGCCGGTTGCACCGGGTACGGCGCTGACGCAGATCAGCATGATGGGCGCTGAAGAGCAGATCTTTGCGCCTGATGGCGCCCTCGCTCTGCCGGTGAGTCATGACCCGGTCTACTGGGTGGTCAGCAACGGCGCCCCGTGGCTGGTTGATGCGCAAACCGTTTTGGTCGAGGACAACACGGGCGGTACGTCCGGCGACGGTTATGGCGACCCGGAGCCCGGCGAGCGGATCGGCCTGCAGGTGCTTGTGGAGAACCTGGATGTGTTCGGCTGCAGCAACCTCACCGCCACGCTCAGCTGCTCTGACTCCGCCGTTACGCTTGTCGATGATGAGCTGAGCTTCGGCACGCTGGCTGTCGACGAAAGCAAAACCAACGGCCTGTTCCTCGTCGACATCAGCAGCTCGGCGTCTCTTGAGCATATCGTTGATTTTACCCTGACGCTGACCGGCGACAGCCCCGGCGGGTCCGTGAGTTGGACGAATAGCTTCAGCCTCAAGCTCAAAGATATGGGCGGCACTCCCAATACCTTCCTGTTCAGCGGAGTGACATACGTGAACGGGGATCCGGTGGAAGGGCTCACGATCAACTACTCCAACTCCGTCGGCTTTGTCGGGCAGGAGATCGGGGATGAAAACGGGGCGTATTCCTTTATGGCGGGTGACGGCCTGTTTTATTACCTGACCGTTGTCTACCAGGGACAGACGAACAACACGTACCGGAAAATCCTGAGCGCGGATCGGATCGTTAATTTTTATTTCACTGTGGATGATGACGGACCGACGGTTCCTTCCCTGCAGAGCCCGTCGGACGGGCAGACGGGTCTGGTTTGGTCCGTAACGTTTGATTGGGCCGCGGCGACGGATGCGAGCGGCGTGTCCGGCTATCAGATACGGATCGATTCACTCGTCTACGATGCGGGAAGCGCAACAAGCTGTGTGAAAACGCTCAGCACGGGCGAGCATTTCTGGCAGGTGCGGGCGATCGACACCCTGGGCAATATCGGCGAGTGGAGTGCTTTCCGCTCCTTTACGGTGGCTGGCGGGTCCGGAGGGCTGACCCCGCCGGCCATGCCGGTAGTTTTTTCTGCAACTGCGGTTGATTACAGTCAGATTGACCTGAGCTGGACGGATTCCTCGGATAACGAAGACGGGTTTATCCTGAACCGCCGGGCAGCGGGGGAGAGCGTGTTTACGCAGATTGCGACACTGGGCTCGAATGTGACCAGTCATTCAGATACCGGGTTAAGTGCTGCCACGGAATATGACTATAAGTTGAAGGCCTATAACAGTGCTGGAGACAGTGGGGAAATTACAGTGACGTGTGAGACCCCGTCTACCAATGCGCCTTCGGCACCGACCGGATTCACGGCAACGGCTATGGGGCCGGATCAGATCGATCTGGGCTGGACCGATACCTCGTCGGATGAAACCGGATTCAGAATAACCCGTCAGGTTGCCGGGCAGGGCGGTTACACGCAGATCGTTTCCCTGGCAGCGGGTACGACGAGCTATTCGGATACGGGTCTGAGTGCCGAAACCCTGTATGAATACCGTGTGGTTTCGTATAACGCAAACGGGGACAGCTCGGCGGCCGAAGCTTCGGCCACGACGGCAACGAACGCTGTGCAGTTTACCTTTTCTGGAAACACCTATGTGGACTGGGAGGGGACTTCAGGGATTTCTGTCTGGTATACGGCGGAGAACAACGAGTCGGGCAGTATGATCAGCGGCACGAACGGATATTACAGCTTCCCGGTGACCGACGGGGTCATGTACTACATTCACGCAACCTATGGCGGCGTGACCAACAGCATGCAGCGCCGGATTCTGGGTGAAGACCGTGTAAACCAGTACTTCAACTTCACTCTTCCGACCAATGTCCCGGCGGCTCCGACCGGGTTGACGGCAACGGCCATGGGACCGGATCAGATCGACCTGAGTTGGACAGATAATTCGTCGGATGAAACCGGATTCAGGATTGCCTGCCAGGTTGACGGACAGGGCGGTTACACGCAGATCGTTTCCCTGGCAGCGGGCACGACAAATTATTCGAATACGGGCCTGAGTGAGGGAACCCTGTATGAATACCGTGTGGTTGCTTATAATGTGAATGGTGACAGTGCGGCGGCTGAGGCGTCGGCCACGACAACAAGTAATGCTGTGCAGTATACTTTTTCCGGGAAGACGTTTGTGAACACGGTGGGCACATCCGGTATTTCGGTTTGGTACACGGCGGAGAACGACGAATCGGGCAGCATGACCAGCGGTACGGACGGGTATTACAGCTTCCCGGTCACGGATGGTGTGATGTATTACATTCATGCCACCTATGGCGGGGTGACCAACAGCATGCAGCGCCGTATTCTTAGTGCGGATCGTGTGAACCAGAATTTCTGGTTTACCGAATAAAAAGAAGCTGGCGGGGTGAAAGCCCCGCCTGCATTCAGTTTTATAATCTGCTTTGTTTTGCTCTATTCTACTTCCCGGCTGAAGAAGCCGGGAAGTTCTATCGGGTTTTTCCCGAGGGCTTCTTCTTTGCCGAGCCAGACCTTGACTGCCGCTTCAACCGATGTTTGTGTCGGGCTGAAGGTGTTCATGTAGGTGCGGATGTACGGCATTTCATACAGTTTGTAGGGGTCGCCAAAGGACGTGACGATGGTTCTTGGGTGTGTTTGAACCACCGCCTCAATCGGTTCGCACAGGATGTTGTTGAGCCGAATGATTCCTGCCCGTCCATGTGAGCCAACGTTAATGTTGATGAACACGGCCGCGTACTGGTCTGCGACTTTAATGATATCGTCCGGGGAGGGGTTGAGCATGTGATCGACCTCGAGCCCCTCCGCGCGAAGCTCATCATCAATACTGTCAATGAATATGAACTTAGCGTCATTGCGGGGGTACTGAATGGTGATCGTGAGAACCCGATCTCCGCTGGAGAGCTTCAGGGGCAGTACGTTGTCCAGGTTCCGGACAATACGAATTGAGCTGTGTCCCAGTTTTCTGGCGGTTTCCTCGTGGGAGGCCTTTTCTTCCGCTGAAAGTTCGTAAGTGATGGCTTCCGGCGCAATTCCGACGCGGCATTTCATTTCGAGAACCCGCTGGACGGCCTCATCGAGATGCGAGGGATCCAGTTTTCCGTCCTTCAGTGCGTTTTTGATAGACGGAATATCATAATCGGGTTCGCTGAAGAGAATTACGTCATTGCCGGCATCCAGCAGACGCCAGCCGATGTCTTCAAACTTGGCATGGCTGGTCAGACCGGTCATCCGGATTGCATCGGAAACAATCAGACCTTCAAATCCAAACTCATCACGAACTACGCCGCGAAGCTGTTTTTTGCTGAGAGAGGCCGGCGGCGCACCCAGATAGGAATCGGGTTCGCCGGGATCCACAGCCGGGAGCCCGATATGGCCGGACATGATGGAACACACCCCGTTATCAATGACGCTGCGGAAGGTTTTTCCGAACGTGGCATCCCATGTGGCTCGATCAAGCGAGTTAATGCTGGTCAGAAAGTGCTGGTCGCGGTCATCAACCCCGTCGCCGGGGAAATGCTTGGCGGTGGCGGCCATCAGTCCGGCATCCTGGACTCCGCTGATGAAGGCATTGGCGTGGCGGGCGACGTGTTCTGGACAGTCTCCATAAGAACGGAAGTTGACAATCGGAGAGGCGGGGTTGACGTTGATGTCGACAATCGGGCCAAGAGTCCAGTGTACTCCCATAGCGCGGGCCTCTTTGGCGATCGCTTCTCCCATGGCGTGTGTCAGGTCCGGCTGGTCGGCGGCTCCGCAGGCCATGGTGCTGACAAACGTGGTGCACTCTTCTTTAATGACGTGCCCGGCTCCCCACAGAATATCCATTGCAACCAGTGTCGGAATCTTCGAATGCTTCCGAACGGCCTCGGTAAACTCCTTAATCTTTTTCGCCGGTCCAGGCAGAAAAAAGATACATCCGGGATGAACGGTTTCAATCAGTTGAATTACGTCTTCAACGCTTGCTGTGTAGGGGTTGAAAAACGGACAGAGAACATGAGCAATCTTCTGATCCTCACTCATGTTGTGAAGTGTTTCCTCAACCCAGCTTTTCTGCGTTGAAGTCAGTGGTTTAATCATTTTTTTACCTTTCGGTTAGTGTGCAAGTGAGAAAATCTTTTCGCTGCTGGACAGGTTTTTTTGAGTGTCTCTAATCTGAATCTGGAGAGCCGGCCCCGCAGTCCAAGTGACATCGGTTTGGTCGGGGGTGACCTTGATATTGAACCGGGTGCCTTGATAGATAAGGCTTGTTTCTATTCCGTCCCATTCCTTCGGAATTCGCGGCGAAAATTGAATGCGGTTTTCTTCCGTTCGCATGCCGAGGAATCCGAACATCAGCATCATCCAGGCTCCGCCGGAGCAGGCCAGGTGGATGCCGGAAGAGGTGTTGTTTTTGCAGTCGTCGAGGTCCATGAGCACACTCTGTTTCCAGTAGTTCAGGGCCTCTTCAGTATAGCCGATTTCAGCCGCGGTGATGCCGTGAACGCAGGGCGAGAGGCTCGACGCGTGGGTTGTGCGGGGCTCGTAGAAATCGTAGTTTGCCTTTTTCTGCTCCGGGGTGAAGCGCTCGGAGAGCGTAAAGAGCATCTGAACGACATCGGCCTGCTTGCTGACCTGCATCTGCAGCAGCGAAAGCAGGTAGACATCCTTTTTGAATTCATAGTTGCGGGGCAGGGTGCTCATGTCGACCGGATATTTGTCCAGATACTGGTCGTCCTGTTTGTAGATTCCCAGCGTTTCGCTGGTCGGTACATACATCTGCTCGGCAATCGTTTTCCATTCAGCGGTTTCTTCCTCTGTCAGCCCGATGGCTTTCTGGAGTTCCGCCAGGCGTTCCGGGCAGTGTTGTGCCATCCGGTTCAGCACGGACTGGGCGAATTCCAGCTGCCATTTAAACATCAGGTTGGTGTAGCAGTTGTTGTTGACCGGAAAGTTGTATTCGTCCGGTCCGCAAACCGTATTGATGCAGTAGCGATTGCCTTTGTTCGGCACGAAGCATCCAATGCTTGCGATGAGGCGGCATGTCTCAAAAAGCATTTCCGCGCCCTGCGCAAAGAGAAAGTCGTCGTCGCCCGTCGCCTGCCAGTAGCGGTGCAGGGCATGGGCGACATCTGCCACAATGTGATATTGAGCTGTCGAAACATACGGGTCTGCGTTGGATTCGTCGCCATTGATGGTGGACCAGGGCCACAGGGCTCCTCGGCGGCCGAGATTTTTTGCGATCCGGCGGGCGCCATCCAGCTGGCCGTAGCGGAATGCCAGCAGGGCGCGCGTGCGTTCCGGGGCCGTGTAGGTGAAAAGCGGTGCCATGAACATTTCGGTGTCCCAGAAGATCCAGCCCATATAGTTGGCTCCGGTGACGCCTGTGGCGGAAATCGACCGCTGCATGTCCATCGGGTGGTTTTGGTGCAGCTGAAAAATATTATACCGGATGGCCTGCTGGTCTTCGACGGATCCCTCGATTTTCACATCGCACTGTTCCCAAACCCGCCGCCAGTATTCGGTCTGCTCCGCGGCAAGTGTTTCGAACCCGTCTGCGGATGCCTGCCGGACATCCTCTGCCGGATCTCCTTCATCCATGCAGGAGACAAATGCCGCATGCTTTTCGAGACGGTACGGCGTGCCGGGAGTCAGGGAGAGGTCGGCTTGATAACACAGGTCGGCGTCGTTTTGTGTCCACGCATGGTTTTTTGAACAGGAGTCCGAATGGCTGAACGATGCGGAATAGCTGAGGCCGGAGTTGAGGGTCTTGAACTGCAGGGTGGCGGCATCTTTATCAATCTCTGCATTCTGCAGCGTGGTTCCGTCCAGACCGAACTGACCCGTGATGCTTTTCCCGAAAACTCTGGACTCAATGGATACATTCAGGGGGCGGTCGAGCGCTTCCAGCGTCAATTCAATGGCGGCATTGTGGCGGCGTGTCATGGAAACCAGCCTGCGGAGTGTGACCCGTACAGCTCCTTCTTCTCCGTTCCAGACGAAGGAGCGTGTCAGAATGCCGGTCTTCATGTTCAGGGTGCGGTTGTGTTCGCTGCAGTGCTCGGAAAGCACGTCGACTTTTTCGCCGCCGATAAACAGGTCGATCGGCCGCCAGTCGCAGAGGTTCAGCATCACCTGGCTTTTCGGCGGAGTGCCGTCCGGCCGGTTGGGGTAGCCCTTCGGTGAGGAGAACGCATAGATCCCGTTGATGAACATTCCCGGCTGCTCTGTTGCGTTTGGAGAGTTTTCCTCGATCGCACCGCGCAGGCCGAGAACTCCGTTGCTGAGCGCAAAAATGCTTTCCCAGTATCCGGCCTTTCCGGGAACAAACGTGTCCTCAACAACCTCCCAGGGATGGGCGCTGATGCGCGCGGGTTTTCCGATCTGCAGCAGCGTGTCCAGATCGATGTCCTTCTGATAGTCACGGACAACAGTGGGAGCATTGGGCAGGGTGGCCGGCGTGCCGACCCCAACCACCTTCATGCCGCCCTGCAGGCCCGCCTCAACACCGCTTTCGGCATCCTCAAAAACCACGCAGTTGAACGGGTGGATGCCCAGCAGTTCCGCTCCTTTTAAAAAGATTTCCGGATCCGGTTTCGGCTTTTCAATGTCGTTGCCGGTTACAACAGCGTCAAACAGCACGGTCAGGCTGAGCTTGTCGAGAATGGCTCCGGCATTCTTGCTGGACGAGCCGAGTGCGATTTTTACGCCCCGTTCGCGCAGCGCGGTGATGAACTCAACAATTCCCGGATACAGCGCGTCGGAATCGATTTGCTGAAGCAGTTCTTTGTACCGCTCATTTTTCAGGTGCGCCAGCTCCTGCTTTTTCTGAGGATCCAGTGTAACGCCGTTGTGATTCAGGATCACCTCCAGGGATGCCTCGCGGGGGATGCCCCTCAGCTGATGGTTGATCGTTTCGTTGAAGTCCCACCCCTGGGCATCGGCCATTTCTTTCCACGCCAGATAGTGGTAGTGATCGGTAAAACAGACAACGCCGTCCAGATCGAACAGTGCTGCGCGAATGGTTTGTAAATTGTTCATTTTAGCTCATTTTTTCCCAAAGGGAGGCCAGTTCCGGATAACGTTCATCCGTATCGCCGACATCCTGTTTCATTTGTTGCAATTGTTGTTTCAGCTCCTCGCGGATATCGAGGTAGGCTGGGTCGTCATAGACATTGGTCGTCTCAAACGGATCCTTTTTCAGATCGTACAGCTCAAATCCCGGATCTGTATTCTTCTGGCAGTCCGGGTGGAAGCATCCCGACGCATCGAGCACCATTCCATAGAAGAACACAAGCATGTGATCCGGCGTACGCAGGCCGTAATGCGCCGGAATCCAGTGATGCGCCATGTGCATCCAGTAACGGTAATAAACGCTTTGCCGCCAGTCCGCCGGGGCGTTCCCTTCCAGAACGCTGCAGGCATTTCGTCCCTGCATGAACTCCGGGGCTTCCAGCCCGGCGTAGTTCAGAAGGGTCGGAGCAAAGTCGACGTTGTCGACCATGTCGTGACAGACCTGGCCGGCTTTAATTTCGGCCGGGTAGCGCATTAAAAATGGCATCTGCTGCGATTCGTTGAAGATCCAGCGTTTGTCGATCTTGTCGTGCTCGCCGAGCATCATTCCCTGGTCCGACGTATAGATCACAATCGTGTTTTCTGCTTCGCCGGATTCGTCCAGCCAGTCAAGCAGACGTCCGACGTTGTCGTCGATGGAGCGCACAGTCCGCAGATAATCCTTCATATACTTCTGATACGCTTTGCGGGTGCGGGCTTTGAAATCGAGCCCCTCAAAATCAACCGGTCCGCCATTTGGATAGTTTTCCTGCTGCAGGCGTTTCAGCATGCTGACTTCCGGGCAGCGGTCGGAAACCGTGCTGCCGTACTTCCGTGAAATTTCATTCAGCGTGTCGTCATCTTCAAAAAGCGTCTCCGGCTCGGGGAGTTCAATACCGTCAAAGAGGTTTTCGTATTTGTGGTGGTATTCAAAGAAGTCGTGCGGCGCTTTGTGGTGGCAGCAGAGGAAGAACGGTTTGTCGGGGTCCCGCGAGTCATTCAGCCAGTCCAGTGACATGTCGGTAGTCAACTCTGTTACATATCCCGGCAGGCGGGTCATGACGCCGAAACCGCCGTGTTCTTTGCGCTCGTTGGGGTATGAAAACAGATCGTCTGTAATTTCATCCACAATGGTTCCCTCGGGAGCGGACTCTTCATCGGGAAAAATGAAAGAGGGATCATTATAGAACCCTTGTCCGGGCAGAACGGCCCATTGATCGAAGCCCTTCGGATGCGCACCGACATGCCATTTGCCGAACAGTGCGGTGCTGTATCCCGATTCCTGGAGAAGCTCCGGTAGGGTGGGTGTATCTGTGGTGAGAAAATCGCAGAGGGTTTTAACGCCGTTGGTATGGCTGTACTGTCCTGTAATAATCGTAGCCCGGCTGGGGGTGCAGATGGAGTTCGTGCAGTAGCAGTTTTCCAGACGGACGCCTTCGTTGCCGATCCGGTCAATATTCGGGGTGGGCGCAATGTCCGCAAAGCGGGAGCCGTATGAGCTGATCGCGTTGCTGGCGTGATCATCCGACATAATAAACAGAATGTTGGGTCTTTTCATAAATAACATCTCTCCAGTTTTCTGCATCGTAGCAACAGTTTCGTTGATATGCGAAACAGTTTTTATTTTTTCTTGCAATCCCGTGGCGGTTTGGGAAGCTGTACTCTCGCTGGTGAGCTGTGGATCGGACCTTCGATCTGGCTTTGCTGGACAGTTATGTTTCATCTGAAAGTGCATGTTTTTGGGAGAATTTAGAATGGATTCGATTAAAGCGGGCGCCCGGAAGATCGGGATGGACCGGTGGGGTTGCGTCTTTCCACTGGGGCGGTTTTTCCTTGCACGGCGAGGTCGTGAATTTATTGCGGCAGCTCTGCTTTTTTCCTGTTGCGCAGCGTTTGCAGACACTTTTCAGATCAACAGTGTCGCGGGGAGTGACGGGCGTGTGACCGAGGACGGCGCAACGGTTCCAAATTTCATGTTTGTGGGGAATGCGTTTGGAAATATTCCGGTTGCCGGGGTCACGATGTTTCAGTTACCGCCCCTGCCGCCGGGGCACAAAGTGGTGCAGGCCAACCTGTCCATGATGATGTATTGGAGATTTACTACATCATTTACATTTGGGCTGGATCTTTATGGGTTGCGTGTCGATCCGTCTCCGGCGATGGCTGCTTCTGACTTTTATCAGGGGCCATACGTGGGCGCTGCGGGGCGCACCCCGATCAGCTCCGAGTTTGTTCCGGCCGGCGGCACTGAAGGTATTTATGATCTGACCGGGCAGGCCACCGCCCAGAGCGATCTGGCGGCTTGGGTACAGGCTCAGTATGACGCCGGGGCGACCAATCAGTATATCTTTTTCTGTATCGCTGCGGATCAGGTGGCGCCGGAAGCAAAAAATTATCGCTTCCGGGCTGGAAATGACGCGGAGAATCCGCCGCTGTTGACGCTGGTTACGGAGGATCTGAGTTTCGGTCCCTGCGATTTGGTTTATCCCGACTCCGCGCCGGAGCAGCCGGCTCAAAAGCCCGGCGTCACCACGAATCTCACATTCGTCATTCAAAATGACGGCTATGATGCAACCAATGTAACCATTCAGCTGGAGAGCAACTATCCCTGGCTGACGGTTCATTCCGGATCCAATGCTGTGGCGCAGATCCTTCGCGGGGAATCCGTGACGAATCGGTTTGATGTATCCATTGCCTCCAATGCGCTGCCCGGTGTGTTTTCGGACGCATTTGCGCTTAACATGCAGGGAACCGGTACGGACGGCTCAACCAGCAATTTTTTGGTTAATGTGGAGCTGGAGGTGTTGAATACGGCATTTGCTTCGATCGATAAAACATCCCTGTCCGGTGATGTGGCGGACACCGATGTCGCCCAGTTGACGATTTCCAATACGGCCGGTTGGGCGCTGTCCTATGAACTGTCCAAAAGCGAAGCCTGGCTGCAGGTTCCGAGCGGAATTCTCAGTCTTCCGGCGGGGGCGGTCACCAATATTGCGGTGACGGCGGATGCGTCGCTCACTCCGGGGCAGGGCCAGTATACGGATACGCTTCAGGTGACCTATAACAACAACAGTTCGCAGCCTAACCCGGTGGCGTTCGAGCTCGTGTTTGATGTCGGTCCCAAAATTTCGCCGTTGCTGCTGTCGACGAATGCCATTGTGGAGGCGGGCGGCGTCAACAACCTGCCCGGAATTTACGAACCGGGCGAAATTCTCGAAATCACCGTTACCAGCACGAATGACGGGGCGATCCCGGTGAACAGCATCACGAATGCCTTGGTGTCTGAATCCGGCTGGCAGGTTGCGCCGGGCACTGACCTGTACGCCGTAATGTCGGTTGGGGACGTCACCTCGACTACGTATACGGTTATGATTCCTCTTGATGCTCCGGATGGCGAGGAAGCTTTTACGGCTAAAAATACCGCCGGCGCAACGTTCTGGGAGCTGAACTTTTCGATTTCCGTTTTTAACCGCTCGATACCCTCGCTGACTCCGGGGACGATCGATCTGAGCGTCGCCGAAGGACATTTCGCGAGCGGAGTGGTCGTTATTTCCAACAGCGGCAATGCGGCGTTCACTTTTACGGTGGACGATAATGCCAGCTGGGGCAGCATTCCGACTGGCAGCTCAGCGGCGGTTTCGCCGCGGGAGACCGGCGGGACTGTTCTGCTGCTCAACGATCCTTATCCCTCGATTCCGACGATTACGGCAGCGGAGTCCGGACAGAGTGATACCCGTGCCATTGGCTTCGCCTTCCCGTTCTACGGCAACGTCTATACCCATTTCTATGTGGATTCGAACGGCGCGATTATCCTCACCACAGAGCCCGTTTCAGGAAATATGGAAATCGCCGATAATTCCACTGGCGCGCTGCCGCTGGGCAACCGTCCGCTGATTGCCCCGTTCCGCCATGTGCAGCTGGGAATTCCGGAGGGCAGCCTGCGCACGATCCATCAGGCGGACCGGCTGGTCGTTGTGTTCGATCAGGTTACTCTGAGCGGCGTGTCGAAAGAGACCGACCTTCAATTTCAGGCGGAACTTTTCGCCAGCGGAGAGCTTAAATTCAGCTACTACAATATTTCGGAAAACCAGGCCGCGTTTGCCGCAGTCGGAGTCCAGGGTGGATCCGATCAGTTTGAAAATTTTGGGATCCTGCCGGCGGACGGAACCGCGCTGGCGCTGGCGCTGGCGGAAAACCGCTGGGTTTCTTACAGCCCGACGACCGGAGTGGTGCCGGGATTTGGTACTGCTTCGGTTGTCTTTACGGCCGACGGCACCGGGCAGGCTGCCGGGGAGTCCAGCCTCTTCAACACAACATTCAACTGGAGCAGCGGGGGCAATGATTTCGTTGATGTTCACGCCGCGGTCGTTGCCGCCGTTCCGGTGCTGGCGGTTTCGACCAATAACCTGCAGCTTTTTGCGGAGGCGGGGCAGTCGGTTGAGGGACGCTTTATGGTTTCAAACACCGGCACGGCGCCGTTGACCTATTCGATCAGTGGCGACTCCAATGCCGCGTCGAAGCAGTATGGCTTTGAAGTGTTCCTGACAAACAGCTGGGTGGACATCGCGGCCGAAACGAACCGCATTGAACTGCAGGACCCCGGCGTCAGCCCGTACATCAACGCCACGAACGAAGGGTACAGCGCGCTGCTTCCGATCGGGTTTGCTTTCCCGTTCTATGACGGCAGCTACACGGACCTGTCGGTTGGGGTTAACGGCGGGATTTCGCTGGGGGCGAGCGGCCGCATCGCGGCCGGCAATGATCTGCAGACCGCCAGTCCGAACGTGCCGGATCAGTTTGTTGCGCCGTACTGGGGATACCTTTTCATGGATGAAAATGCCGCCATTTACATGAGCGGTGATACCAACCGGCTGGTTGTCAGCTGGGAGAATATGGAGCAGGTCGGTGCGAGTTTTGGATCCGATATCAGCTTCCAGGCTTTGCTGTTTTCCGATGGATCCGTGCGGTTCAATTACCGCAATCTGAACGGAATCAGCTGGCCGGTCACGGTGGCGGGGGTGCGCTCCAGGCTCTCAAGCCTTACGCGGTTTGCCGGCGGTGTGCTGACGCTTCCTTCCGATGAGGTGGTGATCGATATCAACGGGTTCCCGCGCACCAATTATGTAAATGAAGCTGCTGCCCGGTCAGTCCGGTTGCAGCCGTCCGATGAAGAGTACTTCACGTATACGCCGGTTGAGGGAACGCTGGAGCCGGGGAGCAGTGACCGGATTTCTGTAATTGGCAACGCCGCCACCCTGATTCCATCCGGAACCAATCAGCTGGTTCGTAATGCACAGCTGGAAGTTTCGTCTGAGGATGATAATGAGAAGGACCCGGTAGAAGTTACTGTCGCACTCATTGTGACCAATAGCGCGCCCGGTTCGATGCCGATCGACTTGCTTGATGCCGATGGCGACGGCATGTCCTACGATGAAGAACTCATCGCCGGAACCGATCCGCTCCGCGCTGATTCGGTCTTTAGCGTTGCTGCCGATGGGGCGCGGGATATCAGCTGGGTCGCCGCCCCGGGGCGCGCATATACCGTCTGGTACACATTGAATCTTACAGAGGAGTTTAAGCCGCTGGAGGGAGCCGTGGGGCTCACGACCAATCGGTTCATCGACATCATTCATGTGGATGTTCCGGCCGTTTATTACAAGGTGACGGTCGATTAAGGTGCGGTGAATAAAGAGAGATTCCGCCAGCCTCCAGTGGGCGCGGATAGCAGAAGGAGTAGGGAATGAAAAGGTGCATAGGTGAGCTTATCATTGCGGGCGCAATGGCTGGCGGGTTGGCTTCCGCCGAAGTGGTGATTGCTTCGTCGACCGGCGTGTCGGATGAGAGTGATGTGGTTCTTGAAAAAGCCGTCGACTCGCTTCGGGAAGCCCCCGTTGATACTGTTCGGGCGGTTGGGGATACAGTGGATTTTGCGGCGGATGAGCTTCGCAACACGATCCATGGTGCGGCGGCGCCATTCCGCCAGAATGTCCGGGAGACAGTTCGGGCCAACCTGCTGATGGAGGTTGAGCAGGCCTGGAATGCAACGGATAAAATCCAGATGAAAACGTTTTCTGTGAAAGAAGATGTGGCTAAGGAGTTGCTCGCCGGATCCAATCCGGGGCAGGCGAAAATTGATGTACGTTCGTTCTTCAAGACGATCGACTTTCCTGAAGAGTGCGCGGCTGATTTCTGGCCCGATTTTAATCGACTGATCGTTCGTCAAACCGCCGCCGGAATGCTTCAGGTGGTCGATGTGCTCGCTGAACATCACGACGTGACCGATTATCGTCAGGTCGAGATTGAAACCCGTTTCGTAGAAGTGGAGCAGAAGGTGCTGAATGAGCTTGGTTTCAGCTGGAACTTTAATGAGGCGTGGCAGGTCTCCGGGGACTGGCTGGCAGACTTGCCGAACCAGACACTGGGCGGAACGCTGCGCACAGCGGCCAGCGCGCTGGATGCCGGCAGTGCCGGCAGCATGACGCTGACCAAAGACGGATGGCTTCCACTCGATCTGGTGATCAGTGCTCTGGAGCAGTCCGGCGGGGCCGATGTCCTGTCGGCGCCCAGCGTCACGACCCAGGACGGCGAAATGGCGGAAATCTGGGTGGGGGATCAGGAAATGATGCCGACCGCTTTTCAGGTAGGCCAGAAGGAGAGCAGTCTCTATGTAGAGTTTGATGACTGGGAAAGACAGAATCTCGGTGTTTACTTGAAGGTGACGCCGGAAGTGCTCGACGACGGCCTCATTAACCTGGACCTTCAGCCGGAAGTGATTGATTTGATCGGGTTTGATGATTATCAGATCACGCCGGGCAATGCCGAGATGATGGTTTGGGCGGGCCGCGCCGCGCCGGATATGAAGGTTCAGGGACGCTTCCCGATCCTCAATATGCCCGGAGTGATAGACACTGCCTGGAACAACATGTTCTCTACCCTTGGTGGCGAGGATCCCAACGAAGAGAGCTTCACCAGCGGTCCGAAGTATTACGATCAGGGTCGAGCCGTGACAATGGATGAATACGGCGTTCCGGTTCCGCAGTTGAATGGTTCGCTGCCGGTATTCCGGGTTCGCAAGCTGGAAAGCAACCTGACGGTTGCCGATGGCAGTACGGTCGGCATGGGCGGGCTGATTTATGAAAAGCTCGAAACCTACAAAGATAAGGTTCCAGTGCTGGGGTCCATTCCGTTCGTCGGACGCCTGTTTCGCTCAGAAGGCGAGCGCAGCGTGAAGCGCAACCTGATGATTTTTGCAACCGCAACTCAGGTGGATGTAAATGGACGCCGTTCATCCCAAATTGACTAACCCGTTTTAGAGGAGAAATAATCATGAAAAATCAAACCACAATCGCAGCAATCCTCTTGGCTGCCGCCTGCTTCACGCAGGCTGAAGAGTCTGTTGCGGGCATTGCTGACAATTTGGCTTCGACAAGCCCTGCGACCGAGCCGGCAGCGTCTGAGGCTGTTCAGCAGAAACAGACTGAGCTGACACCGGCACAAATTGAAAAGCTGTCCGATGAAAGTATGCGCCTGTATGCCGAAGGGGATTACCTTCAGGCGGCTGCCGGGTTCGAAAAGATTCTCGAAACCATGCCGGCGCATGCGCTGTCGCGCTATTTTTTGAGCCGTATTAACGCCCGGCTTCGGCGCAATGCTGAAGACGATGCGATCCAAACAGTGGAGCAGGCCTGGAACGGAATGATCCTGCGCAACTATCCGCTGACGGATGAGACGATTCAGAAGCTGAAACTGTCGGATGCCGATGAGGCGGTAGATGTTTCCAGTCTGTTTGAGCCGCTTGTCTTTGAGGATGGAGCTTATGCGGTCTACCGTCCGAAGCTGAAAAAGATTGTTGTCTGCAACACCAAAGATACGATTGAAGAGCTGGAGCAGCTTCTGGCGGCCCTCGAGGCGCCGCTGGATGGCCGCAAAGGACAGATCGAAATCGAAACCCGGTTTATTGAATTCGCCGAAGGCGCGCTCGAAGAGCTGGGTTTTGAGTGGTCCGACGTGCAGGACTCTTCTGCCCAGTCGCTGGCGGATGACTGGAGCGTCAAAGACGGAGAATCCCTTTTTGCCGGAGCTCTGCGCACCACCGGTGACGCCGGCGTGTTTGACAAGCCCGGGGCCTTAGGTCTTGGAGTTGACGGCGAGAGCGGTGACTGGACTGCGAGCCGCTTGGTTGACGGCTTTAATGATCAGGCTGGGGAACTTAAGATTACTGGTGATATTGGTAACGATCTGGATCTGCTGGTTCGTGCCATTGATCAGACTTCCGGAGCGGATGTTTTGTCGGCTCCCCGAGTGGTGACCCGTTCCGGGCAGTCTGCGTTGATCCAGGTGGGACAGCGGCACTATTTCCCGGAAGTCTTTGAAGTGGGTGCCAGCGGCGGGACGATCGTGTATGCCGATTATCAGGATTTTGAGGAGTCTCTGATGGGGGTTGAGCTGGAGGTTAAACCGAAGCTGATCGAAAGTGATTTGATCGAAATGGATCTCAATCCGGTTGTTAAAGATCTGGTCGGATGGCGCAATTATGAAGTGGCTCCGGCTGATTCGTCCTACACGTGGTATCAGTATCGCATTGGGATGACGTATGAGCATGACGCGATTCGTGCGCGCCTGCCGATTTTCCGTCAGCGTGAAATCAAAACACGTGTGACCATCAAGGACGGCAGCACGATTGGCATGGGCGGATTAATCAGCGAGAAAACGGAAAGCTTTAGCGATCGGGTTCCGGTTTTAGGAAGTGTTCCCTTGATTGGCCGGTTATTCCGGTCCGAAGGCGAGCGCAGCGTGAAGCGCAATTTGATGATTCTTGTTTCGGCCCGCAAGGTGATGCCGAATGGGAGGCTTGTTCAGAGTGCTCCCTGAGCATTTTGAATGAGATCAAAAAATGAACCCTTACATACGCGAACCTTCGGGTTCGCGTTTTTTGTTGCCGAGAGGGGATGCCGGGGAAATGTTGTTCTGTGCGCTTAAAAAATTCCCGGTCGATTTGATTGATCACCCTGTTTCAGAAGTAGGCCATTCTTAATGGCATGTTTGGCGGTTGTTATGGGTCATGCCGGCTTTGAGTTCCGATTGGTACAGCACAGCTTAATGAGCGTGCGCTCGAGGTCGGAGTAGGTGACCGTTGTTCTTTTGATAGACGTTTTCTTCATCGGGTTGAATCCGGAGAACTCAGGCCGACCGCCACTTAATAAAATAATTAAAAATTGAATTGTGACTGACCGGTCAGTTTTGTAGCTTTCTCGGCATGACCCGGGAACGAAAAAAACAGCAGAAGCGCGATGCAATCCTGAAGGCGGCTCACGCGGAGTTCACGGCGCGGCGTTTTGATGAAGTAAAACTGGATGATATTGCGGCACGGGCCGGAGTCGGCAAAGGGACTTTGTATCTCTACTTTGAAAACAAAGAAGACCTGTTTGTTCAAATGGCAATTGATGGCGTCGCAGAGATGTCAGAGCGCATGCGGGAGATCGCAGCGATGAACATTTCTTTCCACGAACGGTTTCTGTGTTTCGGGCGGGAGGTCGCCGTATTTATTGAAAGACGTTCTGTCATGTTCCGACTGATGAACCAGACCGGTTCGGAAATAATTCAAAAAGCATTTATGCAGCAGCACAAACAGCTGGTCCGCGCGGCGCGCAGCCTGATTCAGGCTGGAATCGATGAGAGGGCTTTGCGGGATGATTTTACGGTGGCAGATCTGCACTGCAGCCTGATTGGGCCTCTTCTTTTCCGATCCCGGCTTAACCGGTTTAATCATGACAACATCGAAGTGGAATCGCTGCTTGAGCTGTTCTGGTCCGCAGCTGCTGTACGGAGATAGATGATGAAAAAAATGCATTCCGGTTTATTACTTTTTGCGGCAGCGTTTGCGGTGTTCGCCTGTTCTTCGTGCACCATACTGTTCGGCCCGGATGAACGCGAAACCATGATGCTGCCAGATGAATATCGTCAGGCCGTCGACAGCGCGGCGGTTCCAAATGCATGGTGGACGGCGTTTGATGATGCACAGATGACCCGCTTGATGGAGCGGGCGCTCGGCGGGAACCTGACCATCGAGCAGGCTGCCGCCCGGTTGCGGCAGGCCGAAGCCGCTGTGATGAAAAGCGGTGCGGATCGTTTTCCGTCTCTGGATGCAACTGGTGATGCGCAAACGCGATATACCCATACAGCCGGTGCCGGAACGTCGACGGCGGACGATTTTTCACTGGGACTGGAAGTTTCCCGCTATGAGTTTGACCTGTGGGGGCGGGTGGCGTCCGGCCATCGTGCGGCATTGGCCGGTCTGGACGCCAGCCGGTTCAGCCTGGAAACCGCGGCCATGACGATCTCCGCCGAAACGGCATCGGCTTATTTCCAATGGCTGTACCTGAATCAGCGCCTGGCGGTTCTGGAAAAACAGCTGACGGTAAATCGTAAAATGCTTTCCGTGGTTGGAAAACGGTTCCAGACCTCCAGTGCGGATGCGCTGGATGTACTGCAGCGGCGTCAGCAGGTGATTGCGGCCGAGGCGGCGCTGCCGCCGGTGCGCGCTTCGTTGGCTGCCGCCTATAACCGGCTGGCTATTCTGGTCGGTGAGCCGCCGCAGACCGATCTGGCACTGGAAGCGAAAGCGCTGCCGGCTCTTCCTGAACGACCGGACTCGGGTATTCCGGCGGACCTTCTGGCCCGGCGCCCGGATCTTCAGAGAGAGTGGGCGCTGCTGGCTGCTGCCGATTGGAATGTAAGCGCGGCTCGCGCGGCCCGTATGCCTGCAATCCGGCTGACCGGCACCCTTACAACATCGAATTCCGACACGGATCGGCTTTTTGATAACTGGATTGGAAATCTGCTGGCCGGACTGACGATGCCGCTGATCGACGGCGGGTCCCTGCGTGCGGATGTTGCCAGAACCCGCGCCGCCGCAGATGAACAGCTGGCAGCCTATCGTGAAGCGGTGCTGGGTGCGCTCGGCGAAGTGGAGGATGCTCTTTCTGCGGAAACCCATCAGCAGGAGTATGTGAATACGCTGGGCCGACAGTTTGAGGCCGCACAGCAGACCGCCACAGAGGCATACCGTCGCTATACCCGCGGGCTGGAAACCTATTTTGAAGCTCTGGCGGCAGAGACGTCGCGCCAGAATCTGGAAGTGAGTGTGCTGACGGCGGAATACGAACTGCTGGGTGATCGAATTCAGTTGTACCGCTCGCTCGGCGGCGACTGGGGTGCGGTCCTCGAAACGGTTTCCCAAGGAGAAAATGATGAACGATAGACGGTGGCTGACAACAGGAATCGGGATCTTACTGCTGATCATTGCAATGATCGCTGCGTGGACATTTGTGAAAACCCGTCCGAAGGCTGAGCGCAAGAAGATGTCTTCCATGGTGCCGGTGGTGGAAGTGTGTGCGGTTGAGTCATCAACCCGGCCGGTGCGGGTTGATGCCCTTGGAACGGTGATTGCCGATGCCGCGGTTTCGCTGCAGGCGGAGGTGAGCGGGCGGGTCCTGAAGGTCTATCCGGATTTAGTGGAAGGCGCGTTTGTTCGCAAGGGCGATGTGCTGATCGAGGTGGATCCCTGCGATTATGAACTGGCTGTGAAGCGGGCAGAGGCGGCTCTTCAGAGTGCGAAGAGCAGTCTGCGTCTGGAAGAAGGCCAGCAGGCGGTCGCTCTTCATGAAATGGAGCTGATCAGTTCCGTGGAGGACGTGGACGAGGCGTATCGCGATCTGATGCTGCGCGAGCCTCAGCTGCAGGCGGCCATGGCTGCCGTATCCAGTGCTGAAGCGGCCCTGGACAGTGCCCTGGTTGATTTGGAACGAACCAAAATCCGCGCGCCGTTTGATGCGGTCATTCAGTCGGTGAGTGTGGATGTCGGCGATCAGGCTCAGACCGGACGGTCGCTGGTGGAGCTTGCTGGGGCGGCGCGGTTTTATGTCCGGGTTTCTCTGCCGGTCAGCAATCTGAAGTATTTTCCGAATCTGGATACAGTCGGTTATTCTGCAGAGATTGCTTTGAGCGATGGCTCGGTCCGGTCCGGTATCCTTTATAAGCTGCAGCCGGAACTGACCGCGCAGGGGCGGATGGCCCAGTTACTGGTGACGGTTGACCAGCCTTTGTCGGGACCGCGACCGATGCTGATAGGAGAAACCGTGCGGGTTGATCTCGTGGGCCGCGAGGAGCGTGATGTCTGTCTGATCAGTCGCAGGCACCTGCGTAACAACTCCACGGTCTGGATGATGGATACAGAAGGACATCTTCATATTTGTCCGGCCAAGGTGATTCAGGGGTATTCCGATCAGGTGCTGGTGCGGTTCGAATTTTCCAGGGATTGGAAGCTGGTGACTTCAAACATACAGGCTCCGGTTGACGGTATGCAGCTCAAGACCGTCGATGAATCTGCCCCGGCAGATGAAAACAAACCGGAGAAAGATGCCAATGGATGAGTTCCGACTGGTTTGCCGGTTCAAAAACAGCGAGCAAGAGTACTGACATATGAGTGATTTCCTGAAAAATCCCAAAGGACCGATTGCCTGGATGGTGAACAATCCGGTGGCGGCCAATCTGTTGATGGCCATCTGCCTGATCGGTGGACTGATCTCCTTTACCAATATCGGGCAGGAGGTGTTTCCGGATTTAGCCGAAGAGGTGGTGACGATTCGAGTCGGCTATCCCGGAGGAACGCCGGAGGAACTGGAGCAGGGCGTCTGCCTGGTTGTCGAAGAGGCGGTTCGCGGGCTGGAAGGCGTCAAAGAGGTGACAGCTACCGCCAGCGAAGGGTCGGCCAGTGTGGAGGCGGAACTGCTCGATGGCGTCAACGTGATGAAAGTCTATCAGGACATTAAGAGCGAGATCGACCGGATTACAACCTTCCCGGATGAGGCGGAGGAGCCGGAGGTATCTTTGGCATCCCGTCGCCGTGGCGCAATGACGCTGGTGCTCTACGGGGAGATTTCGGATACAGTGCTTCGGGCGCTGGCGGAGCAGGTGCGTGACCGGCTGCAGCAGAGTCCGGAGATTACACAGGTCGATCTTTCGGGAACCCGCGATCTGGAAATCAGCGTGGAGGTATCTCAGGAACAGCTCCGCCGTTATGGGCTGACGCACCGGGGTATCGCTTCGAAGATCAACCAGGAAGCTATCGAGCTTTCCGGCGGGAGAATCAAAACCGACAGCGGCGAAACACTTCTGCGAATGAAGGAACGACGCGATTACGGACTTGATTTCGCAGGACTTCCCGTGGCGGTTTCCGAGGATGGAACGCCGGTGCGGCTGGGTGATATTGCTGATGTGCAGGATGGGCTGGAGGACAGTGACCGCTTTGCATTTTATAACGGCAAACCGGCCATCATGATTGATGTCTACCGCGTTGGTGAACAGACTCCCACCGAGATTTCCAAAGAGGTGTACGCCATGCTGCCGCTGATCCGGGAACAGCTTCCTGACGGCGTGGAAATCCAGGTGCGGAGCGACCGGACTGAAATCTTTGTTCAGCGCGCGGAGCTGCTGCTGCGCAACGGAGCTGTCGGATTGATGCTTGTGATGCTGCTGCTCGGCTTCTTTCTCGAAATCCGGCTCGCCTTCTGGGTGATGATGGGGATTCCGATTTCCTTCCTTGGATCCATGCTGCTGATGCCGGCCCTGGGTATGACCATCAATATGATTACAATGTTCGCCTACCTGATTGCGCTCGGGATTGTGGTGGACGATGCGATCGTGGTGGGTGAAAACATTTACCACTACCAGCAGAAGGGAGAAAAACCGTTTCTTGCCGCTATTAAAGGCTGTCGGGAAGTGGCATCTCCGGTCGGGTTCAGTATTCTGACCAACGTGGCCGCTTTTGTGCCGCTGCTGGTTCTTCCCGGCATGATGGGCAAAATGCTCGGCATGCTGCCGATTGTGGTGATCTCTGTATTTATGCTTTCCTGGCTGGAGAGTATTTACATTCTTCCGGCGCATTTGAGTCACAGTCGACTGCATAAACTGAAAGGACTGCGCAAAAAAATCCATGAACAGCAGCAGCGTTTCAGTAATGCTTTTACCCGCTGGGTTCGCAAGGTGTACGGTCCGTTTCTGGATCGCTGCCTGACGCATCGCTATCTGGTGGTTTCCGCTGCGCTGGCCCTGTTGATTCTCATTGGCGGGTACTGGAAGAGCGGTCGTCTCGGCTTCAGTATGTTCACTACGGTGGAAAGCGATTATTCCGTGGCGACGGTGGTGCTCCCGTACGGTTCGCCGATCGGGGACACCGAACAAATCACGCAACGGGTGGTGAAAGGAGCTCAGGCGGTCCTTGAAGCTTCCGGGCATCCGGAGCTGGTCGAAGGGATTTTTGCAGATGTGGGCCGCGGCGGAACCCATCAGGCACAGGTGCGGGTCTATCTGGCTGATGCAGAGGTGCGCGATAAAATCATGAGTACCATGGCATTCACGCAGGCGTGGCGCAAACAGGTCGGCACGGTGCCGGGCGTTCGCTTCATTCGTTTTTCCGCCGACTCCGGCGGGCCGGGCGGTGGTCCGGCGCTGACGGTTGAGCTGCGGCACGAGAGCATTGCCGTGCTGGAAGCCGCTGCTGCGGAGCTGGGCCGCGAACTGGAGCAGTTCCCGCTGGTGCAGGATGTGGACGACGGCGTGGAAACCGGCAAGTCCCAGTTTGACTTCACCATGAAGCCCGAGGGGACAGCGCTCGGACTGACTCCGACCGAGGTCGGGCGGCAGATCCGCGCTGCCTATCAGGGCGCCGAAGCGCTGCGTCAGCAGCGCGGACGCAACGAAGTGAAAGTGCGTGTCCGCCTGCCGAAAGAGGATCGGGACCGGCTCTACAGCTTCGAAAACTTTATTCTGCGCACTCCGGACGGCGGCGAAGTGCTGTTGGAGGATGCGGTCGATGTTGACGCCGGAACCTCTTACACCTCCATCAAACGGCGCAACGGAATGCGCGCGCTGACGCTGACGGCAGACGTTCGTCCGAAATCCAAGGCGGGCGAAGTGCGCGAGCAGCTTGCCGCCAGTGTCTGGCCGAAAATTATGGATCGCTATCCCGGTCTTGACTACAGCTATGAAGGACGCGATGCCGACAGCCGCGAGAGCTTCGGCAGCATGAAAGTGACGCTGCCGATGGTGCTCGTTGCCATTTACGCCTTGCTGGCCATTCCGTTTAAGAGCTATTCCCAGCCGCTGATCGTGATGATCAGTATTCCGTTCGGAATCATCGGCGCGGTCATCGGTCATCTGATCATGGGCTACGACATGACCATGATCGGTATCATCGGAATGCTGGCACTCAGCGGGGTGGTTGTGAATGACGCGCTGGTGATGATCAGCTTTGCCAATGATCGCCGGGCGCATCATGATAATGCGCACGATGCTGTGGTCTCGGCGGGCATTCAGCGTTTCCGGCCGATCATGCTGACCACGTTCACCACCTTCGGAGGACTGGCCCCGATGATTTTTGAAACATCGCGTCAGGCACGCTTCCTCATCCCGATGGCCATTTCACTCGGTTACGGACTGCTGTTTGCAACCTGTATTACGCTGTTGCTGGTTCCGTCGCTCTACATGATCATTGAGGACATTAAAGGATTGAGAGAGCCCCCGGTTTCGGAATGAGTAAACTGCTGACCGGTGGCGTCAAAGGCCACCTCGTTAAACTGACTCTGCCCAGTATCGGCGGGATGCTCGCCATTATGGTGTTCAACCTGACCGATACCTGGTTTGTATCCCGGCTGGGCACCGACCAGCTCGCCGCGATGGGCTTCACCTTTGCCGTGGTGATGATTGTCGGGGCGCTGGCGATCGGTTTCTCAACCGGCGCGGCGTCGATTATCAGTCGTGCGCTGGGCGCCGGCAATCGCAACCTGGCGGCCCGGACTGTTTCGGACGGTCTCTTTCTGACGATTGCCGGAACCGTAATCATCGGGGTGTCCGGATATCTTGCCATTGATCCGCTTTTTTCTCTGCTCGGAGCCGAAGGCCGCGTACTGACTCTCGTACACGAATATATGCAGATCTGGTTTTGCGGGGCTGTGGCTGCCGTTCTTCCTCCGGTCTGCGACGGCTGTCTGCGTGCGGCAGGCGATATGGTTCGTCCGTTGATCGTGATGTGCACCTGTGCCGTCATGAACATCATTCTCGATCCGATCCTGATTTTCGGGTGGGGGCCCGTTCCGGCCATGGGTATGCGCGGCGCGGCTCTTGCCACCGTGTTTGCGCGGGTCTGCGGAATGGCGGCCTCCCTTGGGTTTCTTCATTATAAACACCGCCTGATCAGCTGGAGCCGCCCCCGCATTCGCGAAATGCTGCAGTCGTGGCGCGAAATTGTTCGCCTCGGCATTCCGGCGGCACTCACGCAGGTGCTCAATCCGGTTGCGCAGGGTTTTTACATCCGTCTCGCCGCCGGTGTCGGCGGTGTGCAGGCGGTCGCCGCCATGGCCACCGGCACACGAATCGAGGCCTTCCTGATGATCCTTGCCATTTCCTACGGCATCGCGCTTGTGCCGTTTGTCGGTCACAACTTCGGTGCCGGAGCACATGAGCGGGTCGACGAAGCCCGCCGCGCCAGCAACCGTTTCGCTCTGATTTACAGTGCAGCGATTTTTTTGATCCTGCTGCCGACCGCCGGAATCTTTTCCGGCTGGTTCAGTAAAGATCCAACCGTTGTGCGCCTGAGTACCACCTATCTGCTGATTGCCGTGCTCGGTCATTCCGGGCTGCACCTCAGCATTTGGATGGGGCAGCTGATGAATGTTATCGGTCGGCCCGGTCCGGTGATGGTGATCGGCTTCGCCCGCGTATTCGGTTTTGTGATGCCGCTCTGCCTGATCGGGAGCCATCTGTTCGGTTTTGTCGGCCTTGTTTCCGGAATTGCTCTGGGCAACCTGCTGAGCGGCGGGCTGGCCTGGAGCCTCGCCCGGCGGGTGCTGAAAAACTGAGTCCGGCTTCCACGGCTTGGAAAATCTGCCCGACTCGGCGCAATAGGCCTTCCAAACATCGGAAAAACGTGGTTTAACTGCGCGCTTATGGCAAAAAAAGGACAAATCATTGAGGTGGAACTTTTCGATACGGCGGATAAAAATCGCTGTGTCGGACAGCTCGAAGACGGTATTAAGGTTTTTGTAGAAGGGCCGGTCGCTGTCGGCGACACCGTCCGGGCAAAAGTCACGAAGATGAAAAAACGCTTCCTGCAGGCGCGCCTGACGGAAGTTGTCAAATTTTCCGACCGGCGCACCGAGCCGCGCTGTAAATATTTCGGGGTTTGCGGCGGATGCAAATGGCAGCACTTCGACTATTCCGAACAGCTGCGCGTCAAACGCAAGCAGGTTGTGGATGCTCTCGAACGACTCGGCGGTTTTGAAAATCCGTCGGTTGCGGACTGTATTCCGGCCCAGGACACATTCGGCTACCGCAATAAAATCGACATGGATTTCACGGATATGCGTTACCTTACGGCCGACGAAATGAATGTGCCGGAAGAAGACCTCGACAAGCCGCTCGACTTTGCGCTCGGATTCCATGCGCCCGGCTGCTTTGCCAAGGCCATCGATATTGATCAGTGCGACATCGCTTCCGACGATATGAATCTCGCTGTCGAAACCGTGCGCCGTTTCATGATTGAGCGCAAGCCCTCCATCTATTCCACCTTCACGCATGAAGGGTTTTTGCGCAATCTGGTCGTTCGGCAGGGCGGGGCCACCGGGGAACTGATGGTGAATCTGATCACATCCTCACACGACAAACCGATGATGGAAGAGCTCTGCACGGAACTGCAGCGCGTGTTCGGCGAAAAACTGACGACCTTTGTGAATGGAATCTGCACGCGCAAAAACATGGTCGCGTTCAACGAAGAAGAACATGTGATGCTCGGCGCAGGATACATCACGGATCGGCTTGGCGAATACAGCTACCGGATTTCGCCCAACTCATTTTTCCAGACCAACACCGCCCAGGCCGAAGTCCTTTATCAGGAAATTATCAACCAGGCGGATTTCCAAGGTTCGGAAACCGTCTATGACCTCTTCTGCGGAACCGGCTCCATTGCGCTGTTTGCCGCCAAACACTGCGGCAAAGTGCTCGGCATCGAGCTGGTCGAAAGCGCTGTCGCCGACGCTCAGAAAAATGCGGCCGCACACGGCGCGGAAAACTGCACCTTCCGCCAGATGGACCTGATGCATTTCGGCAAAATTCGTGATGATCTCGAATCGTTCGGACTTCCGGATGTGGTTATCACCGATCCGCCGCGCGCGGGCATGCATCCCAAAGCCGTCAAAATGCTGCGCGAACTCGCTCCGCCGGTGATCATTTATGTCAGCTGCGGACCGGCCTCGCTGGGACGCGACGGACAGCTTTTGTGCGAAGACGGCCTTTATAGACTGGTCAGCTGCCAGCCGGTGGACATGTTCCCGCAGACCAATCACGTCGAAAGCGTCGCCCGCTTCGAGCTGTGTTCCTGAGACGATTCCTTTACATCTGCCTTGCTGCAGAAGGCTCGCGGTAGACGGTTATAATAGTGTCTGGTCAATGCAGGAGATTCGGTGGTGGTTGCAACCTTTGCTCTGCCTTGATCTCATTTCCGGTTTTTTTTGATTAAAACCGCCTTCCAGGCATTGGAAGTTTTTCTTGATGTAAATCAAGGATGATTTATTCAGAAAGCGATAATGTCCTTTTGCAATTGAATTTAAGTCACGGCAGAGAAAGGAGTGTCAATGAAGATGATTTCATATTCCAAGACCGTCTGGGTGGCATCAATCGGACTTCTGGTGCTGTCAGTAAGTACGGCATGCGTCCGCAACGATGCTTCGAATAATCCGCTGAAAACAGACAATGAAGGGAGAGCTGGTCTCATGAAACACGGAATCGAAAGCAATATCACCGTCGCGAATCTCGTTGTCCGGTATCCGCAACTCCGGGCAAGCCTGGAACTCATGGGCATTGATTATTGCTGCGGTGGAAAAAAACCGCTGGGCATCGCGGTCAAGGAAGCCGGGCTGCAATGGGAGGCTGTACAGGAAGCATTGATGGAAGCTCTTGCAGTGCAGCCGGAATCTGTGAAAAAGAATTGGGCCGATGTTCCGCTCAGTGAGCTGGTCGATCATATTGTCCTCACGCACCATGTTTTTATGAAGGAGCAGTTGCCGCGACTTAGCGGTTTACTGGTGAAGGTTGAAAAAGCACACGGTGCGCAGCATGGCGAGATGCTTGCTCAGCTTCGTCTCAACTACAGCACCCTGCGCTCCGAGCTCGAAGCCCACCTGATGAAAGAGGAGCAGGACCTCTTTCCGCTCATTAAGCAGATCGAGGCGTTTTCATGCGGCAACGGTCCTGCGCCTGTGTCCCATTGCCGCAACATGGCTGATCCAATCCGGCAAATGGAGATCGAGCACGACCACGCAGGCAATACGCTGGCCACCCTGCGCAGGTTGACTGATAACTATCAACTGCCGTCGGATGCCTGCCCAACCTTTGAGGCTCTCTACGAGGGGCTTGCCGCCATGGAGGCCGACCTGCATGAGCACATACATCTGGAAAACAACATTCTGTTTCCTAAAAGTGCAGAGCAGGCAGCGACGGTAAATTACTAATCAGACGGATCTGTTCATAACCGGAAACGCTGAGTAGAATGCCGGCAAGAAGCGGAAAAAAGAAAGGAAACAGATTATGCATGCAAGAGAGATAAAAAAGGGAATCGAAGCCATCTGCTGTGTGCACTGGGAACGTCGGCTTTTTGATTCTCTGATTCCTCTTCCTGACGGAACCAGCTATAACGCCTATCTGGTGCGAGGCGAGACGGCTACGGCGCTGGTCGACAGCGCCGACCCCGCGCTGCGCGACGAGCTGATGGAACAGCTCCAAGGCGTGGATAACATTGATTATGTGGTCTCCCAGCATTCCGAACAGGATCATGCCGGCGCGCTTCCCGATGTGCTGAAACGGTTTCCATCTGCGAAACTGCTGTGCAGCGAAAAAGCCCGCGACATGCTGATCTCGCACCTGCATGTTCCGGAGGAACGCGTCCGGGTGGTGGCCGATGGTGAGAGCGTTTCGCTTGGCAACAAAACACTGACCTTTATTTATACACCATGGGTGCACTGGCCGGAAACCATGTGCACCTATGTGCCGGAAGATCAATGCCTGTTTTCCTGCGATTTTTTCGGGTCTCATTTGGCGACGACCGACCTGTATGTGACTGATCAGGCAAAGGTTTATGAGGCGGCCAAGCGCTATTATGCCGAAATCATGATGCCGTTCCGCGCGATCATCGCTAAAAATATCGAAAAGCTCTCGGAGCTTGATTTCGATATGATCGCCCCGAGCCATGGCCCCGTTTACGACCAGCCGGATTTTATCCTTGAGGCGTATAAAGACTGGATTTCGCCGCAGATGAAAAACGAAGTGGTGCTGCCGTATATCAGCATGCACGGCTCCACTGAAATGATGGTGAAACATCTGATCGATGCGCTGACCGCGAAAGGGGTCTCCGTCCAGGCCTTTGATCTGGCAGTTGTGGATATTGGCAAGCTGGCGATTGCGCTGGTGGATGCCGCTACACTGATCGTTGGCACCCCGACCGTGCATGTCGGGCCGCACCCTGCGGTCTATTATGTATCGCATCTAGCCAACCTGCTGAAGCCCAAGCTCAAATATGCCGCTATCGTCGGCTCATACGGATGGAGCAGCAAGGCGATTGAGCAGATTGCCGGGCTGATTCCCAACCTCAAAGTTGATGTGCTGGGAACAGTTCTGCAAAAAGGACTGCCGGACGCGGGGACCTTCGCCCAGATCGATATCTTGGCAGACAATATCGCCAAGGCACATTACGCAGATGAATTGGTGTCAGGAACCGGGCGAGCTGTTTAGGCACGGATCAGTTTCTGAGCATGCAGGTGGATATTCGTGTGTCGCGCAAGCGACAAGCTGACATGTGTTCCGGCTGAAAACGTTTTTTGTCGGGGATTGGTGTCACTTGTTAACGGGTGGGTGCAGGGTTTCTCCGGGGTAGACTTTCAGATTTGCCGGTTCAATCAGGAGCGGGCCTTTCCATGTATCCAGATTGCCGCCTGCCTTAATCCAGTTAAACACGGGGCGCAGGATTTTCTGGATGTCCGGCTTTTCAAAACAGGTAATGCTTGGGGTGGAGTGCATGCCGATACCTTCATCATCGATTGTGCAGATTGAGATATCTTTTTCGGGGTCCAGGCCGTTGTTTTTGCAGGCGCGGATCAAAGCGATTGCTGCATGAACGGTTGTGCAGAAAACAGCGGTAATGTTTTTCAGGGCACCCTTTTGAATCTGTTCGTCAAGAAATGTGTACCCTTCGTTAAACGGATTGATGTTTGCTTTAATGAACGGAGCCGTATTCTCGTTGAGGGTGCTCCAGTACTCCCACTGGCTGATTCGATTGTTCAGTACATCACTGATATCTGACTGGAGGTGCAGGCAGGCAATGTTCTGATGCCCCATTTGGCTCAGCTGATCCAGCAGCTGACGAACGAAAATGGCAGGGTACAGATTGATCGAAAGAATCTGATGATGACTCATATTGGTGTTCAGAAACACCAGACCGTCTTTGGCCAGAAACTGCAGAAGTGTTTCCTCCGGGATTTTTTCTTCTGACGGAATAATGAATACGCCGTCGAAGTTGGAGAACACATCGCTGATGGAGGTATCGTTCCAGTGGACGAACAGGAAGGGGCGAAACAGAACGCTGTGTTGTTCTGCACAGCGAAAGAGTTCTTCGTACCAGATTCGAATGTTACCTGATGAAAAAGCGGGTGGGGTGAGAATTGCGACCCGTACGTTTTGAGATGAGCCGACCGTTTGGGGGGTTATTTCATAACGGCCGTTATCTGCCCGGCTGATCATTTTTTTTTGTTCCAGCAGGGAGAGGGCTTTGCGAATGGTCAGTCGGTTGGCTCCCAGCTTTTCCGCCAGAATGCGTTCGCTGGGTAACCCGGAAAGAGAAAAGTCTCCCTTTTCGATTTGCTTCTCGATTGTCGCTGCCAAGCGTTCAAATTTTTGCATGGGATTATTTTCTACGAAGGATATTCCGTGTCCAGCCTAAAAAAAATTTTTAAGCCTGTTCCTGGCCTATGAGATGCCGTTTTTGACCCAAATTTCAAAAATTTGAGAGATGCATTTGATTTTGGACTATAGCGGTATCTGCTTTTTTTTGGTGTGTTTGGCTGTTTTCATCGATTACGGGTTGACGATGTACAGTTTTTGGTATAAAAAATATTGAAGTAAACCTGAAAGGGTATCGTTGGCGCGCTGTCAGGGGTATCGAGGTGAACATTCAGAAGAGCGCGAATGATCAATTAACAAGGAGGGTCGAAGTGAGGAAAATTGTATCCGTATTGTTAGGTATTCTGCTGGCTGGGGTGGTCAGTGCGAACGTAGTCGTTAATGGAAGCTTTGAGACAGGACCGATCGGTATTCTCAGTCCGTTGCCTGCAGTGGATCAGGTAACCGGCTGGCGTGCGTTTGATACTACGGGGAGTACTGTCACGTTTGAACTGATTAATGATCCTTCAGAGGCAACGGATGGGGACAATTATATGAAGATTGTTTCGGTCGGTGCGGCGTCCGGTGATGCCGCTATTGATATTACACATACCGGTGCCGGCGGAGTTTCTCTTTCTCCCGGGGTTACTTACAGGGTTTCATTTGATGCCAAGCGGGTATCTGGCACCGCCAATAATCTGGCTCTGACAATCCGAACATATGATGGCGGCTCTATTCTGGAACAGTTTATTACCACAGGGCTTTCGCTTTCAGAAGAGTGGACAACCTATTCTTATGAAATTGCACCGACTCTCTTTGAAGCGGGAGGGGGCGAAGGCAATCTGTATATTGGCTTTCGGCCGAAAGGCGCCACTCTGCTTAATGAGACTATTTGTATTGATAATGTTTCTGTAACCGAGGTGCCTAACGAGCTTGGGAACGGAGGTTTTGAAAGCGGGACCGTTGGGCTTTATCCGGCGGCGGGACTGCCGAATATTGATAACGGAATTCCGGGCTGGCGTATGTTTGATACTACAAAAAGCTCGGTTTCATATGAACTGGTGAATGATCCTGCAGGAGCCACCGAGGGCAGTAATTATGTGAAGATTATTTCCACAGCAGGAGCAAGCGGATCTGCAGATGCTGCATTGGACATTTATCAGGTAAACCCGGGCGTCAATGCGTTTCGGCTTTCGCCGGGAGCCAGCTATACGGTTTCGTTTGATGCCAAGGTGATTGCGGGAACCGATAATCGCCTTGAGGTTCAGGTTAAGACTTTTGAGGGTACGTCCATCCTAGAGAATAATCTGGTGGGAGAGGTCATTACGCTCACAGCCGATTGGACAACTTATTCCTACGAAATCAGACCGACTCTGTTTGAATCGAATGGAACAGATCCTAATTTTTACATTGGACTTCGGACCAAAGCAGGCGGGTTTTTACTGGATGAGACGGTTTGCATTGATAACCTGACGGTTTCAGAGCTTCCAAAGCCCAGACGTCTTGTCAACGGCAGCTTCGAAGAGGGACCGGTCGGCGATCTTTCTCTGCCTTCAAATGATGAGGTGACCGGCTGGCGGGCATTTGATGTGTCGGGCAGCAACAGCATTGAACTGGTCAATGATCCAGCCGAGGCAACGGACGGTGCCCATTACGTGAAAATCACATCGGTTCTGAGTGGTGTCAACAGCGATACCGGATTCGATGTTACGATGAACGGTGCCGGGAAATGCATGCTTTCCACAGGGGTTACATACCGGGTTCTATTTGATGCCAAATGGGTGTCCGGATCGGATAACTCGCTGAATTTTCAGGTGAAAACCTTTGAAGAGGGAACCGGAGGTCCGGTTTTCGAAGACCAGTTAGTCAGTGAAAACATTACGCTCGCCTCAGAATGGACCACTTATTCGTATGAATTTACGCCAACCCTGCTGCCATCCAATGGAGTCAACGGTATCACGTTTTATGCCGGGTTCCGTCCCAAAGACGGCGTGTATCTACAGGATGAGATTATCTATATCGATAATGTACGACTGCTCGATCTGGCGTACACCTATACCGGATGGATTGAGTCATATCCGACCTTGGGCATATCAACCAATTACACGGATGATCCGGATGCGGACGGAATGAACAACCTTCTTGAATATGCGCTTGGGGGAGATCCATCCGCTTCAGATGCCTCTTCCGTTAAGCCTTCTTCCGTAATGGATGGCGAGTGGATCTATTATATCTATAAGCAGCACAAGGAGTATGAACAGCTCGGTCTGGATTACAGCGTGTTTTCGGGATTGGAACTGGATTCGGCTCTGTTGACGAATGCCACGTCTGTCATTGGTTCCGGCGAGTATGATGCGGACTTTAATCTGGTGACAAACGGTATTCTGACGGATGTCCAACAGGCCTTTATGCAGTTGAAAGTTCAAAAGACCGAGTAGTTCGGGATTGTTACGCTCCGGAGAGACCGAATTGAAATCTCTCCGGAGCTTTTTGTATCAAAATTTATCGCGTAGAGCGAGACGCTCGATAACTTTCCAAAGGCAGGTGTTTCATGAGCCGCATCCGTATTTTTCTGTATCTGTTTTCTATTTGCTGCTGCCTGCGGCAGAACCTGCTGGCGGAAGAACCCGGACGGCCCAATATTATTATTTTTATGACCGATGATGCCGGGTATTCCGACATCAGTCTGTACGGCAGTGAGATCCAAACGCCGCATATTGATCAGTTGGCTGAACGCGGGGTTGTTTTCCGTACGTTTTATAATAATGCCCGTTGCAGTCCCACCCGGGCCTCTTTGCTGACGGGGCTTTATCCCCATAGTGTTGGCGTCGGAGACCTGTGTGGAGAAGGGTATGCCTCGGACCTGCCGGGATATGCCGGATATTTGAAACATACAAACAATGCGACTATCGCGGAACTGCTCGGCAATGCCGGTTATGAAACCCTGTTGAGCGGTAAGTGGCATCTGGGCGGTGAACCGGAGTTTTCTGCAGGTTTTAATTCCCACCCGATGCGAAGAGGATTCGATAATTTTTACGGGCTGCTCGGCCCTTCCGCCGACTACTTTGAGCCGCAGCAGTATTGGGACGGTTTTGAGCCGGCTGAGCCGCCGGGCAATGACCCGAACTGGTATTCGGAAGATGCTTTTGGGGATAAGGCGGTCGAATGGATTGAGGATGCTGTCGCCGAGGAAAAACCGTTCTTTTTACATTTGGCATTCAAGGCGCCGCACAATCCGCGGCAGGCGCTGGATGAAGATTATCGGCCATACCTGCCGGGGTATGCAAAGGAATTATGGCCGTCGGTCATGACGGATCGTGTGGAAAAGCTCAAAGCAAACGGAATCATTCCCGAGGAGTGGGGCGCCAACGGATTTGAATTTGATGATGCCTATTATGACAACATGCCGGAAGAACGGGCACAGAATCTGCGGGAAATTGCTGCAATCAAAGCGGGCGCGATTGTTTCCGCAGACCGGAATGTCGGCAAGGTCATGGCGGCACTGGACAGGCTGGGGCAGACCGGTAATACGCTGGTGTTTTTCTTCAGCGATAACGGCAGTGCATTGGCGCATGATCTGAACAACATCTGGAACGCTCCGTTTCGCGGAAGTAAAGGCGATTTGACCGAAGGCGGAGTGGCTTCTCACTGTATTGTCCAGTGGCCGGATGATATCAGCGCTCGCCGCATCGTTTCAGCAAAGGCCGACGTTCTGGATATTATGCCGACAGTGCTGGACGCCGCCGGAGTCAAATATCCTGAACAGTTCAAGGAGCGTACGCTGCATCCGCTGGAAGGAGTCAGTTTGATGCCGTTGTTGAAAGACCATGACAGTTTCACGGTAACCCATCGGAAACTGTTCTGGGAGCTGTACGGACAGAAGGCCGTCATCCAGGACAACAAGTGGAAATACTATCAGTCTTACGATACAAAAACAGGAGTCTCGGAAGAGTTCCTATTTGACCTGGAGAACGATGGAACGGAACTGAACAATCTGATTGATACACCGCAGGGACGCGAAATTGCAGCGGGGCTTCGTGCGGACTGGAAGGAATGGGCGAACCGGGTTGGCGCAGAGGCATATTCGGTGGTGAAGAGCGCCCGGAAAGAATTCCATGACCAGAACCCGTCCATACCTCCGGCTGCCATTTCGTCGGCGCAGCTGGTCAACGGAAGTTTTGAAGGCCGTTCCTCCAGGCAGCTGGTCCCGCCGGGTCCGTCTGTTGATGAGGCGCCGGGATGGCGCGCATTTGATACCACCGGTCAAAACAGTATCCGTTTGGTGACAGACCCTTCCGGCGCCAGTGATGGGAACAATTACATTGAAATTATCTCCACTCTGAGCGGAAGTGGGCTCGGAGACACCGGTGTTGATGTGACGACAACCGGCGCCGGAGCATTTGTCCTTTCCGTCGGGAAAACCTATACGGTTTCATTTGATGCGAAATGGGTGTCCGGTCCGGACAATTCGCTGAATGTATCGATTCGTGCCCAAGACGGCAGTCGGGATGTCGGGGCGCAGTTTGCTGGAGAAAGCTTTTCCCTTGCCTCGGACTGGACATCATACAGTTACACATTTGACGTTACTGAAGAATACCGACTGCCAAACGGAGAGAGTCCGTTGCTCTATATCGGCTTCCGGCCTAAAAACGGCGGGACCCTGCAGGAGGAGACGATCCGGATTGATCATGTTCAGGTGACTGTTCATTAGGAGATTTTCAGCACATGTATAAACGACAACTAAATGCAGGTGGATATTTTGCGGGAGGGATTCTGGCAGGCGTGTTGATGTCGCATTTATCGTTCGCTGATGAAGTAATTAGTTTTCCTAATATTCTTTTGATTGTGGCAGACGATTTCGGTGTAGGCAGTATTAACGCGTACGGGGCACCGTCTGATCTTGTGCGGACTCCAAACCTGAATCGGTTGACTGAAGAGGGGATGCGGTTTTCAAATGCCAATGCGCCGGCCTCGGTATGCTCCCCGACACGCTATGCGTTGTTGACCGGTCGTTATGCATGGCGCGGCCCGTTCCCATATGGCGTCCATGATCCGTTTGAGCCGGCCTCTTTTGACGCCGGTCAGTCGACGATTGCCTCGTTACTGCAGTTCAAAGGATACCGGACTGCGAGTATCGGGAAATGGCATCTGGGATATGGAACGCCGGATGAGGGGCAGGATCATGTTGATTTTACAAAGCCGCTGTATCCGGGACCGAACGATGTTGGATTTGATTATCACTTTGGAATTCCGCAGAACCTGGATGACGGGCATCGGGGCTGGATTGAAAACAACGGAGTTTATGGGCTGAGATCCTCGAAAATCAGTCCCTACGGAAAATCGTTCTATGGAGGTCCGTACACCGGATTCGATGCGCCTCAGAGAAGCCGGGAGGAGGCAATGGGAACTGTTACGGACCGTGCGATTGAATGGATTCGTTCGGAATGTCGCAAGGAGTCGGCTCGTCCGTTCTTTCTCTATTTTGCTCCCCCCGCGGTGCATCATCCGATTGTTCCTTCGAAAACGATGCGCGGGACCAGCGGATGTGGGGCGTATGGAGCCTTTATCCATGATCTGGACTGGTCGGTCGGCCGGTTGATTGACACGCTGGCTTACGAAGGAATTCGTGATGATACCTTGATCATTTTTACTGCTGATAACGGCGGTGATTTGCCGGGTGATAAGGACAAGCCGGAGATTCAGGCCCGGGGCGCCGGGCTTCTGGCGAACGGTCCGCAGCGCGGTGATAAACACACCATTTATGAAGGCGGGTTGCGCATTCCGATGATTGTTCGATGGCCGGGCAGGGTTGAGGCGGGCTCCATCAGCGACCATATGGTGAATTTGGTCGATTTGTATGCCACCTTTTCCGAGATGTTGGGCCATCGTCCATTGGCTAAAGGAGAAGCTCCGGACAGTATCAGTTTTCTTCCGATACTTCTTGGTCGGGCTCAGTCTGTGCGCAAACCAATGGTTTGCAATAATGTCGCCGGAATTCTCTCTCTTCGCGATGGTTTCTGGAAATATATCGAAGGAAAATTTCCCGACTCACTTCCGCAAAAAGACGGAAGTCGCAATGCCTTTCAGAGCGAAGCTCAGCCGGCACTGTACAATCTCGAAGACGATCCGGCCGAACAGAACAACCTGATTGCTGAGTTTCCAGAAAAGGTGAGCCGAATGCAGGAAATATTGAATAAATATCGGGATAGCGGTCGATCCCGCTGATTTAGAAAGGATGAGGGAGTGATGAACCGAAGAAATTTTGTAATGAGTGCGACTTCGACATTGGGGATTGCCCCGATGATTGCGAACGCTTTGTCAAAATCACCGAATGTTTCCGGGCAGGGTGTGCTGAAAGGTTTTATTGTGTCCGACGCCCATTTCGGGTGGCGCAATGAACAGCAGCCGGACCCTCAGCGGCAGCGCGAACTGATTACTCATATTCATGAGCGGTTTCCGGATCTGGATTTGTGGCTCGATACCGGTGATGCCCATCACAGCTCCTTAGGCGCGAAGGCTGTTTTTGACGCCGCAACGACAGACTGGTGCGACATTATCGCCAACCAGAGCAATAAGGCCTTGTTCTACTATGTTCCCGGCAATCATGAGATCTGTCAGCCGACTGCGGGGCAGGATTCTGAACGCCGCTGTGCCCGCATGGGAAGCATGTCCTATCGGCCGTATTACAGCTTTGATGTGAAAGGAATTCATTTTGTCTCCGTTCCGGAGCTCGAGCATCCGGTTTATATCAACAAAGAGACAATGGATTGGCTGAAGCTGGACCTGGATTTGAATCGTGATAAAACCGTCATCCTTCTTTCTCACAACAATGTCAAGGGAACCACCCATTTTGATGACACCTTCATGGCCGGCTATCGCGGCGTGGCCAATAGTAAAACTCTTCTCGATGTGATTGAGCAGCATCCGAATGTGATTGCCTGGATGCATGGTCACAATCATGACTATGTGGTTTCCAGGCATAACAATCGCCTGTTTGTCTCGAATGGACGCATTGGCGGATTTAATCCGCACCATGCGTATGAGGATGGTGAGCCGCTGGGCGGGATCTATTTTGAAGTGTGGCCGGACCGGCTGGTCGTCCAGTGTTACAGCGCCGAGCATGAACTGTTTATTGATGAGGGGCTGGGGCGCAAGGGGCGCTCGCAGACTCTCAGGGTGTCGACCACCGTCGATCCTCTTGCGCCGACCGGCTATGCGTTTGGGCACGGGGGCTTTCTGGATGGGCAGCGGGCCGCTGTGCATAACTACCATACATCAAAGGATTCGCTCTGTTCGCTGATTCTTGCCGGAACAGAGGATGCCTGTATTAATGAAAATATCGGCTTCTCTGATTATACCCACCGCAGTGATAACCCTCAGTATAAGCAATGGGACGTATTCGGCTTTAAGGTGAGGCACAACGGCTGGCCCCGGTATTTTGAGGAGAAAAACGATGTGTGGCGCTGGTTGAATCCCGGCGTTTTGCTGCTGGCGCGAGAGTCTTCCGAAGAGGTCACTTCCTTGAACCTGCCGGATCCCGGATTCGCCAATGTCATGTATTACCGGGCCGTTCCTGGGCGGCCCTATGAGTGCAGATTGAAGGTCGCCTCGAAGCAGGGCGGGGAAAAGCTCGAACTGCGGGTCCGAGTCTGTTCGCAGGAGGGACGGGGACTTTGGAAGACCACTCTGCCTGTGCGCAGTCTGGAATCCGGCGAGCAGACGCTGGTTTTTCCGATCGAAGTGCCGGAGATCCATGATCGTAAAACCATTTACGGGGGAGGGATGCTCGACTCGGAAATCCAGCTTTCGATTGAGGCCCGCTTCCGTTCCCTGATGAACGATCTGACCATTTACGAAGCCGCTTTTTATCGGGCTGATTCTGAAGGAGCGACGCTCAACCCGGAATTGACGTTTAATGGAGTCCCGGTCGGTAAGGCCGGATCTCTCGGCTCCGGAAAGACACTGACGCGTTCCGTGGCGAAGCCGACAGACGACCGCTGGCTGGTCGAGGGGAGCTGTGAAGGATCCCACCGCATGCTGTGGTACTGCCGCCAGACGAATATTGACTGGCAGGTCCGCAATGCTCCTGTGGCGGATCATGGGGCTTATCTGGAGGTCGGTGCTCCGACCAATACCTGGTCCACCGGAAATGAGGTGGTTATTCAGCCGACGGCGACAACGCGGGATGCTGTGTTCGTGCATCGTCTGCGTCAGATCGATGGCGCCAGAATCTGGCCGTTAAACCGCGGGAATTCGCAGGTTTCAATTGAGATGCTGTCCGGGGCCGAAACCGGAACGGTGGAGGTGTGTGTCCAGAAGCGTCCGGCAGATGTGAGAGGAGCTGTTTCCTGGTCTTACGAGAACGGTGTCGTTCAGGTTCAGTTAGCCGCGGGAAGCCGTGTGACCGTTGTGGCGGGATGAGAAAGCCCGAAATAAAGAACGTATAGACGCGGAGAAGGTACGCATGGTTCGGATGGGAAAATCCTGTTTGCCGGTATTGCTTGGCTTGAGTCAGTTGCTCGTAACGGCTGCAGACGCGAAGCCGCTGAATGTGCTGTTTGTTGTCGTCGACGACTTGCGGCCTGAGCTGGACTGTTATGGCGCGGAAAAAGTCGGGACTCCGAACATTGACCGGTTGGCGGCAAAAGGAGTCAAATTCAATCGGGCCTATGCACAGTATCCCGTCTGCAACCCGAGCCGGTCTTCGTTCCTGACGGGTCGCCGCCCGGATGAGCTTGGTATTTATCAGAACCAAATGCCGGTGCGCAGAAAGTGGCCGGACGCCGTGACGCTGCCGCAGTTGTTCCGCAGCAGCGGTTATTTCACCGCAGGGCTGGGGAAGATCCTGTGTGCGGGGACGGACGAAGGCGGAGCTTATGCCCCGTATCGGGACGACCTGTCGTATGACCGGTTTTTCAATGCGAAAGAGCATGCTCCCAAGATTGGGAGCCAAGGCGAGGGGCGCCGGCTGGGTGACGGAAGCATCCCCTGGGCCCGGTGGCTTGCTGCCGAAGGCGGCGATGCGGCTCAGCCCGATGGAATACTGGCGGCAGAGGCGGTGCGGCTTCTTCAGGATCATCGGGATGAACCGTTTTTCATCGCTGTAGGTTTCCACAAGCCGCATGACCCGTTTGTGGCGCCGAAAGAATATTTTAAGAAGTATCCGCTTGAAGAGATCAGCCTGGCGGCTGAACCGGATGATCGCACTCCGCTGCTGGATTATTCGCTGCCGAACCGGAATCTTTTTTCTTCTTTCGGGGAAAGAGATCAGCGCGAGTTCAAGCGGGCCTATCATGCCTGTGTGACGTTTGTCGATACACAGGTGGGCCGGCTGTTTGCGGCCATGGACCGCTTGAAACTGTGGGACAGCACCATTGTCGTCCTGCTCGGAGATCACGGTTATCACCTGGGGGATCGCGGCTGGTGGAAC
Organism: Tichowtungia aerotolerans; assembly: GCF_009905215.1. Lineage (GTDB taxonomy): Bacteria > Verrucomicrobiota > Kiritimatiellia > Kiritimatiellales > Tichowtungiaceae > Tichowtungia > Tichowtungia aerotolerans. The sequence continues at coordinate 148,959 of NZ_CP047593.1, read as the reverse complement.
AAGGTGACCGTGTTTGAGCGCGGCGCCCGGGCACCGCTGATGATGTGGGTGCCCGGGATAGACAGCATGGGACAGAATACCGAGTCCATTGCGGAGTTTGTGGACCTGTACCCGACCCTCGTGGATCTGTGCGGACTTCAGGAACCGTATAAATTATCCGGCAAGAGTCTGCGCCCGGTGCTGGAGAATCCTTCCAAACCTTGGGAGCACGCGGCGTATACCCAGGTAACACGTGGAGTCATCGGCATGGGCTACAGTATTCGCACGGACCGCTGGCGGTTGATTCAGTGGGGTGTCAACGGTGAAGGCGGCGTTGAGCTGTATGACCACTCCAGCGATGAAGGCGAGTACTATAATCTGGCCGATCACCCCGAATACCGGCGGATTAAAAAACAGTTGGCGGCCCGTTTGAAAAAGGGATTCCCCGGCCTTCAAAAATAGTGTTTGAGAAAGGAGGCGTGTATGCATCGCACGTGGTACAAGCGGGCGGCAGTGGTCATTATAGCGCTGCTTATGATGATGACTGCCGGTGCCGACATCCTGGAAAACGGCAGCTTTGAAAGCGGACCCGGCGGAGTGCTCTCGTTGCCGTCCATGGACGAGGTTCCAGGCTGGCGGGCTTTTGATACATCCGGCAGCAATTCGATTGAGCTGGTCAGCGACCCGACAGGTGCAGCGGATGGAACCAATTATATAAAGATCACATCGGTTGTGAGCGGCAGCGGTCTTGGAGATACAGGCTTTGATATCACATTTCAGGGAGCCGGAAAGGTTCTGCTGTCGACCGGTGCGACCTATACGGTTTCATTTGATGCCAAATGGGTTTCGGGAACGGACAACTCGATGACGTTCACATTGCGCTCTTTCGCCGAGGGAAGTTATGCCGTTGTTGAAGATTTTGAGTCTGTAAGCATGCCGCTGAACCCGTTCTGGACCACGTATACCTATGAATTTACACCGACCCAGCTGCCTGAGGGCGGGGACGGCATTGCTTTCTATATCGGATTCCGGCCGAAAGCGGGCGGCAGTCTGCTGGATGAGGTGATTTGTATTGATAATATCCGGCTGGATTCTGAGCCGGTGACACTGGATCTGGTTCCGCTCACAACGGCGAGTGACGGTCTGTTTACCACAGAACTCCGTTCGGGAAGAACGGTCTGGGTCCCGGAACAGAACTATCTTTACTTTGATGTTCCGGCCGGATTCGGGTTTGTTCCGGGACGCCCTGTCTATGTGCGGGTGGAGTATCTGGATGCCGGAAGAGGCTATTTAAACTGCCAGTATGATTCCTCATATGGCAGCGAGGTCAGCGACAAATATTATGCTTCGGAACTGCACAGTCGGTCCAGCCGTGTCGACAGCGGCGCGTTTGTTTTTTCCTGCAAGATGCTGGAATCTCCATTGTTCGAGGGACGTCAGAACGGCGGCGCAGATTTTCGGCTGGTCCTTCTCAAAAACGATCTGGAGCCGTTTGCTGTGGCGGGCGTACAGCTCAGCAATGTCCCGTTTGATGATGAACGGTTTCAATATGCGCTGTCAGAGCCGTGGCTGCAGTCCTATGACGGTCCGGTGCATGATTTTATTGACCGGATGACCCTGTCGGGGAAAGTGCTGACCGGCTATCAGGGCTGGTTTCGCTGTCCGAACGATCCGGTGGATAAAGGCTGGGTTCACTGGGGACGTACGGCGTATGACCCGCTGGATGCCTCCCAGATTACTGTGGATATGTGGCCTTACCTGAATGATTATTCGGCCGACAGCGTCTATCCTGCGGATGAAATGGTTTATGAAAACGGCCGGCCGGCTTATCTGTTTTCTTCGGCGGACCGCGAGACCGTTCTGCGTCATTTCCGCTGGATGCGGAAATACAATATTGACGGAGCCTATCTTCAGCGGTTTGTCAGCCGGCGGCAAAGCGGCTTCTACGGGGCGGACGAGTTTGTTTTGAACAATGTACGTGAAGCTGCCGCCCGTGAAGGACGAGTGTGGGCGCTGGAGTATGACGTCAGTTCGCTGCATTTTGATGATGCGCCCTTCGAGGTGATCACGAACGACTGGCAATGGCTGACAGAGGACCTGGATATTCTGAATGATCCCCGCTATCTGCATGAAGACGGCAAGCCGGTGCTGTTCATCTGGGGGTTCTCGGTGCCGCTTCGCGAGTTTACGCTCGAAGAGGCCAATCAGATCGTCGACTATTTTGCTGCGCAGGACTTATACCTGATTGGCGGGGTCCACTCGATGTGGAAAGACAACACAGACTGGTATGGACATTATCAGCGTTACGATCAGCTTCTCGGCTGGATGGAAACGGACCTCGCCGACCTGAACAGTCAGAAATCGACGCTCAACAGTTGGGGCATGAAAATCCTGCCGCATGCATGGCCTGGATTTTCGTGGTGCAACCTGAAAATGCTGGCACCCGGCACCTCATACAAGCCGCGCAATGGAGGACAGTTCTACTGGGACCGAATCTGCAATGCGGTTTCCTGCGGGGCGGATCAGATTTTTCTCGGCATGTTCGATGAATACGACGAAGGAACCGCTATTATGCCGATGTCCGATGACCATCCGCTCCCGCACACCGACTGGGGACAGTATATCGACAATGAGGGGAATGATCCGTTCTGGCATCTTCAGCTGAGCGGGGCCGCGCGGGAAATGCTGCACGGTACTCGTTCCGTTTCGCTTTCTCTCCCGGCTTCGGGGGGGCTGACGGAACCGGCCTTTGGAGGAACGAATTTGACGGCCTATCTGGGTGAATCCAATACGGAGCTCGGACTGGCGCAGGTTGAGACTGCTGACGGCGGAACGGTCGGGACGGTTGCGGGCGGTCATGATTGCCGGACGAACGGACCGGACCCTTTGACGGATTTTTATTTTTATTTTGATATCGACGATTTGTTCTGTGTCAGCAATTGGCAGGGACAGGCGGTTACGGTTGAAATCGAGTACTACGACGATGCGGCAACCAAAGGCACTCTTTTCAGGCTGCAGTATGATGCTCTCTCCGGGCCGTATGTGCGGCATTCAGCTGTCTATGAAAGCCCGGGAACCGGAGGATGGAAAAATCTGCGCTGGAATATCGCGGACGGTCTGTTTGCCGGACGGCAGAACGAAGGGGCAGATTTTCGCATTGCATTGTCGGCCGGCGATTCCGCGGCAATTCGGCGGTGCAGTGTTTTTTTTCCGGAAGATGATCCTGCTGCCGGCGGTATGAATTCTTCCGTTGCGTTGAGTTTGTCCAGGAACGGTGCGGTGCAGTGGCCTGCTGCCGCCGAGGCGGTCGGATGGCGGTTGTATGCAACGGAATCGTTGATCGCCTCATCATGGCAGGAAGTGGCGGAAATATCGGCCACCTCAAATAATGTGAATTTTTATTCCGCGGTTCATGGCGTTGATCAGCATTTTTTTTCACTGCGGCGTTCCGCTAGGGATTAGCCGGCAGGTTCGGACTGCCAATTACAAGAAGGAGAGACGGTGAATAAATTTACAGCAGTAATGATGGTGTTCAGCCTGGCGGCATGGTGCCAGGCGGGCATCACGAACCTGGTCGTCAATGGAGGGTTTGAAGATACAGCAGAACAGATGTTGACGCCGAGTCAGATATCGCCCGCATATTCAGTGACTGGGTGGCGGGCATTCAATACCGCGACGGAAGGCGCGGTGACGTATCGTGTGGTGACGGACCCATCTTCGGCCTCAGATGGCAGTAATTACCTAGAAATTGACTGTTCTTCATCAGAGAAACGGGATGCCGGATTCGATGTGCATCATGTCGGCGCCGGTGCGTCTGCGATCTCTCCCGGGACCGCGTACACGGTTTCTTTTGATGCCAAACGGGTGTCGGGCGACGACAATGCCTTGCAGGTTGCCGTCAAAACGTATGAAGGGTCCGCGGCGATTCTGGAATCGCTGATGGACACAAACCTGGAGCTGAGTGACGAGTGGACCTCCTACTCGTTTACGATTGTTCCGACCCGGGCGATGCCGGATGGGTCGGATCCGAATCTGTATATTGGTTTCCGACCCAGAAAAGGTACATTTCTGCAGCGCGAGCGGATCTGTATCGATCATGTATCAGTGATTCCGTCCGATGTTCGTCCGGATTCGGTTCGTCTGTTCAATGTATTCACGGATAATATGGTTCTTCAGCGCAATGCCCGGGTGGCCGTCTACGGAGCGGCTCGTCCCGGGGATCAGGTTGCCGTTTCCTTTGCCGACCAGTCGAAGACGTCGGTTGCTGATGGAGAGGGAAAGTGGCTGGTTCATTTGGACCCCATGCCCGCTTCTTTCAAACCGCGTACACTGAGCGTTACATCAGAACGGTCCGGAGAGACGTCGATTAGCAATGTTCTGGTTGGTGATGTCTGGCTGGCCGGAGGACAGTCTAATATGGACCATCCCTTCAGATCATACAGCCTGCTGACCCCTCCGGAAAAGACCAACCCGAACCTCCGGATTCTGGTCGCGGCGAAAGTGCCCAGCGTAAATCCTCTCGATCAACTGGTTTTGGAGCCGGTTCTGAAGGGAACCTGGCAGTCATCTTCTTCTTATTATCTGGAAGGGTTTTCTCCGTCCGCATATTACTTCGGATCCATCCTGCATGAAGAACTCAATGTGCCGGTCGGGCTCATTGAAAGTGCCTGGGGCGCTACCATTGCCGAAGCCTGGACTCCGGCGGAGACGCTGGAGGCACTGGGGTATGCTGAAAAGGAGCCGATCTATAAAGGAGGAGAGCTGGGGCGGAACAACCCGTCGGTTTTATATAACGGGATGATTTACCCGCTGCGCCATTTTACGTTTAAAGGAGTGATCTGGTATCAAGGGGAATCAAACTCTCCGCAAGTCCTCGCGTATGAGTCTCTTTTTTCAGGGATGATTTCCGCGTGGCGAGAGACTTTTGATAATGAAGACCTTCCGTTCTATTTTGTGCAGCTTGCACCGTATCAAACGCTGGGCTGGAACAAGAACGGGGCGGCATGGGCCTGGCTTCGTGAGGCTCAGACCCGGACGCTGGCGCTGCCCAATACAGGAATGGCTGTGATTACCGATGCCGGTGAGTATCTGGATATCCATCCTCAATGGAAGCAGGTTGTCGGCGAGCGGCTGGCCTTGCACGCCTTGCAGGCGGAAGGACTGGATGTTGTTGCTTCCAGTCCGATGTACAGTGGCATGACGGTGGACGGGAATCAGATTGTTCTGAATTTTTCCAAAGCGGATTCCGGGTTGGAGACCCGGGAGGTTGTGATGAACCGGAACCGCAATCTGCCGAAAGGTGAAGATCCGGAAGCATTCCGGGTTCCGGCCTCCAAGGTGGCCGGATTTAAAATCTGCGGTGCAGACCGTAAATTTGTGGAAGCGAATGCCGTGATTCGCGGAAATCAGGTGTTTGTCTCCAGTCCGCAGGTTCCAACGCCTGTCGCGGTCCGCTACGGATGGGGAAACTTTCCTCTTTGCAACCTGTATTCAAAGAGCGGACTGCCGGTCTGTCCGTTCCGTACAGACAACTTCCCTCCGCCGAACTTTGACGGCGCGCAGTCGGGAGAACTTTTTTCGGGTGATGTAAAGGCTTTGGGAACACCGATGAAACTGCATGCCGGCACCAAAGAGTCTCCTGTTGCACTGCAGGAAAAAGAGGGGCGGGCTGTTTCTTATATCTCAGAGAAAGCAGGATCTAAAAGCCGATACGGATACTACAAGTCTAAAGATCATGCGGTACGGAATGGGAAGAATCCAGAGGTCAAGGTTCAGGTTCTTTATTTTGATCAGGGCGAGGGATCTTTCTCTCTGGTTTACGACTCCTCGGATTCGAGTGTTCGTGTGAATCCGAAGTCTGCGGGGGCCTGGAAATTTTCAGGGATGAAAGTGATGTTGGCCGATAGCCGGACGTGGCGGGTGGCCACCATTACCCTTAAAGATGCCTTCTTCGGTGGGCGTTGTAACGGAGCGGATCTGCGAATCCAGTCGACTGATACGAACCTGTTTTTAGGAGGCGTTTTTCTTTCGTCGCTGACACCTTAAATTTCCATGGGATGGGAGGGAACCCAGTTTCCTGTTGATACAGGAAAGAATGAACCGAATGGAACCCCTCTGATCTGCCTGGATGAAAATGCCGGGGTTCGGGGCGTAACCATCTATTATCCGGATCAGACAGCGAGCAGCACGGATTTCATCCAGTATCCATGGACGATTCAGGGACAGGGGCCCGGCGTGTGGGCCAAAGATGTAACGCTGGTGAATCCGTACCAGGGCATCGATTTCGGCACCTATGACACAACGGGGCATGTGATTGACTATGTGGCCGGATCTCCGCTGGTCACAGGAATCTATCTTGGAAACAGTGCGGAAGGCTGGGTGCAGAACGTGCAGTTTATTCCGCACTACTGGGGGCGCGCCAGTTATGCAAATGCTCCGGATGGTCCGCCGTTGTGCGCGTTAACGCAGCAAACGCTGGACGCGCTGGTTTCTGGTTCGTGTGAAAATGAACATGTACTGCATACTTTTGTGTACGGCGCGCGCCGGGCGCTGTATTTCGTCGAACAGGACGGCAAGACCTGCAGTGGAACGTTCATTGGACACGGCACTGACGGCAGCGGAACGGCGTTGCAGATCGATGCCATCGGTTCCGTCGACTTCATCAACACGCAGCTGGTGCCATGGAGACAGCGAGCACCCGCCGAAACATCTATGTAACAGGACAGAATTCCGGCACCGCTCGTTTCTACAAAACGATTTTCTGGGGACAGCCCGATAAGAACATTGAGATTAACAGCGGAAACATTGAACTCCAGCAGGCGGGGTTCTCCAGACCGGTACCGGTTGAATTGCGGGGCGGTCAGGTGAAAATCACCGGGGCCTATTTTCAGCGCGACTCTGAGAACATTCAGATTCGGTCGGGCGTTTCATCTGCTGAGATCCTTGCGAATGTACGGGTAGGCAGTGGGGCGGAATCGGAAAACTTCATCAACGAGGCCGGGGCAAAGACCACAATCCAATATAACATCTGGACACTACCGACGGTTCACTCTTTAAAAGCTTTGGGGAGCTGCTGACGGGCGGCAGTTCCTCTGATGGTCAGTCCGCTCTGAGTTTGCACCGAGACAGGAAATTGCCGGCCACGCCAAGATAATCCTTGTTCGTGATCGGCAATCCTGTTCTTTCCGGAATCATGGGACAGCGCCGCCCCATCGGCCCCGGAATGGAGATCATGCGACACGATGGTATAACAATGGCCTCGCTGTTATTGAATACGTTTCAGTTGGGCATAAAAGGCGCTGCAGCGCGGCTTGCCGTTTTCGAGCAGGAACCATGTGGCGAGTTCCGTTTCCCCGGCATCCAGCTCGACGGTGAAATCGGCCGACTGATCGTCGGGCTTGACCGGCACGGTCAGGGTCTGTCCGCCAATGTTAATTTTTGCTCCGGCGATGGGCAGGGCGGCCCCTTTTTCAAACCAGCCGTATTTGCCGATAAACTTGGGAGCCCCGGCTGTGATGGAGAGGTCGGACTCCGGAGGCCAGCGGTGCAGTTTGATGGAATAGGTTCCCGCGGTTTGAACATCAAGATGCCACACGCCGGTCGCGTTAGTGCCGCGTCGAAGGTTCCCGGGATCATCGCAGTAGCCATACGCCCAGTCTTTGGACGAGAGCGTTGAAACCGGTTCTTCAGGGCTGCCGATGTGGATCCGCGAGTATTTGAATGGCGACACGGTGTCCCACCACGCTTCATAGTGTTCGCGCAACGCCCGGGCGGTTTCAGGGTATTGGTCGATCACATTGGTCTGCTGGCCGGGATCGGTTTCGAGGTTGTAGAGTTCATTGTTTTTAACCAGCCGCCATTGATTCCAGATAACGGTCCCGTCGTATTTGCGATGACCGCCTGTCTTGCTGTCGTTCCCGTACTGGACGACCAGTTTTCGTTCAGGGAAATCCGCGGTCGATCCCGGGCGAATCTGTTCGGCGAAGCTGATGCCGTCGAATTCTGCACCCGGCAGGGGGATGTCGGCGAGATCCAGCAGGGTCGGCAGAAGATCCTGCGTTTGTACCGGTTCGCTGATCTCCCGGGATTCACTGAGGTTCCCGGGCCAGTGGATAAAGAGTGGAACGCGGTGGCCGCCTTCATAGAGGGAGCGTTTCTTGCCGCGCATGCCTGCGTTGAACACTTTGTCGCCGAAGGCGGTTCCGTTGTCCGATGTGAACACCAGAATGGTATTCTGGTCGAGCTGTTTTTCGTTGAGGAAGCGGAGCAGGCGCCCGATGTTCTGGTCGACGTTATCAATCAGTCCGTAGAATCCGGCTTCCGCGCCCTGGAGACCGCGCTGTTCATACTTTTTCTTCAGGTCCTGCGGGCTCCAGTAGGGCCCGTGCGCGGCATTGAGGGGGAGATAGAGGAAAAACGGTTGGTCGGAATGGGATTCAATCCACTTCATGGATTCATCAAACCAGATGTCGGTACAGAAGCCGCGATACTGTTTCCATTCGCCGTTATGCAGCAGCTTCGGGTTCCAGTAGTCATTCTCCCAATAATCGGGTGCGCTGGCAATGTGTGAGCCGAGAAAGGTCAGGACTTCATCGAAGCCGCGGTCCTGCGGGCGGAAGGGAATATTGTTGCCGAGGTGCCATTTCCCGAAAATGGCCGTTCTGTAGTTGGCGGTTTTAAAAAACTGAGAGGCCATGGGAATGTCGGTGCGCGTCAGGGAGCGTCCCATGCAGACAAAATCACCACCGGTGCGAATGGGGTCTTTGCCGGTCAGCAGGGCGCTGCGGGTGGGGGTGCACATCGGTGAGGCGTGATAATTGGAGAAGGAGATCGATCGTTGGTTGAGACGGTCCAGATTGGGAGTGTCGGCGACCGGGTTGCCGTAGCAGGCGAGGTCCCCGTAGCCGATATCGTCGTTAAGGATCAGAATAATATTTGGTTTCGCGTTCTCGCCCGGAACCGCGGCGGTATTTGCCAGGCTGGCGGATGCCGCGAGCAGTGTTCCTGTAATCCATGTTGTATGTTTCATACTTTGCACCTAGAGGGTTGGGGGCCGTTTCTGTTTAAATCCGTTCAGTTCAGCGTGAAGATCTTTCCTTTTTGCACAGATAGATTTTCCGTTTAGCTGGTCTCCGACTAGAGGTGATTTGGCCAGACTCGCGTGGGGCGGTCCGCAGCTTCCGGCTCAAAGTATCCGCACGCATCGTGCTGCTGCTGATAGTTTGCCAGCATGCGTTTTTTCAGGGGTGCGAATTTCGGCTCGTAAAACAGGTTGCGTGTTTCATAGGGATCGTTTTGCAGGTCAAACAGTTCATAGAACGGTTCTGCGAAGTGATATTTAATCAGCTTGTGGGTGGTGGTGCGGACGGCAGTGACTGTTGGCGGCCAGGTGTTGTTTTCATAGAAATATTCATAGAAAAATGCGGTGCGCCAGGACGCGGGGGTGTTCCCCTGAAGCAGGGGAGTCAGGGATGCTCCCTGCATCGAAGAGGGCGGTGAGACGCCGGCCAGGTCGAGGAATGTGGAGGAAAGGTCGATGTTCAGGACCGTTGCATCACAGAGACTTCCCGCCGGGACCATGTCCGGGTAGTGAATGAGCAGGGGAATGCGCAGGCTCTCTTCGTGGGCCATCCGCTTGTCGGTCTTGCAGTGCTCGCCGAGGTAATACCCGTTGTCGGAACTGAAGACGAGCAGGGTGTTGTCACGCTGGCCGGTTGCCTCGAGGGCGTCCAGGATTCGCCCGATACAACGGTCGACTCCATTGAGTGTCCGGAAGTAGTCCATCAGGTATTTCGGGTCTCTTTCGGCTCCGCGTGCAGCCTGCAAGGCATTCATAAACGGCATTGGATGCCGGTTCAGGTTGGGGCTGTCGTCCGGATATTCATTTTGGTAGGCGTCGCGATCCTGCGGTGCCGGAACCCGTGTATCATGCGGCGACTTCAGCCCGACCCATGCAAAGAAGGGCGCATTGCTGTTTTTTTTGATAAAATCGATGGCGTAGTCGGTGGCAACGTCATCGACCCAGCCTTGAGTCGGAGTTTTGACGCCATTTACCAGAAAGGGGCAGTCCAAGAACTGTCCATGACCGATGTAACTTTTGGACACATCGAATCCGGGGCGATCCTGCTGGGCTCCCATGTGCCACTTCCCGAACATGCCGGTGGTGTAGCCGGCCTGCTGCAGCAGTTTGGGAACGGTCACAGTCTCTACTGGGAAGGGGGTGTGGTTGTTGAGGAGTCCATTGTTGTGGCTGTACTGGCCGGTCAGCATGCAGGCGCGGGAGGGAGAACAGACCGAGTTTACCACGAAGGCTTCGCGAAACCGCATGCCCTGAGCCGCAAGCCGGTCCAGGTTCGGGGTTTTCAGCCAGGGGAAGCGGGCCCGCTTACCCATTTCTTCCTGAACAACACCCAGCGCATCCCAGCGCTGATCGTCGGTGAAGATGAACAGAATATTGGGGCGGGGGGCGGCAGACTCGGCGAACGTGCTGAGCATTCCGGTCAGAAGTGCTGTGTGAATGGCGTAAGAGATGGGGGCTTTGCGAGAGGTTCTTATTTTCATGATCGATCCTGATTGTGAACTTAGTCTTCGTAGAAATTGGTTTTCGGCAGGTGGCGGTACCAGAAGAACCAGAGCCCGATTCCTCCGATCAGCCACAGAACAAATGTGATGATACTGCCTTTCCAGTTTTTAATTAATGCGAGCATGGGCAGCAGGAACATCGTGATCTGCCAGAGAAGGGCGAACGGGACGGAAATCAGGTCGCGGGAATGTTCTTTGCTGACTTTGATCCGCTCCTCTTCCGGAAGCTGCTGCTTGAGTTTTCCCCAGATTCCGAACGGCCGGGTTTTCAGATAGAAGTTTTTCAGAACCTCGGGGTCTGTGGGCTGAGTTGTGTAGGTTCCTATAATCGCTCCGGCCAGTCCGCCGGCCAGTGTGATGACAAACTGCCAGCCTTCATTGAGCTCCGGAGCAATTGCGCGCTGTATGATGGTTGCAACCAGCCCGCCGAGGCAGCCGAATGCATAGCCGCCTCCATTAAAGCGCCACCAGTAGAAACGCAGGAACATGGGGACGAGGATGGCGCTCTGCAGCCCCATCATCAGCCAGCCCCAGATGTCGTTGATGTTTTTCAGCGTCACGGAGAAAAAGAAGCCGGCGATGACCAGAATGGCCACGCTGGCCCAGCTGGCAAAGATCAGCTCGCGGGTGGAGGCTTTCGGGCGGATCCATTTTTTGTAGAGGTCGTTTACGATCATGCCGGTTGTGAGGTTGACCGTGCTGCCGAAGGTGGACAGGGCCGCCGCCACCAGCGCAATCACCAGAATGCCGCGCATACCTTCTCCCACGGAAATCAGCAGAACGGCCGGAAGAATTTTTTCCGGATTGATGGTTCCCTGGCTGCTGAGCAGCTGGAGTTTCCCGGAGAATTGGTCGGTGCCGAGCAGGGTTTTGAGCTGGTCGATCAGCTCGGCGGGATAGCTTGCCGGATTGTGTGATAAGCCGGAGATCAGTGCGTCCCAGGCCTGACCTTCCGTGCCGGGATAGTGGGCCTGAATCAGCTGGGAGGCCTGTGCGACGGCATCGTGGTTCGGCAGCAGGTTGTGCACGGCAAACAGGCCGAGCACGGCGATGCCGATCATCATGGGCCAGCGGAGGGTCATCAGAACGGTCCAGAACAGTGAGAGCATGCCGCACTCGCGGTCGTTGCGGGCTCCGAAGTAGCGCTGGTCGCCGCCGGAGCCGGCACCGAAGAAGATGGTGCGAACGAGGTAGAGTCCCATGATGGCCATGAGCGGGCGGTAGGCCTCATAGCCCTTGGGCATATCCACGGTCCAGCGGGGCATTCCGCTGATCCAGTCGGCGGTGCCGGTTACCTGCTGTGCCACGGCCGAGATCTGTTCGGCGCTGTCTGTGATTCCGAATGCTTTAATCGATATGTAAATGACCGCGGCGATGATGATGGAGGACTGAAACAGGTCGGTGTAAACCACGCCGTAGAATCCGGAAATCATATTATAGAACGTGGCGAGCCCGATCAGGCCAATGGAGCAGGCCATGGGAGAAAAGGGCAGAAACATCGACAGGAAAATTCCGGCGCCGATAATCAGGTAGGCCAGCATGCCGATTGTAAACAGAATGACGGAAATCACGATCATCTGCTGTGCAAAGCGTCCGCCCCAGTTGTCACCAAACCGGAAAATATTCCACTCGGCCAGCGTCAGGCAGCCGGAGCGCCGATGCCATTTTCCGGCCCAGAGCATCATGAACGGGAGAATCAGCACCGCGCCGCCGCGGAATTCAACAAACAGTCCGCGCGGGCCGATCATAAAGAGAAAAGAGATGATGACGGCCGTTCCCGCCAGATCCAGAAAGTTGGCCATTCCGGACACCCCCATCATCCACCACGGAATGTGCCGCCCGCCGCAGATGTAGTTTTCCAGACTGCGGGACGCCAGTCGCTTCAGGTAGAACCCCATTCCCAGAAGAATCAGGAGATAGCCTCCCATGAAGATGTAATCCAATAGCCCGAAATAGTTCATTGCGTTCATGAGGTCTCCGTTTAGTTGGGAATATAGTGGCCAACAATAAAATTGTTCAGGAGCGAATAAAGCAAGTTTTTGATTGTTAGTAAACCAAAATTTGTATACTAAATAAACACCGTACCAAAAATAACACATTTACGGTTGCGCGGATGAAAGGATGAAATGCACCAGTCTGATATACAGAATAAAGAGTTTTTTGTGATCTCCCACACTCACTGGGACCGTGAATGGTATCAGTGTTTTGAGGAATTCCGGCTGCGGCTGGTGGATCTGATCGACCACCTGCTGGAGATTTATGATAAGCATCCGAATTATGTCTTCTATCTGGATGCACAAACCATCTGTCTGGAAGATTATCTGGAGATTCGTCCGCATCGGCGGGGACGATTGCGGGAGCTGATTGCCAGCGGGAATCTGTTGGTCGGCCCGTGGTATGTTCAGAACGATTTTCATCTGACCAGCGGTGAGTCCACGGTTCGCAATCTGCTGATCGGGTCTGCGATCGCGAGCGAATTCGGCCGCTGCGAAATGGTCGGCTATGCGCCGGACCAGTTCGGGCTGATCAGTCAGCTTCCCCAGATCCTGAAGCGGTTCGGGGTCCAGAATGCCGTCTTCGGGCGCGGCTTTAATTTTTATCAGCAGGGCGAAGACGGAGCGCCGGTGCGCGAATCCCGCCCGGCAGAGTTTGAGTGGATTTCTCCGGACGGCTCCGGTGTGTTCTCGATTCACCTCTCAAAATGGTATAACAACGCCCAGCGGTTTTCCGAAGATCCGGAGCGGGCTTTGCGGTATCTGCAGCATGTAGATAAAGAACTGGAGCCGTTCTGTACCACACCGTTCCGGTTGCTGATGAACGGGGTCGACCATCTGGAAGCGCAGGGAAACCTGCTGCCGATTCTTTCACGGCTTCAGCAGGATATGGAGGGAGCCGCCGAGATTTCGCAGTCCACGCTTCAGGCCTATATCGATCGCGTGTCCGGCTACCTCAGTGACCGGGCCGTTCCCGCGGTGCATGGAGAGTTGAGGTACGGCATTGACCTGGACCTGCTTCAGGGAACGCTCAGCTCTCGTCGGTACCTGAAAGCGCTGAACAGCCGATGTCAGACACTTCTTGAACTCGAACTGGAGCCGCTTTATGCCGCGTTGGCCGTATCGACCGGCGGGGCTCAGTCCTATCCTGCAGACATGATGCTTTACCTGTGGAAAGAGCTGATCAAAAACCATCCTCACGACAGCATCTGTGGGTGCAGCGTGGACCGGGTTCACCAGGATAATGAAAACCGTTTCCTGCGGGTGATCGACGGGGGAGAGGATCTGAAACAGCGCGGAATTCAGGGTCTTCTTGACCGGATCAGCCGCGACGGGATGGCTGCGGACCATTATCTGCTGGCTGTCGTTAACCCGCTTCCGCACACGCGTTCCGAAGTGGTCACGGCCCAGGTTCGGCTCCCGCTGGACGAAAAGGTCAGCGGATTCCGGCTCACCGCTCCGAACGGCGAGAGTGTGCCGTACCATGTGGTTGAGTCCAAAAAGCATAACCGCATGACGCTGTCTCCGTTCAACCTTCCCGGCCAGCTGGCGGTCGAAGAGCTGACCATCCGTTTCTATGCGGCCGAAGTTCCGGCTTCCGGCTATGCGGTCTACCGGCTTGAGCCGGACTCGAACGCTCCGGCTGCATGTCAGGCGGAAATTGGAACCGGATGCCGGATCGAGAATGAATTCCTGCGGTTGTCCGTGCAGCCGACAGGGCGTGTCGACCTGGAAGATCTTCAAAGCGGGAAGGTGATCGAGTCGGTGCTGTCATTTGAAGATACGACGGATCTTGGAGATTCCTACTGCTGCATTCCGGGAGACGCCTTTGATCTTTCCGGCGCAGAGCCGGTTGTGACTCTGGAAGAAGAAAATGATCTGTGCCAGTCCCTGCGCCTGGACTATTCACTGATGCTTCCGGAATCGCTGGATCGGAAACGCGGCATTCGCACCGGCTCTGTGGAAAACCGGGTGAGCCTGCTTCTGACGCTTCGCCGGGGATCTCCCGTGCTGGATCTGAATGCGGAGATTGAAAATGCGTCCTCCGACCACCGCCTGCGGATGCTGGTTCACAGCGGGGTCAATGCAGACTCCAGCCTGTGTGCCCAGCCGTTCGATGTTGTGGTTCGCCCGCGCTATCCGGAGCAGGAGTGGCTCAATACCGATAAGTGTCAGCCCGTCTCCGACTGGGTTTCAGTCAAAGACAGCGAAGCGCAGATCAGTGTGCTGACAGACGGAGTGTACGACTATGAATACCTGAGAGATGAGCGCCACTCGCTCGCCTTTACCTGCGTGCGTGCGACAGGCCGTATCACAAACGATCTGTTTGGAGAGGACGGAAACGGCGTTGAGCAGGCTCCGGAATGGGCCGCTCCAGAAAATCAATGCTTGCGCTCTACGCCGTTCCATATCGGGATCCGGGTGGGGCAGGCCTCTTCTGCGGAACTCTTCCGTGAAAAACAGTGCTGGGTCTCGTCGCTGTTGTATGGCTTTGACTCCGCGGATCATCATAAATTCCTGAACGGCCGTCCCTGCGTGCAGAGTGCGGATCTCAGTGAAATGTTCTTCAGGGATCTTCCGGCGGAGCAGGTCTGTCTGCCGTTGCAATCCTCCAGTGTGGAACTGCGGGGAGACGGAGTGTTTTCCGCCTTTAAGCAGGCCGAAGATCGGCGGGGACTGATTCTGCGTCTGTTCAATCCGTCGGACGAACCGGTCTCTGTTGATCTGGGGAATGTGACCGGCTGGCGCGAGGTGATGCTGGATGAAACTCCGCAGGAGGCCTGGCAGTCGGCAGAGATCCCGCCCGTGCTGACCCCGAAGCAGATTCTCAGCCTGGAACTGAAGTTCGGCTGAGTTCTGTCCGCCAAAATTTTAAACAGGGAATATCTATGTCTGACGCACAGAAAACCTTTCATGTAATCTCCGGAACGCATTGGGACCGGGAATGGCGCTTCACGGCCGAGCAGTCCCTGCTGCGGCTGGCGGAGCTGGTCGACGAACTGCTCGATATTATGGAGCGCAATCCGGACTACAAGTGCTTCCTGCTCGACGGCGGCACCGTGGTGATCGAGGACTATCTCAGCGCCCGGCCGCAGAACGAAGAACGCCTGCGCGCACTGATGAACGCCGGGCGGATTCAGACGGTCATGTGGTACACGCTGCCGGAAATGTCATCGGTGGCGCCGGAGTCGCTGATCCGCAACCTGCTCATCGGCAAACGCATGGCCGACGGGTTCGGCGGAGCCGTCAACGCCGGTTATACCGCGACGTCCTACGGCCAGATTTCGCAGCTCGCGCAGATCTATGCCGGCTTCGGCATGAAATCCGCGCTCTCCTACCGCGGCACCAATAAAGAACAGGTCCCGCCGATCTGCCGCCTCGAAAGTCCGGACGGAACCCAGATCTTCCATCTGCGCTGTTTTGACGAAGTCACCCGCACCAACTGGTTTTTCTTTCCGCACTATAAACTCGTACTCGGCAAACATCCGCGCGACCTGAGCACAGAATGGAATGCCTCCGACTGGCCGGTGCACATGGCCGATGCCGGGCTGTACGAAACGGCCTTCCAGCTCAAAAACGAAAGCATGGATTTCAATGCCGATCCGGAGGCCATTCGCGAAGCAATCCGCATGCTCGGCGCGCAGGCTGAGCCGCAGATGGTGAACAGCCAGCTGCTTGCGCTCGACATGGAAGACAACGCCGTGCCTTACGAAAAGCTGCCGGCGCTGATCGCCGCCTGCAATGCCGCACAGGATGAGTATCAGATTCAGCAGGCGGGTATCGATGAATACGTCGATGCCTGTCTGGACGGGCTGGATGCAGATTCCGTTCCCGTTCTTCGCGGGGAAATGCGTTATACGCTCGTTGAGGCCGGATTCAACGGCCTGCTGGGTGCGACGCATTCTTCCCGGATGGATCTGAAATTAGAGAACGATCTCGCACAGCGCGAGCTGATCAATGTAGCGGAACCGCTGGCTGCGATGAGTGCGCTCTGCGGCGGTACGTATGAGAGTGCTCTGCTCGAGCGGGCGTGGCTGTACCTGCTGAAAAACCATGCTCACGACAGCATCTGCGGCGCGGCGATTTCACAGGCGCACGAAGACAATCCGTTCCGCTTTCACGCCACGACGTCGATTGCCCTCGAATGTTCTCGCAAAGCCTCCGAAGAACTCTGGACGAAAATCGACACCGCCGGAACCTTCGAGGACGGCGATCTGACGCTCACCTTCTTCAATACGCTGCCGGTTACCCGCAAGCGGATTGAATCGGTCGTTGTCGACACGCCGCGCCCGAACTTTGGAAACTTCAAGGTCGAAACCTGTACCGGCGTGGGCCCGATCGTTGAAGGGTTTGAGCCCGACAAAATGCTGACGTTCCAATATTTCGATCTGATTGATGAAGAGGGAAACAAGGTTCCGTATACGGTCTTTCAGCGCGAAGACATCGATATGGAAGTCGAACGCAAGCTCGACGCCAACGCGGCGGTTTTTGACATCCTTCGCAACCGGTTGCTCATCGATATCGAGCTGCCGCCGATGGGCTGGCGCACACTGGCTGTGCGACCGCGCCTGCGTGAGTATGAACCGAATCCGCAGCCGAAAGGGGAGCGGTCCTTTATCGCGTTTCAGAGCGGAATACTCGAAAACGAGTTTGTCCGTGCGCAGATCAATCCGAACGGCACGCTGGATTTGACCGACAAGCAGACCGGTCGCACGGCTGCGGGACTGCACGTCTGGGCGGACGATGCGAGCACCGGCAATGCGCACAAGCACAGCGGCGTTCTGCGCGATACAGTGGTCAGCAGCCTTTGCGAACCGGCACACCTGACGCTGGTTGAAAACAATGCGCTGCGTGCCACCTGGCAGATTGAGCTGACGCTTCCCGTGCCGGAATGCGCGCAGGGCGCTGACCGCTCGCGTAATACCGTGCCGGTTGCCATCTCCACCCGCGTGACGCTGGCCAAAGGCAGCCGCCGTCTTGAGTTTAAAACCACGATTGACAACAGCGCCAAAGATCATCGTTTGCGCCTGCTGTTCCCGACAGGCATTCAGACCGACTTCGCCTACGCGGACAGTCCGTTTGATGTCATTAAGCGGTGTGTTTTGTGGAACGACACGAAGGACAACATGGAACCGCATCATCCGTTCCAGCCGATGCAGCGCTTTGTCACCGTCAGTGACGACAAAGCCGGATTCAGCTTTATGAGCAAGGGCGTCGGGGAATACGAAGTGTTCGACGATGCGGATCGTACCTTGGCAGTCACGATGCTGCGCACCACGCGTGTTTCGATGAAAGCCAACCGCGGCAAGATGACGCCGGAAGAGCTGGATCGCAGCAACGGTCACCAGCTGCAGGGAACATACGAGGTTGAATACGCCGTGACACTGCACGACGGAAACTGGAACGACGCGGGGATCCATTGGGAGGCCGATGACTTCCGTACGCCGGTGCGTGTGCTGCAGGGCGTTCCGAAGCCGGGCATTCTGCCGCCGAAACAGTCGCTGCTGGAGATTGAGGAAAATCGGAACGTCCAGATTTCTGCGCTGTACCGCACGGAAGAGGGCGCGACGGTTCTTCGTCTCTGGAACAGTGCGCCGGAACCGGTGAAGACGAAGCTGACTCTGCAGGCAGATTTCCAGACATTGGAAAAAATTAATCTGGATGAGTCTCCGTCCGGCGAAGAACTTCCGATCCTTGGAAATAAAACCGAGTTGACTTTCCGGCCCCTGGAAATTCTGACCCTGTGTTTCAGATAAGTATTTTTTGAACGAGTTAAGTGAAAAAGGTTATTCGTATTGCGGATCCCAGGCGGACAGCAGATATGATGAAGATCAAATGAAGAAGGGCGATTGATGATGACAATATGTTCTGTTCCCAACGGGTTTAAAAAGTGGACGAGGCGGATTTTTGCGTCGGTGATTTCAGCCGGCTGTCTGGTCGGGGCTGTTTCGGCGTGCGCCCAGCAGACCGTTGTTTCGGAGCCGAATGCTTCGGTTTACGTGCTGGATCTCTGGAAAATCTATGAACAGGAGGGATTTGACTCACTTGAGAAACAAGTGAACGCTACCTATTTTATTACGGCCCTGCAGGGCATCGTGAACCGCGATGAGTCGCGGCTGTTTCTGGATGCCGCGGTGAACCTGATCGGGGTGGAACTGGATAGTTTTCATATTAAGGGACGTGATAAACAGGCAGATTTTGAGTCGATGGACCGCCGCTGGCTGGCTTGGCTTCAGCAGTCGGGGCTGCTGGGACAACGGCCCGTTGTTGAGATCGAATCGGTTAAAGATCTGCTTTCTGTGTTTGCCGACGAGGTCAATGGGCTGGCGCTGTGGGATATGGAAACTCCATCCTCTGTGAATCTGGCGCTGACGGCAGCCGGGTGCGAGGACCTTCTGCCGTTGAGTGCAGATCTTGACGACGGGTTTCTCCAACAGAGGATTGCGGCGTCAGGGATTTCGCTTCCGGTTGTTCAGAATTTTACAGGGTATGCCTCGAAAGCGGCCAAACAGGGGATCACCGGTAAAGAACTGATTTACCGCACGATGCTGGATCTGTACCTGAAATCCGGCAAGGCCAGTCCGTATCATCTCTGGTACAATCTGGATGCGTTTACCTGGAACCCGCCGGTTGTCAGTTATGGGGGAAACAAGCATCTGGGCAACCGCAATATCCTTCAGCACAACGGACTTTACAACGGCGATTACTGGATTTCGCAGCGCGGCCTTTTTGTGGACCTCTATCCGCTGGATGATGCAGCACCCAATGATGATCTGAGACAGGTTCCCGGCACAGACCTGAGGTTGTGGAATGATCTGCTGGAAGAAAGTTACCGTCAACGTGACGGAGCATTCGGTGTGATGGGCGGGTTTGCTCCGTGGTGGGTGAAATACACCGATGCCGTTGGCAACGCGCATCCGCCGATTGATGCGGAGCAGGCGTTTATCCGGCTGGCGACATCATATAACCTGTGGAACGATGCCGATGCCGCATTCGGGCTGTCCAATGCTTCGTTTTACCGTCATCTGCCGCTGCCGAAGCCGTCGGAATTCACAAATCCCGCAGTGGAAAAGCCGGAGCTGAAAAAAGATACAATCTATGTCTGCCTGTTTATGCTCGATCATGACGGGTCGGCATGGCTGAACCAGATTGCCCACACGATTTATGATCGTCCCGGCCGGGGAACCGTCCCGTTGAACTGGGCGATTAATCCGCTCCTCTCGGATCGCGTTCCGCACGTGTTCCGCTATCTGCTGGAAAACCGGACCGAGCAGGATTTCTTCCGCATCGGCGATGACGGAGCCGGTTACGTCGACCCATATTATTTGGTGGGCAGTAACCGTACCGGCCGTATTAAAGAGGACGGGTATGAGGCCTATTGTCAGGCGGCGAAGCCGTATCTCGATCGGTTGAATATGGATCTGATGGCATTCTATATCAGCGACCAGGAGTTCACTGAAGAGATCCTCGCGCCGATTGCCGCCCTGACACCGGCCGGGATGGGACTGAACCGAACCGCGACTCTGAAGGAGGTTGCCGGAGTTCCGGTTAAGTTTGCGCAGGCTTACCATCATCGGGACAAGGCCATGTTCACGTCTGAAATGGCCCGGTTGTTTGAGCGGGCCGGCTCCGGACTGATCTATCCTGAGTTTTACGCTTATCGCCTTATTCTGTTCCGTCCGTCTATGGTGGCCGATGTCGTGACAGAACTGCGCAAACAACACCCCGCAGCAAATATCGAGTTTCTGGATGCCCATACCTTTATGTCTCTGAAGCAGGAAGGAGACAAACTTCCGCTGACCAGTCCCTGGATGCATAAAAAACGGCTGGAGGCCCGTGCAGGAGAAGGGCCGTCCGGGCTGGAGCCGGTGCGTGCCGGTGACGGGGCGTTTGCTGTAGTGAAGGACGGTGATGCATCCGTTTGGAGGCTGGCTCCTTCCGCGAAGAGTCCTCGTTATTTCTACGTCACAGTGGATGATGCTTTTTCCAAGGAAAATGAACTGGCTGATGACCTGCAGGTCCGGATTGCATTGAGCTGTGATGCCCCGGTGACTGTGGGACTTCAATATAATTCTATGTGGCCTGCAGGCGATTTTCCCAACCCCTATAAAGCGCATCCGAAAAAAACAAGGCAGTCTCCCGGAGAGGCTCAGGAAATTGTCTTTAAACTCGATCGTCCATATTTCAAGAACAGCCAGAATGCCATGGCGGATTTCCGTGTAATAATCAGCGGGCAGGGAACGGTGGATATAGAGTCAATGATCCTCGAACATGATGCAGAATAAACTGTTCGCGATGGGAGACTGATTTGTTCGGGGGGAAATAGACAGTTCGTCGGTTTTTAAAGCATCGAATCCGTCCAGATGCGCCTTGATCGATGTGCGCATTGACGGATGCGGTGTTGAAACTGATCTGCATGGACTGCGGTTTCTGGAGCTCATCGGTGACCTGGGCCGGTACACTTTTTTCATCCAGTTCGTGCGGGTGTCAATTGTATGCCGTTTCCAGAAATGTCAGGAGCCTCCCTCATCATTAGTATCCATGTGCGGCGACATACTGAGCCGTGTTTGAAATATCTTTGTTGGATAAGGCCGCCTTGCTGAGCAGGCAGCAGACGGAGGGTTTTTCTGTACTGCAGTCTTTTTCTTTTTGAGTTTGTGTCGGTTTGGGGAGCTGGTGTTAACACGTCCCGGTTGAGAAAATTGTTTCTGTTTCGAGAGATTCTTTTCAGAACGTTCGAACCGTTAGCACGAATGCTGTTTTTCATCGTGTGCCTCATTTTCACATCTTGCAGAACGTTCTTTTGTTGGTCTGAAGTTTGGGTTAACAATAATATCCAAATGTTGACCCCGACATTCGATTTCGAGATTAAGCCGTTTTTTCATTTATGCTCAAGTTTGCTTCCATTTTCCGAGTTGCGGTATTGGCTCACACGTCTTTGTGGGTGATGTCTGCGGAGCTTTTTGCTCAGGGGGATCCGGTTGGATCTGTTCCTTTGTTTTCTATCAAAAAATATATTCAGCGGCTGGAGGTAGAGGAGTTCCGTCTGCGCGCTGAGCTGGCGGACCTGCCGAAGATTGATGATTCTTTGCAACTTGATGCATATGGCTATCACAGCGGATACCTCCCGGTACTGGATGAATTACCTGAGGAACCGCGATGGACCGTCGAGTTGAAAACCACTTTAGAGCACAGTTTTAATGAGTTTTTCCTTATTCCTGCGGCCGACCGACGGTTTGATGATATGCCGGGATATGGCTTTCCCCGTCGATTCCGGATTACCGCAGTTGCTCAGGATGGCTCGCGCGAGGTGATTGCCGACTGGCGTGAGCGTGACTATCCTGACCCCGGGCGTTATCCTGTTCGGTTTGCCGGGACCGGCGGTTCTCTCGATACGATCCTCTTGGAGGTTTATCGCGGAACTGTCGAAGGTGGCCGGGAGTTTTTTGCGCTGGACGAGGCGTTGATACGCACTGATTTTTTTGTAATGAAAACTCTGGCGATACGGTCCTCCGCCAGTTTCGAGTCGCCTCCGTTCTGGAGTGCTGATTATTTGATCGACCAGAAAACCAGTTGTGGCCTGCCTGTAGGGGCTGCCGTCGGGGGAGAACCGTTATCGGATTACATTATGCGCTACAGGAAGCAACCGGCCGAGCAGGTGCTTCTGCTGGATTTGGGGCGAAAAGTGCATGTAAGTATGATCTCTCTCTATCCGGCTCGTCCGCCGGAAGGGATTATTGTGCCGGGATACGGCTTTCCGGGATCTGTCAGGCTTCAGATGTTTCGGGATCGGCCGAACGATCCGCAGGAGATAGAGCGTGTCGTCGAGGAATCGGCGCTGCCGAATCCGGGCAATAACGTGGTTCGTATTTCCGGTAATTCCAGGTTTGTCCGTTGGGTGCAGCTGACGTTCTCCGATTTCCCGGTGCATGAGGGGATGTATACATTTGCATTGGGGGAGGTTGCTTTGCAGGGCGTTGAACTGTTGCAATGCCGGGTAGCCAGCTGGGATGGGCAGGGACAGGTGGATGCGCTGGTTGATCGGACGGCGAACGGTTTGCTGGTGTTGCCTATGAACCAGTGGGTGAACGGACTGATCCGACGCAATATGCTGGAGCGGCGTTTGAATGATATTGCGAGACTTATGGTTGAGTCGGTCGAACATCGTCGCCGAATTTTAAAAACAGCATGGATTGTCATTGGAGCTCTGATTGCAAGCCTGGTTATCGCGGCGTTGATATATCAGCATATCCTGCGTAGAGTCGGTGCACTCCGGCTGAAGCAGCGTATTACCCGAGACCTGCATGACGAGGTCGGCAGCAATCTCGGCGGTATGGCCCTAATGGCCTCTGCGTTGGAGAGAACTGCGGCTTCCGGGGAAATGAAAGAGGAGCTGGGCGAATTGGCCCTGATGGCTCGAGATGCCTGTGCTTCGCTGCGCGAAGTGGTCTGGTTGATTGACCGCAGTGGTGTGCGCCTGCCTGATTTGCTTGTTAAGCTGCGGGAGCGTACGGAACGGGTTCTGGACGGTATGGAACTCACCTTCGAGATGCCGGATGACTGTCCGGATGTCGAGATACCTTTAACGTTGAAACGTCATTTGCTCATGTATTTCAAGGAGGCGTTGCACAACTGTGCGCGACATGCGCAGGCCACGAAGGTTGATGTTTCTGTGCAGGTTGCGCCCGCCGGTTTTAGACTGCAGATGCGTGACAACGGGTGCGGATTCGATGTGTCTTCCGTTGTCGATGGATGGGGGCTTGACAGCATGAGAAAGCGCGCGCAGGAAATGGGAGGAAAAATGGACCTCGAAACCGCGCCCGGACAGGGCACGGTTCTTGTGCTGACGATTCCCTGGAAAATTCTGCTGAACAAAACGGACCATCCCTATAAAACCTCCAATCGACCCGGCCGGTTTGGCTGTCGTAAAAAAGATGAAGCATAAATTTTGAACGGGAAGAGGCTGATGATCTCGATGAATATTTGGATTGTTGAGGATGACGCATTTTATCGCCGGACCCTGCAGCGGCTGTTGAATCGCGAAAAAAATATCACCTGCAGTCGTGTGTTTCCCTCATGTATTGAGTTTCTCGAGGCTGTTGAAACGGACCGTCATCCCGACCTGGTGCTGATGGATCTGGGGCTGCCCGGCATGGGCGGAGTCGAGGGCATTCGCCGCCTGGCCAAAGTGGCGCCCGATATGACGGTGCTGGTGCTGACCGTTTTTGAAGACAAGCAGAAAGTTGTTGAGGCGCTGGATGCCGGCGCGGCGGGGTATTTATTAAAGACGGCTTCTGACCATGAGATTCTTCAGGGCGTGACGCAGGTTTTTCTGGGAGGTGCGGCGCTGAGTCCCAAGATCGCCAGGGTGGTGGTTGAAGAGATGCGTTCGGTGGGTCCTTCCGAAACGTTTGGCCTGACACCGCGCGAGGTGGATGTTCTTCAGAAAATGGCAGAAGACCTGTCGGTTAAGGAGATCGGAGCAGAGCTGGGGATCAGTCGCCGGACGGTTGCCACCCATCTCGAAAATATCTATCGAAAGCTTCAGGTTCATTCCCAGTCCGGTGCCGTTGCAAAAGCACTGCGCTCGAGGATTATCTGATTCCCTGCGCCCGCGTTATCCGCGCTCACAAATTGTAAATCAGACATCCGCGCGATCATCGGTTACTTGACCGATAGACATCGTGGGTGTTTGCTTGTATTCTGTTGCGTTCTTATCAATCCGAAAGAGAATCGGCAAACCTCATTGTGAAGATTTTCTGGTAATGCTGGGTGGTTATGAAAAAGAAAATGGTTTTGATCATAATGGGGCTCTGTGCGAGTGCGATGGCGGAGCGCGTCGTGCCGGAAATCTCCATTCAGAAGCCTGTGTCGGATGCTGGCAAGGTGTTTCGGGTGTTCGCACCGAGCGGAGGCGATGACTGGCCGGGCGTGAAGGCGGTGCTGGATCAGGCGATTGCCGCCGGGCCGGGCGCGCAGGTGGTGTTTCAAAAGGGCGTCTATGACTTTAGCGCGCATCAGGCGTTGCGCCCGGGGGCACATCTCTACCTGGATGGATTGGACGATCTGGTTGTGGACGGCCGGGGTGCGACGTTTCGCATGCATCCGTCGAACACGTTCCTGACCCTGAACAACTGCCGACGGGTACAGGTGAAAAATTTTACACTGGACTATACCATGCCGCACCACATGCAGGGTGACATCATTGAGGTCGCGGATGATTTTTCGACGTTTACCGTGCGGCCGCATGAAGGCTATCCTTATTCGGCGGGTTTCCCGAAGACGAAGAAGCCGGTTCATCTGGATCCGGTGGTGTTTATTCTCGATCCTTTCCGCAACGAGATGAAATACCTTGAAGAGCTGGGTAACGATCATCTGAAGACGACTTTCCAGCTGCTGGAAGATCAGCATTTGATTCGTTATACGGTGGATCCTGCCTATCAAAAAACGATCAAGAATCTTTCGGTGGGGGATCGGGTGGTAACTCATGCGATGTACGGAACCTTTTATTCGAATATGGCAATTACGCGCAACAGCGACTGCCTGGTGGAAAACATTACCGCCTACAGCAGCGCCGGCATGAATGTTTCGCCAGGCCATAACGAAGGCCCGATTGTTCTGCGCGGTATTGTCAATCGAATTAAACCCGGTTCAGACCGCATTGTCGCGACGGTACGCGACGGCATTCACTGCCGCAGTAATCGCGGTCCGATCCTGATCGAGAAATGCTATTTTGAGGGAATGATGGATGATTCGATCAATATTTTTGTGCTCGGTTCGGTCTGCAATGAGCTAACCGATGACGGTGCGCTGAAAATCGGTCGCCCCGATCACGGCGAGCCGTGGGATTTCTACCGTCCGGGGGATACGATTGGTTTCTGGAATCAGCAGGCCGGAGTGTTTATCGGCAAGCTGACTGTCCAGTCGGTGGTGCCGCAATTCGCTGACAAAAAACGGCGCAGCAAGTCATACACGCTGCGGTTCAGCGAACCGCTTCCGGGAAATATTGAATTCGGGCAGAAGGGCGACCTGGCTGCCACGCAGGTTTTCAACCTGAGCGCCTGCGGTGCGGGCAGTGTAATCCGCAACAATACCTTTAAGCCGCAGCGGCGGCATGCGCTGCTGCTGAGTGCGCCGAACTGCGCTTTCGTGGATAATTTGGTGGATGGTGTGCACGGTTCGGCAGTGTGCGGCGGCACTCAGGGCCATTATGTCTGCGGGCCGCTGCCCGAAGGACTGATTATCCGTGGAAACAGGATTCGCCGAACGGGACGGGAAGCCATCAAGCTGAACACAGGGCAGGGCGTGAAACAGCAGGACCTGGAAAATTCGCCCATGCGCAACATTTTGATTGAGGACAACAACATTAAAATCAAACGGCACGCGGGGGTCAGTCTGGCCTGTTGTCGGGATGTGCTGATTAAAGATAACAAGATCGCTGTTCTTCCGGGAGCCGCACCGCACGCAAAGCCCATGCTTTTGAATCGCTGCCTGGGTGTCGTGCAGGACAACAATCAAATTCGTGACAGATAGGAGCTGTGTAATGAAGACGGGGCTAATGGTATTGTGTTGTATCGGACTGATGCTTGAATGTGTCGGGGGCGTTTCTCTGGATGAGCTGCAAGCGGAATATGCGGAGAAGGGCCATCTGGAAGCGTATCTCATGCTGACCCGCGGGCAGGGGGTGGGGACCGCGGAAATTCACTGTTCTGAAAAGATCCTAACTCCCGGGTGTGCGGTCGATTGGGTCGAGGTGGTCTATGCTGCACCGAAAGGCGGCATCGCTCCAGGCGGCTCTGTGACATTGGCCGTGCCGCCCGGACCGTCTCAGACGACGATACAATTTGATGATTCCGGCAAACCGGCCTGGCTGCAGGTTAAGGCGGCTGTGCCGGTTCAGGTGGAAAAGAAGAATCCGGCTTTTGAAATTCAGGAGGCGTGCCTGGCTCGGGAGTCCAACGTCAAAGTCATCCTGCCGGAAGGGCTGCCGGGCGGTTCGAAACTTTCTTTTGTCTGGCACGATGTGGTGCTTGACCAGCACGCCCGCCGCTGGAACGGCGACAGCTGGCGTTTCCCGGTGATGGTGGATCATGATGGCGATGGATGGGCGGAACATCTTCCGGAGATGGCGTCGCTGCCAAAGACTGCCGGACCCGCCAAATATCTGCTGGTGCGCGCGGCTTCGATGGCGGTGGTCGGCGAACCGGTGCGGCTGACGGTTTCTGCGTTCGATGAACAATGGAACCCGGCGCAGTCCTTTGAGGGAATGGTTCGCTTTTCGCGCGAAGACGGTTCGACTGACGGTCTGCCTTCGCCGGTTAAATACAGTCCGGTGGATCAGGGATCAAAGACTGTTTTTGCCACTTTTAATGATCCCGGATTCCACTGGGTTACGGTGACGGGCAAAAACGGGATGGTTAACCGATCCAACCCGATTGAAATTTTTGAGCATGAGCCGAAGCAGCGCCTTTATTGGGGTGACCTGCATGTGCATACAGAAATGTCATGCGATGCGCGCGTCTGGGCGGAAACCACCTCCACCTACGCGGGGTCTTATAACATCGGCCGTTATCGTTACGGTCTCGATTTTCAGGCCAATGCCGACCATCATGGATTCGAGCAGGGTAACTATACGCCTGCTGAGTGGGAGCACATGCAGCGCATCACCAATGAAGCCAACGATCCCGGAGAATTTGTGACTGTTGTTGCCAATGAATATTCGCATCCACACGGCGATTCGAACGCTTATTTCCGGCAGGGCGATGTGCCCTTTATTAAACGAGGGAATTATCCCGGCGGACTGCATAAGCAGCTTCGCTCGTTGGGTGCGGTTTTGATTCCGCACCATGTTTCACAGAACATGCGCCCGTTTCATTGGGACAACTATCATCCGGAAATGATGTCCGTCTGCGAGATTTTCTCGAACCACGGTCGAGCCGAGTTTTTGAATAACAAGCCGCACTACAGCAAAAAAAAGGTGCCGACGGTGAAGGGAACCACCTGGGTGGAGCAGTTGCTGAGCGGTAAACAGATGGGCTGTATCGCGAGCAGTGATGATCACAGGGCGCGCCCGGGCACCGGCGGGCTGGCCGGGGTCTGGAGTCGTGAAGGTCTGACTCGCGACGGAGTCGTCGGCGCGCTGCTGGAACGCAATTGCTATGCCACCACCAGCGATCGCGCGATCCTTTATTTCGATGTGAAAAAGGGGGATCATCCTGTGCTCAGCATTCGTGCCGCCGCCGGGTCGCTGATCGAAAAGGTCGAGATTATCAAAAACGGTGAGGTGGCGCATGCTGCCGCGCCGAACGCATTGACAGCCGAGCTGAGCTGGACCGATCCTGCTGCCCCGTCAAAGTGCTGGTACTATGTTCGTCTGACTCTGAAGGCACAGGCTGTTTGTGAGGAAAATCTGGTGAATAAAAAACAGTTTGTTTGGAGTTCACCGGTCTGGCTGTGATTTGAAGCTTGGGAACATTTGAAAATACTGCAATGCCCGCGCTGCTTATTGGAGAAAATATATGACACTGAAGAAGCTGAAACTGCATGACTTATGGGGCTATGCTTCCGGGGAAGGGGCGACCTCGATCACCATGAACGGCATCGGTAATTTTGCGATGTTGTTCTATACTCAGATCATGGGAATGAGTCCGGAGTTGGCCGGAACTGTTTTCGGGATTGTAACGGTTTATGATGCTGTTACCGATCCATTGATGGGCACCATCTCCGACCGCACCACCAGTCGGTTCGGCCGCCGCCATCCCTATATGCTGATTGGCGGACTGGTTCTTGCCGTTCTGTTTCTCTTCCTTTGGTTTATCCCGGAAACGTTTCATGGCGAAAAGAAGCTTTTTTGGTATCTGTTGCTACTGAATATCCTGATTAAAACGGCCTTTACGGTCTTTGTGGTTCCTCATACCGCACTCGGGTTTGAGATGTGCAGGACCGATGACGACCGTGCGCGGCTTCAGGGGGTCCGTTACGGGTTTAATATGATCGTCAATATCGTATTCGGCGGATTCGGCTGGATCTTGTTTTTCCCTAACCGGGTGACGGCAGACGGATCGGTTTTGGACGGCACCAAAATCCATGAGAATTTTCTTAACATGGGCGGGGTTCTCGCCGGCGGTGCGCTTTTTCTGATCCTTCTTTGTGTTTTTGCCACCTATAAGTTTGCCGAAAAGGGGCTGGTCAAAAAAGATAACCAGTCGATGGGGGACCATACGAAAGCGTTTATTCATGACCTGAAGGATGTCTATTCCGATAAATTGGTTTGGTTTGTGTTCGGCTTTTTCGGGCTGGCCCAGTTTTCCATGATGGTGGTTTCGCAAGTGCAGATGTTCACGTATGTGGAATACATGCAGTTTTCTGCGTATGAAAAAACTTTTGTGCATGTCGGCGGCATGCTCGGCTTTATGACGGGATCCTTTTTCCTGGGCGGGCTGGTGAAGCGGCTGGACAAAAAAAAGACCGGCTATCTGGCCATGATCATTGGGTCGTTCGGCTGCCTGGCACTGCTGGCCATTTTTACCGGCGGACTGATGGCGCCGAAATCTGTTCCACTGTTCGAGATTAAGGACGAGGCCTTTCACCTTTCAAGCGTGGTTTTCGGTCTGTTTCAAACGCTGTGGTGGAGCGGCTGCGGGATTATTGTTCCGCTGGCCACTTCTATGATTGCCGATCTTTCGCTGGTGAAAAAGCTGAAGACCGGCGAGGTGACGGAAGGTCGCTACGCCGCCGGTTTTTCCTTTTTCCTCAAGGCGGCTTCCGCATTGGGCATGTTTGTGACCGGGTATATCCTCAAAAGCGTCGGTTATGTTTCCGGTGCAGCGACCCAGACTTCCGATACGCTCGATAAACTTGCATTGATGACCTTTATCGTGGGTCCGTTCCTCATGGTTCTGTCCTTTTTCGTGTTGCGGAAATATCCGATCACCCACCAAACGATGAATGATTTGCGTGCAGAATACGGACAGGAACAGGCATAAATTCAATGTTCCGCGGTTTTAAAACGTTTTCAAACCTTGGAGATAATTCAGAAAGGATCGTTATGAAAAATATATTATTTCGCTGTGTCACGGCGTTACTGTTGGCGGGCTCCGTCTTTGCTGAAAAAAAGATGACGCGACCCAACCTGCTGCTGATTGTTACCGATGACGAGAGCTGGTTTGAACATGACATCTACGGACATTCCAATCTGAAGACGCCGCACTTCAATCGTCTGGCCGAAGAGGGAGTGCTCTTTACGCACGGTTATGTCAGTGCTCCGTCCTGCGGTCCTTCACGCGCTTCGATACTCACGGGCCGCAATCTTTGGGAGTTGGAGCAGGGCGCGTTTATGCTTTCCTACCTTCCGAAAAAGTTTACATCCATGATGGAGATTTTGGAAAACAATGGATATCAGCCGGCTTTCACCGGCAAACGCTGGGGGCCGGGTCTTTATCCGAAGGAAGGGCAGAGCGGGATGGCCGGCAAGGGCTATTATGATGTGACAATCAAGGATTATGAAAAACGCGACTATCTTGACCGTTACGACGTGCCCGGTAATTTTGCCGCATTTCTTGCTGAGCGCGATGTTGAAAAACCTTTTGTTTTCTGGGCGGGAATCAATGAGCCGCACGCCAAATGGCCGACGCAGCAGGAGGCGGAAAAGCTGCTCAAAGATGAATTCAATGTTGATGCCCACAGGATCAACCAGGATCCGGGCAACAACCCCCATATTCAACCTTTCGGTTTTTACTATGAAATCCTGCATGCCGACCGCCAGGTAGGACAAATGCTGGCTTCTCTTGAACAACAGGGGTTGCTTGAAAACACCATTGTTCTTTATATCGGCGACAACGGGTCCGACAGCGATCCGGGAGGGGTGCTTGAAGAGGCCGCCATGCGCAATGGTACCGATTTGGATCCTCTCAGGATGAAGGGAAAGAACACCCCGTACGATGCGGGCACCCGGGTGCCGATGGCTCTGATGTGGAAAGGCACGGTGCCGCCCGGGCGCGTGATTGACGACTTCGTCAAATCCATTGATATCGCCCCGACGTTCCTTCAGGCGGCCGGGGTGGCGGTTCCACCGTTCATGACCGGCAAGAGTTTTCTTGATATGGTGCTTTCCGATCAATCGGGCAGCATTGATCCTGAACGCGATTTCGTGATGACTGGCAGCGAATGGCATACGCATCCGCGCACGACCCGGACGATCCGCGACAAGCGCTATGAATATATCGTCAAGTATCCGAACGCAAACCGTTCGGAGCAGATCGTAGAACTCTACGACCTGCAGAACGATATGTGGGAATATAACAATCTGATCGATAATCCTGAATACGCGTCGGTTAAGGAACGTCTGAAAACCCGGATGGATGAATATGGCCGCAAGACCGGTGATCCGCGTACAACGGGGGATCTTGAGCTCTTTAACGAAACGTTGAAGGTGCAGGATCTGTTGTTGCCGCATTGGAACAAGGGAATGGAAATCCGCAGGTGGGTTTCTGGAAAACCCTACGGCGATCTGAAGAAGTACTTGGGGTTTGAGTGAACGACAGTTTTTTCGCAGGCACATCAAGACGCAGACTGAAAACCGTGTGCCCTGAGTTCTTTGTCCGAGAGGCGATGTTGAAAGGATGATTGAATGATAGAGGTTAAAAGTATTTTACCGATGATGACCGCCGCAGCACTGCTGGTGGGCTGCAGCTCAATACATGGGGATGGACGCAAGGCCTTGAAGCTGGCCGACTTTGGAGCGGTGGGAGATGGTAACACCGATGACATCGCTGCGCTGGTGCAGGCACTGGATGCGTTGTCCGAAGCCGGGGCGGGAGCCTCCCTGCATTTTGAGCCGGGAAAAATATACAAACTGGGCGTGCGCGACGACAGCGTCTATCAGATCGATCTGCAGGAATTGGAGGACGTGACGATTGACGGGCACGGTTCTATGTTACTGGTCGATCCGAAGCAGGCCTACATTCGCATTCGTCGCTGCGAGGGGGTGACGGTGAAAAACCTTCTGTTGGAAAACGATCCGCTTTCCTACACACAGGGGAAAATCATTGCTGCGAATTCGGAAGAGGGCTGGTTTGATATCGAGTTGATGGATGGTTACTGCGACATGCCGTCCGACGAGGAATTGGGCGAAGTGCGCCCCTTCTGGCCATGGGGGGCTGTGCTCGATCCGCAGGAGCGCCGCATTCGTCCGGAGATGATCGACCATGTTTTCACGGAGCGCTTTGAAAAGATTGGAGACCGCACGGTCCGCATGTTTGCCAAGCCGGATTATTACAAACACATTGCGGATTTTCGCAAAGGTGATGTCTATTTCCAGCCGCTCTACTGGAACCCGGTCGAACGGCTGAAAGGTTTGGGGATGCATGTCTCCTACGATGCTGCCGCCAACATCATCGTCAGCCAGAGTTCCGATTGCGAAATTGAAAATGTCACTATGTACAGTGGGCGCAGCGCCATGACCAGCCGGGTCGAATTCAATACCGGCCGGATTACTTTTGACCGCTTCCAGGTGCGTCACCGCCCCGGCTTCGACGATCGTGTCGTCACTAATTGGCGCGACGGCATGCACTGCAAGGACAACCGCATTGGACCGCTTATCGAAAACTGCTATTTCGAAGGCATGCTCGATGACAGTATTAATATCGCCTCTGATACAATCATGGCCGCAGAAGTGCTGTCCGACCGGCAGTTCCGCTTTTGCAACTGGCGCGGACTGCTCACTTGGCACCGCGATATCTGCGCGGTGCGCGAGGGGGACCAGTTTCTAGCCTACTTCCCGCCGACCGGCGATGTGAAGGGGCCATACACCGTGGTGGAGATGAACGATGAGCATCCCGAAATCATCACTCTCGATCAACCGATCGAAGGCATCGTCACCGGTCAGGTGCGCGCGCAGGTCGATAAAAATTCTACGCAGTTCTACAACCTGAATGCCGTCAGCCGCGGCTTTATCGTGCGCAACAACACGTTTGACAAGCAGCGGCGCGATGCCATGCGCACTCGAGGCTACGACGGACGGATCGAAGGCAACACCGTCTGCAACCTCGCTGCCGAGGGAATCTATCTGTCCAACGAAATGGGCAATTTTTATGAAGGGCCGTTTTCGCAGAATGTGGTCATCCGCAACAACAGCTTTTCCAACATGCACCGCGAAGCGATTAAGCTGGTCTCAAAAACGGCTACAGAGCCGCTTCCGCTCATGAAAAATATCGTGATCGAAGGCAACACGTTTATCAGCCGGGTGGAATCGCCGATTCATATCCGCAATGTTGAAGATGTTACGTTGCGCAACAACACCTTTAAAAACGAAGCCGGCGATCCGCTGAGGAATCCTGTTTCCGTCCGTCATGTTGTCGGGCTGAAGGAGGAATGAACATTCTTTCAAAGCGATGATGCGGCGAAGTGAAGTCTCCCGCGGATACTTTGCGGAGACTGCTACTCATGGATGGGCTGTTTTTTACGGAAACAGCATGAATTATCCTGATTTGCTTAAGCAGCGGTATTGTGATAGCATGCCTGGATAATTGTCATGTTGTTTGCCTCATAAATTACAGGATTTGAAAGAGCCGGGGGAACGTTTTCAAAGGTCGGAAAAAGAGGATGTCAGTCGCATTGCGAATTGTTTTGATGCTGATGCTGTTCGGTGTCAGTGACGCAGGTTTGATTGCGCATTATGACTTTTCGGACGGGGACCTGCTCGACAACGAGGTGGGGCGGGAATACGAGCTGCGGCAGATGAAGTCTGATCCGCATTGTCTGGCTCTGGTCACTTTGAATACGCTGGAAGGTACGGCGGTTTTTGACGGTGGTTCTAACCTGAACGGATGGCTGGAAACCGATGGCCCCGGAGAGTTGGAAGCCTTTACCGTGTCATTCTGGTTTCGCACCGGCCAGGTCAGCCAGGGAAGTTTGTATAATGGGCTGTTTGCCTCCAACAGAGATGTGCATTTCAGTAAGAATTTCCCTCCGGGGAAGCTGGATTGGGGGCTCTACAGCAATCGCGAGAACGGTGGGGCGCTCCATCTGCAGGTGTTTCAGGACAAGGGGCTGGAAAGCGATTTCGTTTTTCAGCCGGATGTGTGGCAGCACGTGCTCATCCGTAAGCGTGGATGCGGGGCTTCGGCGCATACGGAGCTTTTCCTTTCGCCAGTCGACGGGGTGCCTGGAAAACCGCTGCTGAGCGGTGACGATTTCGATTTGAGTCTCGAGAAAATTATTCTGGGCGTAAATCGCAATGCCCATTTTGGTTACCGGATGGAAGTGGCCAACGTGAAAGTATTCGATGACGCATCCGTTTCGGTTGAGGATCTGTTCGATGAGGGACCACAAACCCAAACATTATTTGAACCTGTTCCGCTGTATAAGCTTAATCGGACGATGCGGGACCTGCGCCGGGAGGTTGCCAACCTGCGGGAGGAGATGATTGGCTTTCCGCACATTAAAGAGTCTCTGCAGGTCGATTCGTACGGGTTTCACAGTTCGTATTTGCCCAGGTTGGAATCGGTTCCGGATGAGCCGCGTTGGACGGTCGAGTTCAATATTACAACGGCACCGGGCGTATTCAGCGAATGCTATCTGGTACCGGCGGCCGACCGCCGTGTATCAGGTATGCCAGGATACGGTTTCCCGAAACGGTTTAGGATTTACAGTGTGGACTTTGATGGCGAGCACAAAGTTCTGGCAGACTGGCGCACACGCGATTATCCCGATCCAGGACGTTGTCCGGTTCGGGTATACGGCTCTGAAACCGCACTGGCCAAGCTGGTTCTGGAAGTGTATCAGGGCCAGGTGGAAACCGGGATGGAGTTCTTTGCGCTTGATGAGGTTTTTGTGCGTTCAGATTTCACTTTCATTAAGATTGACCGGATTGAAGCGGCCGGCAGCTTTGAATCACCTCCTTTTTGGGGTACGGAATATCTCGGCGATCAGAAGACCAGCCTGGGGTTGCCGCTTATGCCGAATGCAGAACCGGCAAATGATTGTTATGCTTCTTTTCATGAGCTTCCGAGCGAGCCGCTGAAGATGGAGATTGATCTCGCTGAAAACCGGCCGGTCGATAATGTTTTGTTTTTTCCGGCCCGACCGCCCGAGGGGATTTATATTCCGGGTTTCGGGTTTCCCGGCGATGTGACAGTTGAGTTTATCCGGGAGTCGGAAAACGGAACTCCGGTTTTGATTCATACCTCCCGGATTACGGGCAGGGCGAATCCGGGTAACAATATTGTGCGGGTGCCGGGCAACTCCGGCAGCGTGCGTTGGTTGCGGTTTTCATTTGATCAGTTTGCTCTGCATCAGGGCTGGCCCATCTTTGCCCTCGGAGAAATTGTGGTGGCCAACCATCGCGAACCTCAGGTCGACATTGCGGCGGTTCGGTCAGAATTCTCCGGGGTGTCGCTTCTGGTCGACGGCAAGGCCGGGGGAGCAACAGTTCTGCCAATGACCATCTGGCTGGATGGTCTGATGCGTGGGCAGGATTTATCAAAGCGGCTGGATCTCGCTTTAAAGCTGATGGACCGGTTGCAGGCCCGATGGGAACATTTTGAACAAGGGGCATGGAAAGTCAGTGGCGTATTGTTGTTGCTGGTTTCCGTTGTGGCCCTGATGTTGCGACAGGTCGGCCTGCATAAAATGCGACTGCGGGTGGAACAGGAACATCGGCTGGCTGAACTGGAGCAGATGAAAATTCGGCTTTTTACCCATATTTCCCACGATCTGCGCACCCCCCTGACAGTTATCCTTACACGCGTCGAGCGGCTGATGAAGCGCTTCAGGGAAGAAGAGTCTCAGGCCTCGCTTATCAAGATTCATCGCAATGTCGTCCGGCTCAAAATACTGACGGATCAGATGCTGGACCTGCGCACATTGCAGGATGGGCAGCTTAAAATGAAATGCATTCAGGGCAATGTTGCGGAACAGGTGGTTGACATTGCCGAGTCGTTGCGACCGTTGGCTGAACAAAAGCAGATTGATCTTGAGGTCCGCCGGGCTGCAGGTGATGAGTCGGGATGGTTCGATCCGGACAAGCTGCACAAGATCGTGGTCAATCTCCTGGCCAATGCAATTAAATATACGCCCAGAGGCAGTCAGGTAAATGCTTCCGTTCGCCTGACAAAGGAAGATCCATCAGCAGGTTCCCTGTCGACGAACACTTATTCTGTGAAATCCGGGCAAAGAGAGCGCCGGCAACGAACATCTATCGCATCTAATCCGTCGGATTTGTATGCGGTCATTACGGTTGAGGATTTCGGCGTGGGTATTCCGCCAAGTGAGATGCCGCATATTTTTGAGCAGTTTTACCGCGTCGAAGAAATGCGGCCGGTTCAGGCTGTGGGCTCGGGCATCGGCCTCGCACTCGTCAAAGAGCTGGTCGATTTGTGGGGCGGGCGGATTGATGTCAAAAGCCCGCTGGCTGAAGGGAAGGGAACCCGTTTTACTGTTGTGCTTTCTGTTGCAAAAAAGCCAGAATGCTGTGAACGATCGACCGAATCCGTTTAATCCGTCCAAAAAGGAAAAAGCATGAGCGAGCTCTACGAAAAACCGGTTATCCTCCTCGTCGAAGATGACGAAGATGTGCGCGAAGTGTTGCAGGAAGAGCTTGGAGAAGAGTACTGCGTATTTGAGGCGGAGAACGGGCGCGAGGCGCTTGGAATGGTCGAGAAGACAGCCCCGGACCTGATTGTTACCGACATCATGATGCCGGAAATGGACGGACTGGAGCTGTGTCGCCGCCTGAAAAGCGATGAGCTGACCAGTCATGTTCCCGTGATTATGCTTACGTCGCGCGGGTCGGTTGAAAACCAGCTTGAAGGTTTGGAAACCGGTGCGGACGATTATGTTTCCAAGCCGTTTCATATGCCGATTCTCGCTGCCCGCATTCGCAACCTGCTTGCGGCGCGGAAACAAATGCGTGAACGCTTTTCCGGTCATGAGCTGATCGTGGAGCCTTCCGAGATCACCGTGGTTTCAAGTGACGAACGGCTGCTGCAGCGAGCCATCGGGGTGGTGGAGGAACATTTGGATGATGTGGACTTCAACGTGGAGGCCTTTTCTTCAGCAATGTATATGAGCCGTTCCACACTTTATCTCAAGCTTAAGGGACTCGTCGGCCAGACCCCGCAGGAATTTATCCGCACGCTGCGTCTCAAGTGTGCGGCGCAGTTGCTGATCGGCAGCACCGATAACATGTCTGAAATTGCCATGCGGGTCGGCTGGCTCGAACCCACCCATTTCAGTCGTGCCTTTAAGAAGCAGTTTGGCTGCTCGCCTTCCGATTACCGGAACAATCATTTGGAGCGCTGAACTTCTCGATTTCAACGCCGAGGTCAGGATTTTAAACCTCATGGCTAACGCTTTTCCTGCTGTTAGGGTTAGCTGGTAGAACTATATATAGAAAAATTGGGACTGATCTCATAGCGCCCCAATGACGTCGGTTATTTCAGCGGCCTGATCGGCGGGGGCGGTTTTGTGCCGCCGCAAGCACTGTGTTGATAGAGAGTCAGTTTGTGATGTTTTAGGACACATCGGTTGTGAGCGTTGTGTGAAATATTGGAGGTGTTGCATGAAGAGGAACTTAGAGCGTTTTTTTTGCGCTGTATTGGCATGGCTGTTTTTGGCGACCGGTCCGGGGCGGGCCGGATGTTTGATGGGGTCCATCGATGTGGCCGGAGACCGTTCGGTTGTTTCCGTTGAGGTAGGGTGTACGAACACTCTTTCTGAACCCTATGTTCTCGAACACATGCCGACACTTCAGGGTTCAAGTTGGCGGCCAGTGACGACCAATCATCTGCAATCACCGGGCGGAAGGCTTGTTCATGCAGGCTCTTCCGTGGGAAGCTCCGGGTTTTACCGCGTACGATCGGGACAGGTGGACGAACTGCTTCTCGTGAACGATGATTTTGACGGAAACGGCGATGTGACCGGAAGTATCCTTGAGCGGGATGTTCAGAGAGGAGGGTGGGAGTCTTCGGTGTCTCTGCAGGTTGAAGACGGCAGGCTGACGAGCAGCTCCAGCTTGCAGTATGCTTCGGTGGAGCTTCCGCCGATCAGTCCGTATGGTATTGTTAAAATTACTGCGGATTATGTTTCGCAGGATAATAACTACTGGTTGGGCATGGGGTTTGCTGCCCGTTCGGGAGGATTGCACGATAGTACGAATTCCGGCCCATGGTTCAATGTGCGGGGCAACGGCGCCGTTTCGCTGTTTGGCGGAAGCGGGATGTCGAACCGGATGAGCTCTGCTGTGGCGCCTCCGGGGCGCTGTGAAATTATGATGGAGTACAATGTGCTAACGCAGAGTGCGACGCTATCCATCGGTGGTGTTGTGGTTTTTGATGAGGTTCCGGTTGTGAACTTGGTTGAGCCGGATTTGAGCTGGTTCACGGTGGAGTTTGAGGAAGATACCGCAACAGCCGGGCATTCCCTTGACAACGTTCGGGTGGAATACCTGCCGCGGCCGCGACCGCTTAGATCCCTCGATACAACGCAGCTCATTCAGGTGACCGACACCAGTGTCAGCGGAATTCAGCAGGCGCTGTACGATGCAAAAGCGCTTTCTACTGCCTCTGATCCGGTCCGGCTCAGCATTCCCCAAGGGACATATACATTCAAGGCGCCGGCAAGCAACGGTCAGTGCGTTTTCCAGATCGATGGGTTGGACTACACGGTTATCGACTGGAACGGTTCGAGCGTTTTTCTGGAGGATCCGCTTAAAGGTTTTATGAAGCTGTATGCGGCCAATCATGTCATCGTTCAGAATCTGGATTCGGTTGACTATTCCGTACTGCCTTTCGCGCAAGGCTCTGTGGTTGCCGTTGACCACACCGCCCGAACTGTGGATGTTCAGATTGATGCGGGATTCCCGCACCCGACGAATGCGGTTTTTCTTCTCGGGGTGGATGGCGGTGAGGAAATGCGCTGGGGACATTTGGTGGATCCGAATGTGCCTGGAAAACATAAAGAAAACAGTTCGCTGCATTACTGGTTTACAAATGTGGTACATTTGAGCGGCAGCACGTTTCGATACAGTATGCAGGCGGATACGACCGGCCATTTTGAAATCAGTGACCGATTTGTCGACCTGCCCCGGTTTTCCAACCAGCTGTTTAATCTGGGGCGGGCGAAACAAACCACATTGAAAAACATAACGGCTTATTCCTGCGGAAATTTTTTCGCTTCAGGGTGGTATCTGAATGCATGCAATTTTCTGAATGTGAAGGTGTTGATCAAGCCGGGACGGTTGAAAAGTGTCAATGGTGATTGTGTCACGGGAACCGAATGGGTGCCCGGTCCCTGGATTGAAAACTGCGTTTTTGAGGGAGCCGGGGATGACATCTGTCATCAGAAGGATGCTCGTGGAGTTTATGTTTCCGGGAATGTGATGAAGAACTCGCGACGATATGGGGTTTGGCTGAATGGGTCCGAGTATGCGGTTATACAAAACAACCGCATCGAAGGTCTGTCCGGCGAGTCCATCACCGGTCATATCGAGTACAATACGTCCGGTTTTGCCAGTCGGAATGTGATCGTTCTGGGGAACACGATTGCCGACTTTTCGCCACAATATGTATTTCAATTAACGCCGAGGAAGCATCCCGCGGGCATTTCGCTCTACGGGCAGTTGGCTCATGCGCTGCCGGGGAT
Source organism: Tichowtungia aerotolerans (assembly GCF_009905215.1). Taxonomy (GTDB): domain Bacteria; phylum Verrucomicrobiota; class Kiritimatiellia; order Kiritimatiellales; family Tichowtungiaceae; genus Tichowtungia; species Tichowtungia aerotolerans. The sequence continues at coordinate 109,765 of NZ_CP047593.1, read as the reverse complement.
TCACAATACCGAGTGGCGCATTATTGGAAACAGTATCCTGGATTGGAAACGCACGGCGATTTCCGTCGGGTATTCGGGTCAGATCGGAATCTATGACAACATCATTTCCGCGCCGGTCTATGATCCTGATATTACTGCGACGAATGAGGTGCTGATCTATGATTCTATCCAGGTTGTTGTCGAGTGAGAAGATGCCTGGGTTTGAAGGAATGGGCGGGGGTACATATGCCTTTGAATCCATTCTCAAATTGCTCATTCCGGCTTTATGACAATACGTTCCGGTTGCCTTGAGCCGACCAGTGTTTGTCGTTGAAAACGGCGTTACTTGAGGGGAATCTTTTCGATTTCAACGCAAAGGTCAGGGTTTTAAACGTCATGGTTAACGCATCTTTGCTTTCAGAAGGGATAATCAAAAAAGGATGTTGGGAGAAGTGTTTTTTGTGCTCTGAGGTACTGAATAGTTAATAAAAGAGGAGAATCATATGAAACAATGGACAATTGCGTTGTCAGTATTGTGGCTGGCGGTTGGTTCAGCGAGTGCAACCTTATTGGTAACTGAATCATTCGATTACGGAACGGTAAACAATACGACTAAGTTTTTGCGGGGCGCAAACAACTACGTCGGCGGCACCGGCTGGGGGACCAATGAGTGGAAAGCGTTGATCGGAGATCCGGACACCGGCATCGGCGTTCGTCTGGAAACCCCCGGTCCGGTTACTCAGGAGTACCCTTCTTCGACGAGGCTGTATGGACGCGGAAGCCGTATAAATGAAGCCTATGAGGGGGCCTCTCGCCGCGCGTTTGATGTTGCGCTGCCGGATACCAGTTACATGAGCTGTCTGATCAACTGGGGCGGAGGCACGATGTCCATTCAAATGGGAAACGGCACCTATGTCCGGTGGCAGCCTTTGAATGTTGATGCAAGCGGGAAGCTCAGAGTGGGGAGAACCGATACACAGTTATCAGCAGAGTTTGTACAGCTGACTGCAGGAACAGACTACATGGTTGTTGCTCGGCGCACGACTGAGGATGGTACGCGTGTTTTGGTTACGAAGGTTTTTGAAGTCAGCAACCCCGGCGATTTTCTGTCCGAACCCGTTAACTGGGATCTGACAAACAGTATTATCAGCGGTGTTGCGATGAGTCATCTTGATGTCACTGCAGGTGAGAATGGTTACAGCAAGATTATTGACGAAATCCGGATCGGCACCACCTACGACGATGTGGTCGGAGGGTCAACGCTGATTGCGTATGAAAACTTCGACTACAGCGGGGCGATTTTCGACCAGAACGGCGGCACCGGCTGGTCAACGGCCTGGGAGGCGGTGGGGACCGTTGACCCGTTCTCAGCAAGCGGTACCGAAAAGAGTCTTTATTTTGGACAGTCTCCGGATTTGATCACAGACGGCAGCAGCCATATCTGGTCTGAAACGAGCAAGGCCGGTAAACGCAGTTTTTCCTTTCCGGTCGATCTGGCCTCTCAGACCCTCTATTTTACCGCGCTGGTGCGGACGTATGACGGGAGTGCCGCCAACGCCGATATGCGCGTCGAGTTCTATGATGGTGGGAACATGCGTGCCAATGTCGGGTTTTCCAATGGCGACCTGTTTGTTGATGGAGATGTCGGCGGGTATCTGGCGGGCGATATCGCCACGAATGCTGTAGCTGATGATACCACCTACCTGCTGGTCATGAAGCGGGATCTCGATGGCATCTCCGCCTCGTTGATCGTTGCGGATGGGAACAGCAGCACCTTGGCGGCTGAACCGGCCAGTTGGCAGGTGACCCAGGTCGCTCTCTCAAGTCTCGATCTGTCATCGCTTCGTCTGTATGCGAACCGGGGCGACGGCACCGGTGGTCTCCGCATCGATGAGTTGCGCATTGCCACCGACTGGGCCGGGGCTGTAAGCGGCATCAACGGCGCAGCCGATGTGCTTCGGATTCAGATGAGCGTTAACGCGGGCCTATTGGATTTCTCGTGGACCAACCGCCTCGGCAAGCTTTACGACATTGAATCATGTATTGGGTTATCATCCGGAGATTGGAGTGCTTACGAAGGCAATACAAATATTCCGGCCGACGCGAGCGGAGTCAACAGTGTGACCAATGTTCCGTGTACTGATCCGGCTCGCTTCTTCAGATTGATCGAAAAGGACTAAGCTACAACAATCCGGCGGAGGAGCGCTGAGCTCTTTCGCCTCAGGAAAAAGGAGAATGACATGAAAAAATGGCTGATTATAACCACGGTTTCCATTCTGGCAGCAGGATCGGCACAGGCCGTGCTCATTGCGTACGAAAACTTTGACTACAGCGGGACGATTTCCGGCCAGAACGGCGGCACCGGCTGGTCCGGCGGCTGGGGGGCGGTGGGGACCGTTGATTCGTTCTCAGCAAGCGGTACCGAAAAGAGTCTTTATTTTGGACAGTCTCCGGATTTGATCACAGACGGCAGCGATCACATTTGGTCGGAAACAAGCAAGGCGGGGGTGCGCACATTATCCACAGGGGTCAGTCTTGCGTCTCAAACCCTCTATTTTTCCGCGCTGGTGCGGACGTATGGCGGGAGTGCCGCCAACGCGGATATGCGCGCTGAATTCTATTCCGGCGTGAATATGCGTGCCAATGTCGGGTTTTCCAATGGCGATCTGTTTGCTGATGGAAACTCCGCCGGATATCTTACGGGCGACATCGCCGCCGATGCTGTTGCGGATGATACCACCTATTTACTGGTCATGAAGCGGGATGCCGCCGGCATCTCCGCCTCACTGATCGCCGCGGATGGGAAGAACAGCACGTTAGCGGCTGAACCGGTCAGCTGGCAGGTGACCGATGCCCTCGGCTCTGGGGTTACTTTTTCGGAACTTCGTTTGTATGCAAACCGGGGCTCCGGTACCGGTGGTCTCCGCATCGATGAACTGCGAGTCGCCACCGACTGGGACAGTGCTGTCAACGGCATGGTGATTCCGGAACCGGCCACCATCGGTATGCTCGCCGTTACCGGAATCGGGGCATTGTTTATCCGTCGACGGTTTATGGACTAAATTCAAGGTTGAAATAATCGAGTGCACGCAAGCCGTTCGGTTTGCGTGCATTTTACTATGAATGTCTCTTCCGGGAAAAGGCGTGTCAGTTGCTGTCCGGGTGGAGGCGAATAAAGGAAAATATGAAGATGAAGAATTTTGGAATCAGTTTGTTCTTGGCCGGATTGATTTGTGTGTCGGCAGCGGGGGCTCCCTCGCGCCTGATTCAGAATCTGGAGGCCGGGAATTCGCAAACTCTGGTCTACTATGGAACCAGCCTGACGGAGGCCGGCAAATGGACGGTTCAGCTGACGGAGGTGCTGCAGGCGCGCTATGGGCAGCTGGTCAATACAGAGAACTGCGCGAAATCCGGGCGGGATTCCGTTTGGGGACTGGCGAACCTGGCATCGCGGGTGATCCCCCGCAATCCCGACACGGTGATCATTGAATTTTCGATGAATGATGCAATTCATAGCCGGAATATTTCGGTTGAAAATGCGCGCGCAAACCTGCTTTCCATGGTTTCCGCGCTGCAGCAGGCCAACCCGGATGTTGAAGTGATTCTGCTGACCATGAACCCGGTCGGCGGTGAGGTTGCTGAACGGACGGCGGATCATCCGTATTACCGCGGGAACCTTCCGGATTATTACCAAATGGTTCGCGATGTTGCTGCGTCCCACGGTCTTCAGCTCATTGATCTGAACGCCGTCTGGAATGACTGGATTGCAGATCATCCTGGCGAGTTCGGGCTTTATGTTCCTGATGGTGTGCATCCGAACAAGACCGCCTGCCGTGAGGTGATACTGCCCGGCGTGCTTAAGGGATTGGGTGGGGGTACCGTTCGGCTTGCCGTAGATAGCGTTGAAAACGTTCGATGATGTCCATTCGGTTCCGCAGAGCTCCACTTTCATTCCCCGGGGTTGGAGAAGCGCAGCGGTTTATCCGGTTGAGAGTAGAGCAGAGGTAACACGTTTTTGTAGTGCTGAACTTTAGATCTCGTAGTTTTTGCCCTGTGTCGGGGCGGGCCAAAATGTGAAGGAATGTTTCCCGCGGAGTTTTTATGCTGACTTTTGTTATTTCACTGATCGCGCTGGTTGGTGGCTATTTTATCTATGGCTCTTTTGTTGAAAAGCAGTTTGGGATTGATGAGGCGCGAGCCACGCCGGCAGTCGAGTTTGATGACGGGGTCGATTTTGTTCCGATGTCGGCGTGGCGCATTTTCATGGTGCAGTTTCTGAATATTGCCGGGCTGGGACCGATTTTCGGGGCGATCATGGGAGCGATGTACGGTCCTGCGGCCTTTTTATGGATTGTGCTCGGCTGTATTTTTGCCGGGGCGGTGCACGACTATTTTTCCGGCATGTTGTCTGTACGGCATAATGGTGCCAGCATTCCCGAGGTGGTCGGACATTACATGGGCGGTGGATTCAGATTCTTCATGCGCATCTTTTCGATGATCCTGCTCTTACTTGTCGGCGTGGTCTTTATTCTGGGTCCGGCTAAAATTCTGGCCGGGCTGACCGGCGAGTTTGTTTCTACAGGTGCTCTGAAAACCGAGGATATTTGGCTGATGGTGATTTTTGTCTATTACATCGCAGCCACCATGTTGCCGATCGACAAGATCATCGGAAGGTTCTATCCGGTTTTCGGTGCCGTGCTTCTTGTGATGGCCATCGGCCTTTTGGGTGCCATGGTCTGCATGAAGGCCCCAATTCCGGAGGTCTCATTGTCTTCCCTGCGAAACATGCACGCAGAGCCGGGGTCGCATCCGCTCTTTCCGATGCTCTTCATCACCATAGCCTGTGGCGCGGTCTCCGGGTTCCATTCGACCCAGTCCCCGCTGATGGCACGCTGCATGACGAACGAGAGGCAGGGGCGTCGCATCTTCTATGGCGCAATGATTACCGAAGGCGTTGTGGCACTGATCTGGGCTGCAGCCGCGATGAGCTTTTTCGGCGGTGTTGGCGAGCTGAACAAAACGATGGCGGAGCAGGGAAACAATGCCGCCTGGGTCGTTCAGGAAATCTGCAACTCGTGGCTTGGGAAAACGGGAGGCATCCTGGCGATTCTCGGAGTGGTGGTTTGTCCAATCACCTCGGGAGATACTGCGTTTCGCAGCGCGCGTTTAATTATTGCCGATTTCACCAGGCTCTGCCAAAAGTCAGTCCGCAAACGCCTGATGATCAGTATTCCGCTTTTCGCGGTCGCCTTTCTCGTCACGCGTCTCAATTTCGGAGTGATTTGGCGCTACTTCAGTTTTTCCAACCAGCTGCTTGCGGCTCTCGTGCTGTGGACGGCGGCAATCTACATGAAAACGTGTCGGAAGAACTTCTGGGTTGTGCTGCTTCCCGCGGCCTTTATGACGGCAACCTGCGCCACTTATATTTTGATTGCTCCCGAAGGATTCAGGCTCTCAACGGTGATTGCCTATCCGGTTGGAATTCTAACGACGGTTTTGTTTCTCGGCCTGTTTTGGGGGAACAGGACATTTAAGGATAAATTATCCAATGGTTAGGTGAAGTTCCCGCACGGGATGTGCGTACTGTTTTAAAACGTTGGAGCATCTGGTTTGAAAAGTTTTGAAGGATGGGAAATCGAGTGAGTTTTCTTTTTGTTGGACTCCATGATCAGAATTTAGAACCAGATGGTCGGGCGGTTTTCCGGTTATTTGCTATATTAAAATTTAATTTATAGAAGAGGATGTGTTGCATGTTAAATAGACGTGATTTTGTAAAAACGGGAACATTGGGGCTGACTTGTCTGGCGGGATCGGGATGGGCGGTTTCGTTCGATCCGTCAGAAATTCAGGGTGGCGAGTTCAATCACTCGATACCGTTTCGTAAAAAGCCGCGCAATGTCCTGGAGGTGATTCCCGGCTTTTTGTGGGCGGATGCGGCCGATTTTCAGCATTATGGAGGGTGGGCCCTGGACACCCAGCATGTCGGCTTCATGGGATCCTCTTATCTCATTGCGCATGGCACCAGTAAAACGGTGACGGATGCAACGTTGAAGCTAAAGGCGGTAAAACCCGGGAAATATCGCCTGTGGGTGCGCTCGCGCAACTGGATCCCGGAACATGCCCCCGGCACATTCGGGATCGCAGTCAACGGGAGGGATTCAGGATGTACATTCGGAGCGCAGCAGGAGAAAGGCTGGGTTTGGCAGGATGGCGGGGTATATGAGCTGGCGGGTTCCGCCCTGCTGGCTCTGCAGGACAAAACCGGTCAGTTCGGCCGCTGTTCTTCCATTCTTCTGACGCGCGACCTCAACTATCGGCCTCCAGTGGATGTGAATGCCTTTACCAATGAGCGCGCCCGGTTGACCGGGGTAACGAATGCCATTAAACGGGGCGGACGATATGATACGATTGTGGTCGGTGCCGGACCGGCCGGCGTTCCGGCGGCGATTGCCGCCGCACGCATGGGGGCGAAAACGGCACTGGTTTCCAGCCGTCCCGTGCTGGGAGGGAATGCCAGTGCCGAAATCGGCGTGCCGGTGCAAGGTGCGGCCAGGAAACATTCCGGCAAGCCGGTGCGTGAAACCGGCATTATCGAGGAGGCTGGACGGCTCGAGCTCCACAGAATGACCGAAGACCAGCTGACCAGGCAGAAGTTGTGTATTCTGATGAGCCGCCCCTTTAAAACCCTTGTCGAGGAAGAACCTCTGCTGGAGCTGCACGAAAACTGGTGGCTCGAAGGCGTAAAGAAAGAGGGCGATCGCATTACTGAGGTGATCCTCGTTGACACCTTGACGGGAGAGCGCAAATCGCTTGCCGGAAAAATGTTTATCGATTGCACCGGCGATGCGTGGCTCGGTCATCACGCCGGTGCCGATGAGCGCGTCGGTCGCGAAGCCTACAGCGAGTATAAAGAGGATGGTGCGCCGACCGTGGCCGACGGGAATACCATGAGTGCCTGTTTGCGGGGCGGTAGTCGGGATATGAACAGGTGCTTTTTTCATAAGTGTGCGGAACACAGCACGCCGCAGACTTATACACCGCCGCCGTGGCTGTACGATCTCCCGGAGGGATGGCTGTTCGGCCGTGTCGTCGGCGGTTCTGAAGAAAGTCAACGCAAGCGTCTGACATCGTGGGCATTGGGTGGAACCTGGTGGTATGAACATCCCGGAATTGTCGATGATCTTTGGGATCCCGAGTTTGCCCGTGATGAACTGTTTCGGGTGAACTATACGCTGTGGGACTATTTTAAGAACCACTGGTCCGAGCGCAAACGCCTGGCAAATTACAGCCTGGAGTATATCCCCTTTATGGCGGGTAAGCGCGAGAGCCGTCGCCTGATGGGAGATCTGGTGCTCACCGCAAACGACGCCATTGAAAACCGACAGTTCGACGATGCGATCGCCCATACCGGCTGGACACTGGATGTGCATCATCACAGGGGAATTCTTTCCACCGAAGGCCTGTTTACGATCGATACGCACATTCCGATCGGACAGATTCCCTACCGGAGCCTTTATTCGCGTAATATCGAGAATCTGCTGATGGCGGGCCGCTGTGCCAGTGTTACCCACCTGGCTCTCGGTACGGTGCGTATCGAAGCGTCCTGCGCTGCGACCGGTCAGGCGGCCGGTACCGCCGCCGCGCTGGCGCTCTACCGGGGCACCACGCCGCGCGGGGTTTACCAGAAGCATATGACCGAACTGCAGCAACTCTTGTTGAAGAATGACCAGTATGTGCCGGGAATTTTGAACCGGGATCCTGCGGACCTGGCGCGCACCGCCCATGTGAGAGCAAGCAGCACCCGCGAGTTGATGTCCGAAGTGAACACAGAAAACGATCGCTGGCTGCCTCTGAGTGTGGAACGCGGCGAGTTTTTTGCCTGGGAAGCTGGAGAAAAACTGGAATCCATCCAGCTCTATCTCGAAGCGAAGCGCGGTGGAACGATTACTATGCATCTTCGTGAAGCCAATGCCGAAGGAGATCTTTCTTCCGTACGTAATGTGGCTACCGTAAGTCATTCCATTCCAGCCGGAACAGCTGGATGGGTGGAGATTCCGGTTAAGACCGTGCTGAATTCCTCTTATGCGTGGGTTGTTCTGGACCGAACCGTTGATGTCCAGTGGCGGTCAGGGGATGTCGGGCGCGCAGGCAGTTTTCGTATCTACAACGGGGCGAGTAAATGGGAAAAAGTGGACGGGAGCAGTATGCATGCCCGCTTCAGTCCCAATGTCGGGATCGAAGAGCTGTGGGCTGCGGACAATGTCATCAACGGCATCGCGCGTCCGACACTTGACGGGAAAACCAACACATGGGAATCCGATCCGAAACAGGCTCTGCCGCAAAGTATCGAGTTGGTGCTTGAAAACCCATCAAAGGTTGGGGCCGTCCAGTGTGTATTTGACACCGACCTGACGGTTTCCATGCCGATGCAGCGCTATAATCGGCTTCCGAAGGAGTGTGTGCGCGATTATACGCTCGAGTGCCGGGTGAACGGGCAGTGGCAAAGCGTCGCTCGTGTGAGTGATAATTTTCAGCGTTTCCGGCGTCATTCATTTAAACCGGTTGTTGCGGACAAGGTGCGGCTGACGGTGAATGCGACCCACGGAGGGAAAACTGCTCGCGTGATCGAGCTGCGTGTCTATCCAGACGCCGCACCTTTCTTTGAAGTGTAAGCTGAGATTTTTTAATTGCTGAGGCCTTGGACTGTAAATGTTTCTGGGTCGCTTTTACAAAAACAAGAACGGGAGTGATCTTCTATTGCTAAGCTGCCGATGGAGTAAGTAAAGGAGATCACTATACCCAGAAGACAAGGTAGGGTTGGTCGGTCCCGGCGTCGATATTCATTCCGTAGTCTGCCGCGGAGCCGTGATGATTCATTTGAATTGATAGTTACATGGTCAGAATTTAGAACCAGATGGTCGGGCGGTTTTCCGGTTATTTGCTATATTAAAATTTAATTTATAGAAGAGGATGTGTTGCATGTTAAATAGACGTGATTTTGTAAAAACGGGAACATTGGGGCTGACTTGTCTGGCGGGATCGGGATGGGCGGTTTCGTTCGATCCGTCAGAAATTCAGGGTGGCGAGTTCAATCACTCGATACCGTTTCGTAAAAAGCCGCGCAATGTCCTGGAGGTGATTCCCGGCTTTTTGTGGGCGGATGCGGCCGATTTTCAGCATTATGGAGGGTGGGCCCTGGACACCCAGCATGTCGGCTTCATGGGATCCTCTTATCTCATTGCGCATGGCACCAGTAAAACGGTGACGGATGCAACGTTGAAGCTAAAGGCGGTAAAACCCGGGAAATATCGCCTGTGGGTGCGCTCGCGCAACTGGATCCCGGAACATGCCCCCGGCACATTCGGGATCGCAGTCAACGGGAGGGATTCAGGATGTACATTCGGAGCGCAGCAGGAGAAAGGCTGGGTTTGGCAGGATGGCGGGGTGTATGAGCTGGCGGGTTCCGCCCTGCTGGCTCTGCAGGACAAAACCGGTCAGTTCGGCCGCTGTTCTTCCATTCTTCTGACGCGCGACCTCAACTATCGGCCTCCAGTGGATGTGAATGCCTTTACCAATGAGCGCGCCCGGTTGACCGGGGTAACGAATACCATTAAACGGGGCGGACGATATGATACGATTGTGGTCGGTGCCGGACCGGCCGGCGTTCCGGCGGCGATTGCCGCCGCACGCATGGGGGCGAAAACGGCACTGGTTTCCAGCCGTCCCGTGCTGGGAGGGAATGCCAGTAACGAAATCGGCGTGCCGGTGCAAGGTGCGGCCAGGAAGCATCCCGGCAAGCCGGTGCGTGAAACCGGCATTATCGAGGAGGCTGGACGGCTCGAGCTCCACAGAATGACCGAAGACCAGCTGACCAGGCAGAAGTTGTGTATTCTGATGAGCCGCCCCTTTAAAACCCTTGTCGAGGAAGAACCTCTGCTGGAGCTGCACGAAAACTGGTGGCTCGAAGGCGTAAAGAAAGAGGGCGATCGCATTACTGAGGTGATCCTCGTTGACACCTTGACGGGGGAGCGCAAATCGCTTGCCGGAAAAATGTTTATCGATTGCTCCGGCGATGCGTGGCTCGGCCATCACGCCGGTGCCGATGAGCGCGTCGGTCGCGAAGCCTACAGCGAGTATAAAGAGGATGGTGCGCCGACCGTGGCCGACGGGAATACCATGAGTGCCTGTTTGCGGGGCAGCAGTCGGGATATGAGCAGGTGCTTTTCTCATAAGTGTGCGGAACACAGCACGCCGCAGACTTATACACCGCCGCCGTGGCTGTACGATCTCCCGGAGGGATGGCTGTTCGGCCGTGTCGTCGGCGGTTCTGAAGAAAGTCAACGCAAGCGTCTGACATCGTGGGCATTGGGTGGAACCTGGTGGTATGAACATCCCGGAATTGTTGATGATCTTTGGGATCCCGAGTTTGCCCGTGATGAACTGTTTCGGGTGAACTATACGATGTGGGACTATTTTAAGAACCACTGGTCCGAGCGCAAACGTCTGGCAAATTACAGCCTGGAGTATATCCCCTTTATGGCGGGTAAGCGCGAGAGCCGTCGCCTGATGGGAGATCTGGTGCTCACCGCAAACGACGCCATTGAAAACCGAGAGTTCGACGATGTGATCGCCCATACCGGCTGGACACTGGATGTGCATCATCACAGGGGAATTCTTTCCACCGAAGGCCCGTTTACGATAGATACGCACATTCCGATCGGACAGATTCCCTACCGGAGCCTTTATTCGCGTAATATCGAGAATCTGCTGATGGCGGGCCGCTGTGCCAGTGTTACCCACCTGGCTCTCGGTACGGTGCGTATCGAAGCGTCCTGCGCTGCGACCGGTCAGGCGGCCGGTACCGCCGCCGCGCTGGCGCTCTACCGGGGCACCACGCCGCGCGGGGTTTACCAGAAGCATATGACCGAACTGCAGCAACTCTTGTTGAAGAATGACCAGTATGTGCCGGGAATTTTGAACCGGGATCCCGCGGACCTGGCGCGCACCGCCCATGTGAGAGCAAGCAGCACCCGCGAGTTGATGTCCGAAGTGAACACAGAAAACGATCGCTGGCTGCCTCTGAGTGTGGAACGCGGCGAGTTTTTTGCCTGGGAAGCTGGAGAAAAACTTGAATCCATCCAGCTCTATCTCGAAGCGAAGCGCGGTGGAACGATTACGATGCATCTTCGTGAAGCCAATGCCGAAGGAGATCTTTCTTCCGTACGTAATGTGGCTACCGTAAGTCATTCCATTCCAGCCGGAACAGCTGGATGGGTGGAGATTCCGGTTAAGACCGTGCTGAATTCCTCTTATGCGTGGGTTGTTCTGGACCGAACCGTTGATGTCCAGTGGCGGTCAGGGGATGTCGGGCGCGCAGGCAGTTTTCGTATCTATAACGGGGCGAGTGAATGGGAAAAAGTGGACGGGAGCAGTATGCATGCACGCTTCAGTCCTAATGTCGGGATCGAAGAGCTGTGGGCTGCGGACAATGTCATCAACGGCATCGCGCGTCCGACTCTTGACGGGAAAACCAATACATGGGAATCCGATCCGAAACAGGCTCTGCCGCAAAGTATCGAGTTGGTGCTTGAAAACCCATCAAAGGTTGGGGCCGTCCAGTGTGTATTTGACACCGACCTGACGCTTTCCATGCCGGCCCAGCGCTATAATCGGCTTCCGAAGGAGTGTGTGCGCGATTATACGCTCGAATGCCGGGTGAACGGGCAGTGGCAAAGCGTCGCTCGTGTGAATGATAATTTTCAGCGTTTCCGGCGTCATTCATTTAAACCGGTCGTTGCTGACAAGGTGCGGCTGACGGTGAATGCGACCCACGGAGGGAAAACTGCTCGCGTGATCGAGCTGCGTGTCTATCCAGACGCCGCACCTTTCTTTGAAGTGTAAGCTGAGATTTTTTAATTGCTGAGGCCTTGGACTGTAAATGTTTCTGGGTCGTTTTTACAAAAACAAGAACGGGAGTGATCTTCTATTGCTAAGCTGCAGTTGGAGTAAGTAAAGGAGGTTACTGTACCCAGAAGACAAGGTAGGGTTGGTCGGTCCCGGCGTCGATATTCATTCCGTAGTCTGCCACGGAGCCGTGATGATTCATGTGAATTGATAATTACCGATTGCGGGTAATTGGACTCCTTCTTGCGGAATGAGTCTTATGTGGTTTTGTAAAATCCGCTTTGGATTGGATTGCAGTGATGATGTCGGAATCGATTTCTCTACAGCTCTGGGTTTATAATCAACCAAGTACGGTTTGTGCTTCGATTCCGGCTTCTGCCGGGGCTCCGTTTTATGCTATCGAAGACAGATATTCTGGTTTTCGCGGTCAATGGATGGCCCGGAGGCGGTGTGTTGGCTGATGATGGAAGTGCGAAAAAATCGATGCACGCGACCGATGCTATCGGTTGAATACTAAACGGTGGCCGCGACAGGTGGCGCGGGGAGCGTTCTTTTGCCATGCGATTTGTCCGGAGACAATCGTGGTGTCGACGGAGGAGTGGAAGGTGGTTCCTTCGAATGGTGACCAGCCGCATTTGTACAGAATGTTGTCTTTTGTGACAGTATGCGGGCGGTTGAGATCGATCAGAGTCAGGTCGGCCCAGCCGCCTTCTCGAATAAAACCGCGGTCTTCAAGGTTGAAAATACGGGCCGGGTTATGGGCGGTTTTCTCTGCGATCAGTTCCAGAGAGAGGATGCCGTTGTAGAAATGTTCCAGCACGGAAGGTAAGGCGGACTGGATGACCGGAATGCCGGAGGGGGCGGTCCAGTAGGGTCTCTGCTTTTCTTCCAGGGTGTGGGGAGCGTGGTCGGTGCCGATGGTGTCGAGCCGGTCGGTGACAAGAGCTTTGAGCAGGGCTTCGCGGTCTGCGGCGGTTTTGATAGCGGGATTGCATTTGATCAGCGCGCCTTTGCGGTCGTAGGCGGAGTCGTCGAAGAAGAGGTGGTGCACACAGGCTTCCCCGGTAATGTTTTTGCCCTGTTCTTCAATAAAGCATTCGTTTTCGCGGGCGGTGCCGACTCGGACGATGGAGGAGTCGAACAGGTTCAGTTCGTCGGCGGTGCTGATGTGCAGCAGGTGCAGTTTGGTTTCGTATTTGCGGGCCAGTTCGATGGCTACCTGTGAGGATTGGAAGCAGGCTTCCCGGCTGCGAATGAGGGGATGGGCCGGGAAGGGGACGTCATCACCGTATTGTTCGCGGCACTTTTTTTCGTTGGCGGAAATAATGCGTGTGTCCTCGCAGTGCGTGGTGAGATTGATCGGACACTCGCGGAACAGATCTTCCAGGGTTTGGAAACGATCAACCAGCATGTCGCCGGTGGTGGAGCCCATGTAGACTTTGACGCCGCAGACATTGCGTGAATCGACGGCTTTTACCTCATCCAGGTTGTTGAGGGATGCACCGAGATAAAACGAATAGTTGGTGATCATCTTTTCCGCGGCGATGGAGAATTTGTCTTCCAGGCGCTCGTTGGTGACAGCCGGCGGACTGGTATTCGGCATCTCCATCACGGAGGTGACCCCGCCGGCGACGGCGGCCGCGGATTCGCTGGCCATGTCGGCCTTGTGGGTCAGCCCCGGCTCGCGGAAGTGGACGTGGCAGTCGATCATGCCGGGCAGCAGCGCTTTGCCGTGTGCATCAATTTCAATGTCGGCTTCTGCAGAGACCGTGCGGTCGATGCGGTCGATGCGCCCATGCCGGATCAATACGTCGCCGTTTGTAATGGAGCCTTCATTAACGATGTCGGCGTTGCGAATTAAAATGGACTGTTGCGTATTCATAATTGCGTTTCCCTGCAGACAGGCTGAGAGCCTTTCCTACGTTGTTTTTTCGGAACGGTAAAGCTTTTTTGCGGCGACAATGGCGAGGGCGCCAAGGATCATAAATGCAGAATACAGCTGGCCTTTGGTGATCCATCCGAGATAAAGCGCGTACCCTTCGTCCGGAGTTCGGAAAAATTCAGAGGTGATTCGGGCGAGTGCGTAAATCGCGAGAAAGCAGGCGCTGACGGCCCCGTTGCGTTTTCCCCACGGCGTTGCGTGAATCAGCCACAGGGCGGTGAACAGCAGCAGTCCTTCTCCACAGGCTTCATAGAGCTGTGACGGATGACGCGGCTGCATGTCGACTTTCGGGAAAATAACGGCCCACGCAACCTGCGAGGGCCGTCCCCACAGCTCGCCGTTGATGAAATTGGCAAGGCGACCAAAGAAGAGACCGATCGGGGCAACCAGTGCGAGTCCGTCGGTCAGATTCCAGAAGGACACTTTCTTTTTCCATGCGGTCCAGAGGACAAAAGCAATGACGCCGATAATGCCGCCGTGGCTGGCCATGCCGCCCTCCCAGACGCGGAGAAGAAACAGCGGATCTTTGATGAATTCGTGAGGCGCGTAGAAGAGGACATAGCCGAGGCGCCCGCCGAGAAAAACACCGAAGATCGCCAGATGGACAATGAAATTACTCAGCTCCTGTTCCGGAATCGCAAACTCGCCGCGGCGGGAGAGGCGTCGCAGGATCAGGTATCCGCCGAGAAAGCCAAGCAGGTAGGCCAATCCGTACCAGCGCACAGCCAGAGGTCCCCAGATATGGAAAATGACCGGATTGAGGTCATGGGTCCAGAACGAGAGAAATAACGGAAGGATGGAGTCGTGAAGTGGTGAAAAAATCATAGATTGGATTCCTTGTTCAGTCGGGCAATGCTCCTGTGTTCCACTATGCCTCTCCCAATGGCAACCATTCGAGAACCCGCTGAATCTGCTGGTCCCAGTAGTCCCAGTTGTGGACAGCATCAGGATGTTCTTCAAACGTCAGGTTAAGGCCGGCCTGTCGGGCACGGGTTTTAAATGTCAGGTTATCCTGATAGAGAAAATCCTCGGTTCCGCAGCACTGGTAAAATTTGGTTTCGCTGTCGGAAGGAAAGCGGTTGATCAGGGTGAACAGATCATTGCTGCTGCCGGCCAGGGCTTCTGACGATCCGAAAATGCGGTCAAAATTGCAAATGTCGGTATGTGCCTTGGCTGCAGAAACCACATCGAGAGCACCGGACAGGCTGGCCGCTGCGGCGTAGCGATCCGGGCAGGTCAGGCCCAGCTTAAAGGCGCCGTAGCCGCCCATGGACAGTCCGGCGACAAATGTTTTTTTCCAATCCTTGGAAACCCGGAAGAATGACTGGACAATCTGCGGCAGTTCTTCGCTGATAAACGTCCAGTAGGCGTCATCGCCGATGTCGGTGTAGAAGCTGCGGTTTACGGCGGGCATCACGACTGCCAGCGGCAGTTTGGTGACATAGCGTTCGATGGATGTTCGGCGCAGCCACGTCGAATGGTCGTCCGTAATTCCGTGCAGAAGATAGAGTACCGCCGGCGGCTCTGCGTCTGTAGTGCTGTCCATGCCGATCTGGCTCCTGCAGGCTTGCGGCAGAATCACATTCATCGATGCACTGATGCGCAGGGACTCAGAAAAAAAAGAGCATTGAAAAAGAGCCATCGGAAACCTTCCTAAAGATTCGATCCTCGCCAGTGGAGTTTGCGACGCAGCACGGAGAAATAGCTGTAGTCCGGCGGGTAGAGGAAAATCGCCGGGTTTTCACTGCGGGTGATGCGGACGATGTCGCCGGTGGTTAGTTCCTCCACATCCTGTCCGTCCACGGAGAGCAGCAGTGCCTTGTGGGAATTCTGTACGGTCACTTCAATGGTGCTGGAGTCAGGAATGACCAGCGGCCGGTTGCTGAGTGTATGCGGGCAGACCACGCTGATGCCGAATGCACTGCAGCCGGGCTGCAGAATGGGGCCTCCGGTGGAGAGGGAGTGCCCGGTGCTGCCGGTCGGTGTGCAGACGATGAGGCCGTCGCAGGAATAGGAGGTTGCCGGAGCGCCGTCGATGGCGAGGTCCAGCGTTACAATCCGCGAAGAGCCGCCGAACCCGATAACCGCATCGTTCAGCGCCCGGCGGATCGTGCCGGATGGTGCAACACACTGCGCGACCGTACGGGTTTCTTTGATGCAGGTTCCGGCGTCGAGAGCGTCCATGGCTGCCTCCATACTGTCTTCGCTGACGCCGGTGAGAAACCCGAGACTGCCCAGATTGATTCCAAGGATCGGAATTTCACTTTCATCGAGCAGCTTGGAGCAGAACAGAACGGTTCCGTCACCGCCCATCGGCAGCAGAACATCCACTGTAGACGCAAACTGGTCAAAACCAATGACCGTCGCCGACGGGATCAGTTGGGCGGACGCCTCATCCGCAAAAAGTTTCCAGCCCAGCTCGTTCGCTTTGCGAACCAGCCGGTCGAACACATCCGCCGCGTGTGGACGTTTCGGATTTGCAATAACACCGATTCTTTTCATGGCCGCCGATTGTTACCGCGACCCATCGGCCGCACAAGAACATTTTCCAATCCTTGGGAAACGGCTGTTGCGGCAGGTTTCTGGTTTTTACGTTCGCCCGTCGTCCGCGATTCCGGTATTCGTTTGGCTGATTTTCTGAAGGAACAGCTATGCTTGCAAAACGAATTATTCCCTGTCTGGACGTCACCGGCGGTCGTGTGGTCAAAGGTGTGCAGTTTGTCGATCTGATTGATGCGGGCGATCCGGTCGAGTGCGCCAAAGCCTATGAGGAGCAGGGCGCCGACGAACTGACCTTCCTCGATATCACCGCTTCGAGCGACGGGCGCGACACGATGGTTGACATCGTCCGGCGCTGTGCCGAACAGGTGTTTATGCCGCTTACCGTCGGCGGTGGCATTCGCACGGCCGCCGACGTGCGCCGGATGCTCAACGCCGGCGCCGACAAAGTCTCCTTCAACACCGCCGCCATCAACAACCCCGATATTCTCAACGAATGCTCCGAGCAGTTCGGCGCGCAGTGTACCGTGCTCGCCATCGACGCGCGCCGCAACGATCCCGACGATCCTTCCAAAGGCTGGACCGTCTACACGCACGGCGGCCGCAACCCGACCGAACTCGATGCCGTCGATTGGGCCGTGGAAGGCGTGACGCGCGGCGCCGGCGAAATTCTTCTCACCAGCATGGACGCTGACGGGACCAAGGACGGTTATGACCTCGAGCTGACCCGCGCTGTTTCGGAAGCCGTTGGCGTGCCCGTTATCGCCTCCGGCGGCGCCGGCACCGTTGACCACATGGTCGACGCCGTCACCGAAGGCAAGGCGGACGCCGTTCTCGCAGCCTCGATCTTCCACTTCGGCGAATTCACCATTCGCGAAGTCAAAGAGCAGATGGCCGCCAAAGGCGTTACGGTGCGTCTGTAGCGGCGGCTTCCAAACTGTGGAAAAAAGAGCGGTTCCGGTTTCCAAATCTTGGAAAATCAGGTAGAAAATTTCCAATCATTGGAAAAACAACAGGGCGCAGGCCCCGCCTGACGGAACATATGAAAAAGACACGACTTGATAAAAAATTTGCTGAGCTCCGCAAAGACGGAAAAAAAGGGTTCATTGCCTACATTGGAGCCGGGGACCCGACTCTTGAAGATACGGTGGACATTGTCCTGAAGCTCGAAGAGGCCGGAGTGGATCTGGTGGAACTCGGCCTGCCGTTTTCCGACCCTCTGGCGGACGGCCGCGTCAATCAGGATGCAGCCACTCGTGCGCTCGACGCCGGAGCCACTTTTGACGGAGTCATGGACTGCATTCGAAAAATCCGCGAAAAATCGCAGATGCCAATGATTTTCTACGCCTACCTGAATGTTCTGTATGCCCGTGGGTTCGAAAAGGCGATGGCTGAAGCCGCCGAAGCCGGTATTGACGGGTTTCTGATTCTCGACATGCCGCGCGAAGAGTCCGGCCCGTACAAAGGCGCGATCAAGGCGGCGAATCTGAACAACATTGTTCTGATTACGCCGACGACGCCGGAAGATCGGATGGAAAAAATCGTCAAAAACGCGAACGGCTTTGTCTACTGCGTCTCGAGAGAAGGCGTCACCGGCGTGCGCGATGACGGCGTTGCTACCGGAGCCGCTGAGCTGGTTGGGGAGATCAAAAAGCACACGGATCTGCCGGTTGCGCTCGGATTTGGAATCGGTACGCCGGAAGCGGCGGCCGATGCAGCACGAATCGCTGACGCGGTGGTAGTCGGTTCGGCAATCGTCAATAAATTCCATAACAATCCGCACACGGACGAGGGGCGCGCCGATGCCGCGGCTTTCGTTGCGGAAATGGTCCGTGCTGTAAAGGAGATTTAAAATGGCGGGACGTTATGCAGTAATTATGGCCGGCGGGAAAGGCGAGCGCTTTTGGCCGTTGAGTACGTCGAAGCACCCCAAGCAGCTTCTGGCGCTGGTTGGCGACCAACCGCTGATTGCGCAGGCGGTCGATCGGCTCAACGGACTGATTCCGCCGGAAAATGTTTTTGTAGTGACCAATGCGGATCTGGTTGAGGCGACTCAACAGGCTGCGCCGATGCTTCCGCCTGAAAATATTGTCGGCGAACCGATCGGGCGGGATACGGCCGCAGCGGTTGCCTGCGGCGGAGCGCTGGTCGCAGCCAAAGATCCGGACGGCGTGTTTGCTGTGCTGACTGCGGATCAGGTGATGGGCGATCTCGATATCTTTAAAGCCACACTCTCCGGCGGAATGGATCTGGCGGAGAAGAATGAAATTCTGGTGACGATTGGTATTCAGCCGACGTTTCCAAGCACCGGCTTCGGCTATATTGAGTCGGGTGATGATTTCCAGTCTGTCGAAGGCGTGCGGTTTAAGAAAGCCGTTCGTTTTGTTGAAAAGCCGGATGCAGAAACGGCGCAGTCTTATCTTGATACCGGCAGGTTTTTCTGGAACTCCGGTATGTTCATCTGGTCGGTTCCAACTCTCGGAAAAGCATTCGGTGCGCACTGTCCGGAAATGAAAAAACTGATGGACGATCTGACGGACTTCGCCGCGCGCGGCGAAATTTTCCAGGGACTGGAGAAAACCTATCCGAACCTTGGAAAAATCTCGATTGATTACGCCTTGATGGAAAAGGCCGATAATATTGTGATGGCCTGCGGAACATTTATGTGGGACGACGTCGGTTCGTGGCCCGCGCTCGAAAGCCATTTTCCGCAGGATGACGCGGGGAATACACTGATCGGTGACTGTGAGCAGATTGACTCCAGAAACAATATTGTCTATTCTAGGGACCGCGTTACAGCGGTGATCGGTGCCGAAGATTTGATTGTGGTGCAGGCGGACGGAGTGACGTTGGTTTGCCCGAAAGACCGTGCGCAGGACATTAAGAAGATGGTGACGACCCTGCGCGAGAAAGGAACCCGGGAAGGAATCCTGTAATGAAAAGCAGCCAGGCTTTGCATGGGGAACTGTTCGAAGCAATGAAAGAAACTCTTGTTACGTTGTTTGGGCGGGCGACCCCGCTGGAAACGTGGGGTGTGGCTGTCATTTCCGTGCTGATTTTTGCTGTGGTTTATAAAGTGCTGGCTCGGGCCTGCGGCCTTCAGAGTCGGATGCTGCTGGTTCTGCCGTCCGGTTTTTTTCTGATGCTGCTGGCTTCGGCATTGACGCAGGTTCTTTGGACTCAAGCGTTGATGCCGCGCCTAACGGTTGTTTTTGTGGTTTTTCTGGCAGTGGTTCTGCCGTTGACCGGTGTGATCCAGAAATCGTCGTGGATCACTTCGTTACTGCTGTGGGGAGTGACGCTTTTTGTGGCAGTTGCACTCTTTTACATCGAATCAGCCATTTCTCAGGAAGTTCACAAAGGAGTCGGAAGCGGCTCCCAGTATAAGATGCGGCATGAGCAGCTCGATGATATTTTTAAGGGGTCTGGTCAATAATGGGGCGCATTCTGGGGATTGATCACGGTGATGTTCGCATCGGCATTGCGATGAGCGATGAGACCGCTTTTCTGGCATCGCCGCTGACGACGGTTCTGAACGGTAAAGCAGCTGCGGATGAAATTGCTGCGCTGGTGCAGGAACACAACGTGGAAACTATTGTGATCGGTCTTCCTCTCAATATGGATGGCTCGGCTGGACCTGCAACCGAAAAGGTTCGAAGGTTTTCCAAAAAACTGGCATCGAAAACGGATGTGCCGATTGTCGAGAGCGATGAGCGGTTGACTACGGTGACGGCTCATTACAATCTTCGCGAGGCCGGACTCGATGGCAAAAAACGCAAAGGCGTCGTCGATATGGCCGCTGCCCAGGTGATTCTGCAGGACTGGCTGGATGCTCAGCCATGACAGTCGAATAAAGCCCCTTGCTGTCGGTCTATTGCATGATTGTCAGCACGATCCATGGGATGATGCAGAAGACAAACACCAGTAGTTTGTAGATTCCAAGAAAGCAATAGAGGATGAGGTCGAAGTCCTTGCGGGAAATGTCAAACCACCGGCTGTGAAGTTTGTAGGCCCAGTTTTTTGCCAGGCAGATAATCGCAAACATCACAAGCAGCAGCAGGATGTTGATGATGGAGCACCACATGAAAAAGGATTGAAGCACCTGCATTGTCATAAGAACCTCCCTGTTGAAGAGAAGGGTAGGCTTTCAGGAGTCGTCTGTAAAACGAAAATCCGGAGCTCAGGGCGCCAGCCGACGGGGGCTCCACTGGCCGTTTTTCTGAATAAAAGCGATGCGGTCATGCAGGCGGCTGGTGCGACCCTGCCAGAATTCAAAACGTTCCGGGACCAGTTGCAGGCCGCCCCAGCTGCAGGGACGGGGAATGGGATCGTCTTTAAATTTTGCTTTCGCGGCTTCGAGCGAGATCGGCTCGTCGATTTCTGAACTCTGGGCGGAAGCCCATGCGCTGAGCTGGCTGTCGCGCGGTCGGGTGGCAAAATAAGCATCGGAGGCTTCGGCTGAAATTCTGGTGGTGTGGCCTTCGATCCGGACCTGCCGCTCCTGTGCGGGCCACCAGAAGACAAGAGCGGATTTCGGGTTTTCGGCCAGCTCAGATCCTTTGCGGCTTTCGTAGTTGGTGTAAAAAACGAAACCATCTGGACTGTGCTCTTTCATCAGTACCATGCGGGCTGAAGGGCGGTTGTTGAAGGCAGTTGCCAGCGTCATCACGGCAGCATTGTTCGGATCCGTTTCCATTGCGGTTTTAAACCACTGCTCGAACAGGGCAAACGGATCGATTCCCGCATTCGCGGGACCGAAAGGCGTTTCGTTGTGTATGGGCCGATCCATTGGGGAGAGAGTAACACGGTTTTTTTGAGGCATTGGAAGGAAATTTTCCAATGTTTGGAAAAAGCATTTCAGCTTAGGGCCGGTTCATGGTTAAATCCCCGCTCAATTTTTAAAGGGAGAAATTATGAGCAAAATTACACGGGCTTTATTGAGTGTTTCTGACAAAACCGGCGTAGTGGACTTCGCCAGGGCGCTGGCCGACCGCGGGGTGGAGCTGCTGTCCACCGGCGGAACCGCCAAGGCAATCCGCGATGCGGGGATTCCTGTCAAAGATGTTTCAGAGTTTACCGGATTCCCGGAAATGCTTGATGGCCGCGTTAAAACGCTGACTCCGCAGGTTCATGCCGGGCTGCTTCATTTGCGCGATAACGACGAGCACATGAGTACCATGAAGGAGCACGGTCTTGAGCCGATTGATCTCGTTTGCGTCAACCTCTATCCGTTCGAGGCCACGATCGCCAATCCGGACGTTACTCTGCCGGAAGCCATTGAACAGATCGATATCGGCGGCCCGACCATGATTCGTTCCGCGGCTAAAAATATGAAGTTTGTGACCGTTGTCACCGATCCGGCCGACTACTGCCGTGTGCTGGAGTCCATGGATGCCAACGGCGGCAACACCACCGAAGAGTTTCGTTTCGAACTCGGTCAGAAGGTGTTCGCCCGTGTAGCAGAGTACAACGCGGCCATCGCCGGTTACCTCGCTGACAAAGTCGCCGGTGACGCGCCGAAGCCGTTTGTCAAAGCCTGCTCCAGCGGTACCGAACTTCGTTACGGCGAAAATTCGCATCAGAAAGCATGGCTCTACACCGATGCCGCCGCTACCGAGGCCTGCATTGCCCAGACTGACGTGCTGCACGGCAAAGAGATGAGCTACAACAATTACGTCGACGGCGAGGGTGCGCTTGAAGCTGTTAAAGATCTTTCCGGACGGCCGGGCGTGGCGGTGATTAAACACACCAACCCCTGCGGGTATGCCACCGGCGAAACGCTTGCTGAGGCGTTCGAAGCCGCTTGGAACGGCGACCCTGTTTCTGCTTTCGGTTCTGTGATTGCCGTCACTGAAAAAGTCGATATGGCTACCGCCGAATGCCTGAAAGGCCGTTTTATTGAAGCCCTGATTGCTCCGGATTATGATGCCGACGCGCTTGAGTTCCTGAAGTCGAAAAGCAAAAACATTCGCCTGCTCAAGCTTAAGGCGCCGATGGCCAAAGCCGCGCCGCGCAAAATGATCAAGGATATCAACGGCGGGATCCTTGTGCAGGATGTGGATGTCGATTCGATTGCCGAGTGGACGGTTCCGACAACAACGGCGTTCGATGAATCCAAACAGGCCCTTGCTGAGTTCGGGATTTCCGCCGCCAAGCACACGAAGTCCAATGCGATCATGGTGGTGCAGGAGTACAAGCCGGGTCAGTTCCGCGTGCTCGGAATGGGGGCCGGGCAGCCGAATCGCGTTGATTCACTGCGCAAACTGGCCGTGCCGAAAGCCATCGAAAACCTGAAGCTCGAAAAAGAAGACATCACTGACGAAGAAATCGCTGCAGTCATTGGCGACTGTGTCTTTGTTTCCGAGGCCTTCTTCCCGTTTGCCGACAGCATTGATGAAGCCCACGCCGTCGGCGCGCGTTTCATCGTTCAGCCGGGGGGATCCATCCGCGACGACGAAGTCATCGAGGCCTGCGATAAATACGGTATCGCCATGGCGTTTACAGGTATGCGCCACTTTAAACATTAATATCGGTTGATGCCGGCGCATTAACTTCTCTGCGGCGGGTCGCGGTGCTTCAGCACAGCGTCACCCGCCGCATCTTGTTTCTGTACCCAACTTAACCGATAGTTTGATTGGCGACGCCTTTTTCGAGACCGTGGTTTCTAATGTTTTGAAAATGTTCAAACTGAAGGGTGAGGAAAGTCCACTTCGATTGGTGTTCTCAATGGTGGCGGACTTTATTTGCAGTTTTGACCTATTTGCTTATGAATAATAGGTAATTATTTAAGTCATGTTATCGTTGACCAATGGGTGCGTATTTAGTAAAAGACAATAAATCCGATAATAATTAGTCTGTTTGATGGAAGGATATTTCTTATGAAGATGTCAACTAAAGGTCGTTATGCGGTTCGTATTCTTTTGAGTATTGCCCGGTATCAGCATATGGGGCCGGTTCCAAAAAAAATCATCGCTGCCGAGGAGGGGATTTCCGCCGACTACATCGAGCAGATTATTGTGCCCTTGAAAAATGATGGGTTGGTGGTTGGAATTCGAGGCGTAAAAGGAGGGTTTAAGCTGGCAAAAGATCCGGTGGATATCACGGTATACGATATTCTGGCGGCTTCGGAAGGTGTCATGAAACTGGTTGATTGCGAGCAAATGGACTGTACAGGCCGCGATAAAAACAAGTGTGCCACCCGCCCGGTCTGGGAAGGCGCATCACAGGTTTTGAAGGAATATTTTGAAAAGATCACTCTTAAAGAACTGATTGACCGCGCTGTTGACTTCGAAAAATGCGGTGCTGCATCTTACAGTATTTGAGTTGAACGGGAGAGATTATGAAGGTTTTTGATAATGTGACGCAGACCGTAGGCAAAACGCCGTTGGTTCGACTGAATCGGTTGGCTGACGGGTTGAAAGCAACGGTGCTTGTGAAGATGGAATCGCGGAATCCTCTTGGCAGTGTAAAAGACCGTATTGGTGTTGCAATGGTGGAAGCGGCCGAGAAAAGCGGAGAGCTTAAGCCCGGCGCAACCATCGTCGAGCCGACCAGCGGTAATACCGGCATTGCCTTGGCTTTTACAGCGGCGGCCAAAGGCTACAAACTGATTCTTACGATGCCGGAGACGATGAGTATTGAGCGGCGCAAACTGCTTTCGGCTCTGGGCGCAGAGCTGATTCTTACTCCCGGTTCGGAGGGAATGCCCGGTGCGATCAAAAAGGCCGAAGAGCTTGTGGATCAGTTGCCCGGGGGGTTTATGCCGCAGCAATTTGACAACGCTGCTAATCCGGATATTCACCGCCGGACCACGGGTGTGGAAATCTGGGAGGATACGGATGGTGCCGTAGATATATTCGTGGCTGGAGTCGGAACCGGTGGAACGCTGACGGGCGTGGGGTCGGCTCTGAAAGAGCGTAAGCCGGAGGTTAAAGTCGTTGCCGTTGAGCCGGTTGAATCGCCGGTTATTTCCGGAGGGCAACCGGGGCCGCACAAAATTCAGGGTATTGGTGCCGGTTTTATTCCAGCCAACCTGAATATAGACCTTGTGGATGAAGTTCTTTTGCTCAATGCAGCGGATGCTGGAATTACTGCTCGGCGACTGGCTGCCGAAGAGGGGATTCTCTGCGGTATTTCGGCCGGCGGAAACGTATGGGCAGCTTTGGAGCTTGCCAAACGGGCAGAGAATGCAGGTAAAACCATCGTGACTCTCATTTGCGATACCGGGGAACGGTATCTTTCAACCTGGCTTTTTGATCAGGCGTAATGCCGGCATGAAGCAGGATGATATCGTAAAGTACGGAAAAACCCGACTTTCAAAGTCGGGTTTTTGTTGTTGCCCTGAACGATTCCTTCTTTAAAATAACGCGCATAACAGGCAAAGGTGCACTTCGGCACCTGCAGGTTGAACGGAAAAAAGGAGGACGTAATGAAGGCAGCAAAATGGTTATTTGCCCTGATGGCACTGATGGTTTTTGTCGGATGTGGCCAATCAGATGAACAGAAAATGAAAAATGCTGCAGATGACATGCAGAAAGATGCTGCGAAAGCTGCAGAAGGCATGGAAATTCCTTCATTGAAGTAGCCCCGGATAAAATCCGCTTTCAAAGCCGGCTCCACTGTTCATAGTGCGACCGAATGTTTCTACGAAAAACACACAAAGGAAAAATGATGAGAGTATATACTGGACTGATTGCGTTGATAGTTGCTGCACTTCTTGCCGGTTGTGGCGGCGGGGGTGTGGACGAAGCGAAGTCCGTGGAGCAGGTTACAGCTGAAGCCTCCGAAATGGGGCAGGCCAAGCTGCAGAAAATGGTCGATCAGTATGAGACTGTGATTGCTGGGAAAAAGACCGAGTTGGAAGCTCTGACCGCTCAGCTCAAAGAACTGTCGATCAGCGAGTTGATGGGTGAAAAGGCCAAGTCGCTTAAAGCGGAGATGGGGGACCTTACAACATCACTGAATACGCTCAAGGATCATTTGGCAGTCTATGTCAAACAGCTGGAAGCTTCAGCTGAGTAAAGTATTGAATTGATCACTGATAAGCCGCCCTTCGCCGGGCGGCTTTTTTTTGCGCAGATATGGCCTCTGCGAATTTTACTTCGGCAGTGGGCAGACTCCTCCGGAGCATTCACTTTTTTCTGCTTTTTTTGCTGATTCACAGGCTGTTGGGCAGGCGGAGCTTTCTTTGCATGAGCCGTGTTCGACGCATTTTGTTTCTTTCGTCCTCGTACTTTCTTTGCAATCACAACAGCAGGAATGTTTGGTTGCTGTGTTTTCGGTGCCGAGCACGGCAGTGGCAACGACCATGGCCGCAGTAAGTGTGGCAAGTCTTTTCATGGATCCTCCTTGTGGTTTTTGGTGAGATTTCACCGTATTCGTCTCTGTTAGTCCGTTATATCAGGATTTTGTTCAAATAAAAATTCGTTGGGGAATCATGTTGACCGGTGTGGGGTGTGGTGACATAAAAGGGGGCATATAAGAGCGAGGTGGAGTATGAATACATTAGAATCAAAGACAGAGGAGCTGTTCGTTGGTTCGTATCATCACTCTCTCGATCCAAAACGACGGCTTATTATTCCATCCACTTGGCGTTCATTGCTGGGCGATTCATTACGCCTGTTTGTTTTTCCCCATCCGGATAAGCAGTGCTTGTTTCTTTATACGCTTCAGGAAATGAATCGACGGCTGGCTCAGCTCCGTTCGGCGGATGCTGTGGATGAGAATGATCATCAGGCCATTCGGGCTTTGACCGCTTCTGCGGATGCTTTGGCTGTTGATGCGCAGGGACGGGTGCGGATTAAAGATGAACTGCTGGCGCATGCTGCAGTGCAGAACAAGGTGGTTCTGGTCGGGACGTTGACCCGCATTGAGCTTTGGAGTGAAGAAAAATTTGATTTGGCTCTGCCGACCGACTCGCCGCTGGCAGAAAACACATTTTTTGGAAGTTATTAGGAGGAAATAATTAATGAGTATGTCCGGTATCGCGAAATATATGCATCTGTCTCAGACCATTGATCTGAGGCGGGATAAAGAGCGCTACCTGCGGCTTCCTGACGGACGGGCGAGCCGCACCATGCTGATGACCGAAAAGCAGGCAGCAACATTTTCCGCTGCCTGTTCCCGCCGGGTCCTTGGAACCCGTTTGGCTGTTTAGGGGTTGTATGCATGTTCCGGTATTGCTGAACGAGACGTTGGACCTGTTGGTGAATAATCCTGCGGGCACCTATATCGACGGTACGTTGGGACGGGGAGGACATTCGAAAGAAATTTTAAAACGGTTGAATCCGGAAGGTCGGCTGATCGGACTGGATCGTGACCTGGAGGCAATCAAGCAGACGAAAGTAATTTTAGAACCATTCGGGGATCAGGCGCAGAGATTGCACGGAAATTTTTCAGAGATGAAGGAGCTTTGCAAACAGATCGGCGTAACCGAGGTCGACGGGGTATTGCTCGATCTCGGGGTCAGCTCGCCCCAGCTGGATGTGGCGGAGCGCGGCTTCAGTTTTGGAAAAGACGGTCCTCTCGATATGCGAATGGACCGGACTCAGGGCCGGTCTGCCGCTGATTGGGTGAATGAAGAGGATGAACAGATTTTAGCGGATGTGATTTTCCGCTTTGGAGAAGAACGCGATTCCCGCCGGATTGCGCGGGCGATTGTGCAGGCCAGAGAGGGCCGGCGGATCGAGCGAACGCTGGATCTGGCTGAAATCGTCGAAAGAGCCAAGGGCGGGCGTCGCGGGCCTACGCATCCGGCCACCAAGACATTCCAGGCGTTGCGGATGGCAGTGAATGCCGAACTCGACAGCCTGGAGCGCGGGCTGGAAGCTGGACTTTCCATGCTGCGGGATGGCGGTCGGATGGCGGTAATTACTTTCCACAGTTTGGAAGACCGAATGGTGAAAGAGTGTTTTAAGCGCCACTGCGTGAAGCGGGAATCGCTTCAGCAGGGAGGCGAAAAACTGATTTATGACGAACCGGCGGTGCGGCTGCTGAATAAAAAACCGCTGACCGCCTCAAAGCAGGAATTGATGGACAATCCGCGTTCGCGCTCAGCCAAGCTGCGTGTGGCGGAAAGGGAGAAGCCCGTATGAAGAAAAAACAGAAAAGAAAGAGCCGTAAAGCGGAAGTGCGCATTCCGTTTCCGAATGTATTGGCAATGGTTCTGGTCTGTGTGATGGCGTTCGGCTTGTCCTATGTCTGGCTCTGCGCGCGCTGCGATACATTGGGTACGGAAATCAAACGGCTTGAAACAGAGCGCCGTACGGTTCGCCAGCAGGCAATCAGTGAGCAGGACCGCTGGTCGAACATGCTGGCTCCGGCCAACTTTGAACGCGCGCTCAAACATCATCGTCTGGCCATGAAGCTGCCGGACGAGCGACAGGTGGTGCGTGTGCGGCGGGGACGAACAGATGGGCTGCTGACATTGGCAAACAGCAAGAACTCAATGGACACCGATGCATTATAAGGGACGAACAATCTTAGCTTCCGTGTTGGTGACTGCGGTGTTTGCTGGGCTGGGTGTTCGCCTGGCCTTTTTGCATTTAAAGCCTTCTGCTGCAACGCTGGCCCGGATTGAGAATGGCCGTCGATTGGAGCAGGAAACCCGCGGTCCGCGCGGACGGATTCTTGATCGGGGCGGCAATATTCTTGCGGTGGACATTGCGGCACGTCACTTATGCGCCGATCCAAAATTTATTCTTGAGAACGGCGATATTCAGAAAGTATGCGAGGCGGTTCATCGTGTAGTGCCTGCTATGAGCCGAGCGGATATCTGGAAGCTGCTCGATCAGCCGCATCGTCAATATGTTCGAATTCATAAATATATGCGCGAGAAAACA
Source organism: Tichowtungia aerotolerans (assembly GCF_009905215.1). GTDB lineage: Bacteria > Verrucomicrobiota > Kiritimatiellia > Kiritimatiellales > Tichowtungiaceae > Tichowtungia > Tichowtungia aerotolerans. The sequence continues at coordinate 81,601 of NZ_CP047593.1, read as the reverse complement.
TTGGAACCGCTCATGCAGCAGAGACTCAAAGGGGTGATTTTCGAAGAAACCTCCATGCGCAACTACCCAAAAGGAGCTCTCGGAGCGCATGTCATCGGATTTTCAAATCGCGAAGGGGTCGGCAGTGCCGGGGTTGAGCTTCAGGCTAACTCCTATCTGCTGGGGACAACCGGGTTGCGGGTCAGCCAGAAGGATGGTCATCGCCGCGAAATCTACAGCCGTCGAACCGTGGATATTGAACCGCAGTCCGGTGCCGATATTTATTTAACTCTCGATCAGCAGGTGCAGCATTTCGCTGAAAAAGCGCTGGATGAACTGGTGCAGGAGTATCGACCGCAGGGGGCCTGGGCCATTGTGCAGAATGTGCGCAATGGAGAAATTCTGGCCATGGCTTCCTGGCCGACCTTTAATCCGAATCGTTACAATGATCCCAAGCTCCCTTCTGAATGGATGCGCAACCGGGCCGTCGGCTTTGGCTATGAGCCGGGCTCTGTGATGAAGGCTGTCATTATTGCTTCTGCGCTGGATGGTGGGTATGTAACTGCGCGGGATATGTTTGACTGTGAAAATGGACGATGGATGTATGGCGGACGGGCTCTGCACGACTCGCATAGAGAAGGGCTGCTGAGCGTGGCGGATATCCTGAAAAAATCGAGTAACATTGGTTCAGCAAAAATCGCTTTGCAGATGGGAGACCAGAAGGTGTATCAATGCCTGAAAAGTTTCGGGTTCGGGTCTCGTTCCGGTATTGATCTGCCGGGGGAGGAAGCCGGGATTCTGTGGCCGGTTCGCAACTGGTCGAAAATCAGCATTACCCGTCTGGCAATGGGACATGAACTCAACGTAACCGCCCTGCAGATGATTTCCGCGCTCAGCACAATCGCCAACGATGGAGTCCGCATGCGGCCGTATGTGATCGATAAAGTCGTCAGTTCCGGAGGCCAGACCGTCTTCGAAACCCTTCCGGAAGAACTGGGGCGTCCGATCAGCCCGAAAACGGCCAGGCTGATGCGTCGTTTGCTGGCTCGGGTGACTCAGCCCGGAGGAACCGGGACAAAAGCCGCTGTGCGGGGATATTCTGTGGCCGGGAAAACCGGCACCGCCCAGAAAGTGCGCCCGAAAGAGGAGGGGGGAGGGTATTATCCCCGCAAATACATTGCATCGTTTGGCGGGTTTCTGCCGGTTGAAAATCCGGCAATCAGTATTATTGTTGTCGCGGATGACCCTCAGGGAGTGTACTACGGAGGAACAGTGTGTGGTCCGGCTTTTCAAAAGATTGCTGATCAGTCTGTACGTTATCTGCGAATTTCACCGCAAGGGTTTCCCACTGAATATGTCAGTGGTCTGGAATCCGCTCCGTTTTCTGAAGAGGTCCCATGAATATAACGAGAACATTTGAACAGCTTTTGAGTGGCATTGATACGCTCGAAACCGTTGGAGATCTGTCCTGTGAGATCTCCTCCATTGAATACGATTCCAGACGGGTGAAGCCCGGAGCTCTTTTTGTCGCCTTGCCCGGAGCGCAGGTTGACGGTTCCGTCTACATCGAAGAAGCCGCACAGCGCGGCGCAGCGGCCATTGTTTCGCAGAGTCCCTGTGCGCTGGGAAAAAGTTTTCCGTATGCCCAGGTTTCGAATGCGCGTTTTGCATTGGCCCGGTTGGCGTCAGCATTTTACGACCATCCGGCAGAGAAGCTCTGTACGGTCGGAATCACAGGAACCAATGGAAAAACCACCGTCAGCTTTATGCTGCGTGACATTTTTAAAGCCGCGGCCCGCAGGTCCGGTCTCATCGGAACCGTTCGCTATGAAATCGGAAACCGGGTTTTGCCTGCCTCGCGCACGACTCCGGAAGCGCCCGATGTGCAGTCGATGCTGTTTCAGATGGATCGTTCCGGATGCGACAGCGCCGTTATGGAAGTTTCCTCTCACGCCCTCGATCAGTGTCGCGTAGATGGTATTCGGTTTAATGTCGGCATCTTCACGAACCTCACACAGGACCATCTCGACTATCACGGAACTCTTGAAGAATACTTCAGTGTAAAGGCCCGGCTTTTTGATCAGGTCAAAGACACCGCAGTCATCAACTGTGATGATCCCTGCGGGCGCCGCCTGATCACAGAAGAGCGCTGCAGATCCAGCGTCATCTCTTATGGCTTTGAGGAAGGTGCGCTCGTGCGTGGCCGGAACGCCCGAAATGATGCTGCGGGCTCCAGTATGACCGTTGAAAGTCCCTGGGGCAGTGCGGAGATTTCTCTGCAGTTGATCGGCCGGTTTAATCTCTATAACGCATTGGCGGCATTTGCCGCGGCAGCGTCTGTCGGAATTCCGGTGGATGTTATTCGTACGGCTCTCGCGGAAATGGAAAATATTCCCGGGCGCTTGGAGTCCGTCGGGACAAAAATTAAACGTGTTTACGTCGATTATGCACATACCGATGATGCCCTTCGCAATGTGCTGAATGCTCTGCGAGAGATTACTCCCGGTCGGCTGGTTGTCGTTTTCGGTTGCGGCGGAAACCGCGACCTCGGCAAGCGGCGTCTCATGGGCGAAGTCGCTTCGCGGTTGGCAGATTATTCCATCATTACCACCGACAACTCCCGCAGCGAGAGCCCGGAAAAAATTGCTGCGGACATCAGTGCCGGCTTTGATTCTGAGCGCAAATACGAAGTATGTCTGGATCGTACCGCCGCCATTGCACGCGGTGTGGAACTGATCGGAAAAAAAGATGTTCTGCTGGTTGCGGGAAAAGGGCACGAAACCGTGCAGGAAATCGGCGGGACTATTTTTCCCTTTGATGACCGCGAAGTCGTTCGGGAGGTTCTGTAATGTATATGTCCTCTGAAATATCCAAATGGGTTTCCAAACCTTGGAAAAACGAAGCGGATGAATTTCCCATCCTTGGCATTTCACATGACACGCGCACGCTGAAGGAAGGCGATGTGTACATCGCCATTCGCGGTGAGAACCACGATGGACATGATTTTGTTGGACAGGCCTTCGAGAAAGGGGCCGCAGGCATTATCGTTGAGAAGCTTTGTCCATCCATTCAAAAACCGCAGTTGGTGGTTTCGGATACACGGACGGCACTTTGGCAGATGGCCGCCGGCGCGCGCGCCGGCTGGGCGGGCACGGTCATTGGCGTTACCGGCAGCGCCGGAAAAACCACCGTAAAAGAGATGGTTGCTTCCGTGCTTTCGCAAAAGGGTACGGTTTCCAAGACCATCGGAAACTGGAACAACGAAATTGGACTTCCTCTCAGTATGATTGCGGCGGATCGCAATTCTGATTTTTTTGTGTTCGAACTGGGGATGAGCCATCCCGGAGAAATCCAGCTGCTTGCCGGGCTGCTCGAGCCGGACTGGGCGCTGGTTACAAATATTGGGAAAGCGCATATAGGATCGTTTCAAAGCCTGGAAAAAATAGCGGATGAAAAAGCCTCCATTTTCGAGCATTCCAAACACGGGCTTCTAGACCGGGATTCAGAGTGGTTCGACCGTATGAAGCGCCGGTTCGATGGCGCCGTGACCGCGCTGACAGATCGACCGATCCATGTTTTTCAGCCCGGCGAACATATGATGCAGAATGCCCGGTTTGCCGCCACGCTTGGTTTGGCTCTTGGGTTAACGCTGGAAGAAGTTCAGGCGGGGCTGGATGCATTCGAGCCGGCGCCGATGCGCTGGGCGGTCAGTCTGTATAAAGGCATTACGCTTATCAACGATGCTTATAACGCCAATCCTCTGTCCATGCGCGCAGCGGTCTCCACGTTTGCGGAGATGCCTTGCTCCGGTCGCAAATTTCTGGTTCTGGGTGGGATGCTGGAACTTGGCGACAGCGAACTTGAGGAGCATCAGCTGCTCGGCGAGTTTATTGAACCGTTTCGATTTGATCGGGTCATTACCATTGGCTCTCTTGGCGGGTTGATTGCGTGCGGGGGGGCTTGCGGGACGACCAAAGAGGAAGCGGCGGATATTTTGAGTAAAGAGCTGTGCGAGGGTGACATGGTGCTTCTGAAAGCCTCTCGCGGAGCGCGTCTCGAGACGATTCTCGAGGAGTTGAAGAAAACCATTTAATCGGAGATTTCGGCAATGTTGTACTGGCTTAGTGAATGGAATGAGTATTTTTCACCGTTGCGGATGTTCCGCTATATTACCTTCCGCTCTGTGATGGCAGCGGGCACGGCGTTTACCATGAGTCTGATTTTCGGTCCGTGGGTGATCGAAAAACTGCGACAGATTGACTTTTCGGAACAGAAAGAAGATCACCGAATTGAGGATCTGGACCGTTCAGCCAAAGTGGGAACTCCTACGATGGGCGGAATGCTGATTCTTTTTACGACGGCAGCTGCCACTGTGATGTGGTCTGAGCCCGGTAATTTTTATGTAATGTGCGCTCTTACAACTTTTGGATTCCTGGGCAATCTGGGCCTGATCGACGATTACCTTAAGCTTCGTCGGGGCGACGGTCTTTCGCCGCGCATCAAATTGGCCGGTCAGTGCTTCTGGACCGGCCTGCTGCTGTTTGCCCTCCTCGTGAATCCGGAAACTGCCGTGCGCACCAAAGAACTGATGGTGCCGTTTGTAAAAGCCCCGGTCATTCCTTCGATGGGCATAATCGGTACCTACATTTTTCTTGTGCTCGTGCTGGTCGGTTCATCCAATGCCGTCAACCTCACCGATGGGCTCGACGGGCTGGCGATCGGCTGTTCCAATTCCGCAGTGGCGGCCTATTTGTTGATGGCTTATGTGGCAGGTCACTATGCATTTGCAGAATATCTCCAGGTTCCCTTTGTAAAAAGCGCTGGAGAGCTGGCGGTGTTCTGCGGTGCGCTCCTGGGAGCGGGGCTTGGATTTCTTTGGTTTAACTGCCATCCGGCAAAGGTGTTTATGGGCGACACCGGCAGTCTGGCAATCGGGGGAGCTGTGGCCACTGTTGCCATTCTGATTAAACAGGAACTGGTTCTGATTCTGGTCGGCGGCGTATTTCTGATAGAAGCAGCAAGCGTGATGATTCAGGTCGGCTGGTTTAAATTTACACGTAAAAAATACGGAGAAGGCCGTCGGGTTTTCCTGCGGGCTCCTCTGCATCATCATTTTGAATATCTCGCAAAAAAACAGGGCAAATCGATCGATGCCTATGAAAACCGCATCGCCATCCGTTTCTGGATTCTGTCGATCGTTTTCGCCCTGATCGGGCTGGCTACACTCAAAATCCGCTGAGAGAGAAAGTTATCCAGGGTTTGGAGGCGCCAACCGTCTGATGGATGCATGGTTGGGAAATTCTTTGATCGGGTGGAACAGGACCTGATTAATAGGCGTTTTGTTGAAAAAGGTTTTCCAGAGATTGGAAAGTTTCACTAGTCTCGCCGCGTCAAAAGAAGAGTCATTGAATATCTGAAAGGAGATATCATGGAAGAAGAAACTGTACAAACAGCCGTTACGAATGCCGTTTCGGGAATGAACATCGAGGGGATGTTTTCCAATCCGCCGGAGTGGGTGCAGACTGCGCAGGAATTGCTGACAAAGTTCGGCCTGAAGACGGTCGCTGCGATTCTGATTTTTGTGATCGGTCGCTGGGTGGCCAAGCTCCTGAAAAATCTGCTTCAGAAAATGATGGAGCGCGCCAAAGTGGACGCTGCGATCGTCGGTTTTACGGTCAGTCTGGTTCATGCCGCGATGATGATTTTTGTGGTTCTTGCCGCACTCGGTCAGGTCGGAGTGGAAACCACTTCATTCATCGCCGTACTCGGTGCCGCCGGCTTGGCTGTTGGGTTGGCTCTTCAGGGATCGCTGTCCAATTTCGCGTCCGGAGTTCTGATCCTCATTTTTCGTCCGTTTAAAGCCGGCGATTATATTGAAGGCGCGGATACCGCCGGTGTGGTGAAGACGATTCATATTTTCACAACCACGTTGACGACGCTGGACAATAAACGCGTGATTGTGCCGAACTCAAAGCTGATGAGTGACAACATCATTAACTATTCCGCTGAGGGGAAACGGCGCCTCGATCTGGTGGCCTGCATCAGTTACGGCGACAGCATTGATACGGCCAAAGCGGCGATGATGGATGAGCTCACCAAAGACGAACGGGTTCTGAAAGATCCGGCGCCGTTTGTCGGGGTGCTGGCGATGAACGACAGCAGTATCGATTTGGCTGTTCGCCCGTGGGTGACGGTTGCCGATTATTGGGATGTTTTCTTTACGCTCAATGAGCGGATCAAGAAACGGCTGGAAGAGGAGGGCTGCACCATTCCGTTCCCGCAGAGAGATGTGCACATCTATAAGGAAGACTAGGGAACCAGCACGTTGAGTGCACGGGGCTGCACGCGAATGTGCACCTCCGCCGGGGCCGACAGCAGTTCTCCATCGAGCTGCATCGGCCCTTCCTTTTGCCGGTGCACGGTTAATTTGTGGAACGAATGCGTTTCGATTTCACGCAGGCGGTCAATGGTTCCGTCGAATATTTTCCCAACCATTGGAAGGACTTTGGCAAAGTTTCTGCGGCGAATCACCACCAGCTGGAGCTGGCCGTCATCGGCTTTGGCGCCCGGGGCAATCTGCGCGCCGCCGCCGTATTGCGACAGGTTGGCAATGGTGCACAGCTGCGGATCTTCGATCTGAATTTCTGTTTCTTCATCCAGTTGCAGAGTGAACGGCTGCGGATGATATTCAAAAAATTCGTACACGGCGGCAAAAACGTACGGCAGAATGCCGCGGACCGGTGATTTTTCAAACGTGTTGACCAGTGCGGCGTCCCATGCCAGAGAGCAGGTGATGAAGAAAGGAAGATCGTTGGCAAAGCCGACGTCAATGGCTTTTGCTTCTGCTCTGGCGAGGGCGGCCACAGCGGCAGAAGGATCGAGCGGGATGTCAAAATGACGGGCCAGTCCATTCCCGCTGCCGGTAGGGATGACTCCGAGAGCGACATCGCTTCCGATTAATACGCTTCCGATGGAGTTGATCATGCCGTCTCCGCCGGCTACCAGGAGTGTATGAACTCCTTCGTCCACTGCGCGTTTGACCTTGTCCTGTCCGTCCTCCTTGGATTTGCTGAACTGTATGGTTAAATCGGTTCCCGGCAGGTCCCAGTGGTCAAGAAGCGACTGGCGAATCCGGTCCAAAGCGGTTCCCATGCCGGAGTTTGGATTGATCAGCAGGCGGACTTTTTTTCGATCGGGTTTCATGTTCAGTAAAGCAATCCGGTCGCGACCTGACCGGCAGCATCTTTTCCATCGACCAGTTCAATCAGTCTGAGGGCAAACGGCATCGCGGTTCCCGGACCCTGGCTGGTGATCACATGGCCGGAAACAACCACGGCTTCGCCGGAGCGATCCCTGCGCTTCATTTTCTGTTCAATGCCGGGGTAGCAGGTAAATGCACGGTGTTTGAGAACGCCGGCTTTGTGAAGGGCAAGGGGAGCGGCGCAGATTGCGCCGATCCAGAGCTCTTCAATATCAAAAATACGCAAGGCTTCCTGTACGCCGTCATTTTCGCAGAAGGCATTTGTGCCATCCATGCCGCCGGGCAGGACGATCATATCAAACGTGCTCAAGTCCACCTTTTCCCACTGGGCATCAGGAATCAGTTTGACTCCACGCGATGCTGTGACGGGGCCGGATCCCTGGATGCCGGCCAGGACCACTTCCCACCCGGCGCGCCGGAGTACGTCGATGATGGTTACCGTTTCTATTTCTTCAGAACCGTTTGCGACAGGGACAATAACGCGAGTCATGGCGGACTCCTTATTTTTCTTCAATACAGTGTTTGAGTTCTTCGGCAATCAGGGCGAGTGATCCGCCTTCCGGCGGAGTTGCCAGTGTGTTTTCAAAGAGCTGGTAGAGAGTACTGTCTGTGCAGATTTGGACTCCACCGATATTGGCAACTCCTTCGGCCAGCTGATTGTTGACGAAGCAGAGTACAGGCTGGACCGGAACCTCAGGGCATTGTACTTCGCTCAAATGATCGAGCAGGGCGGCCGCGGCTTCCTTTACCTGTTTAATGGGCGGCCGGCTGGGCGTTTTCCCATTGCAGAGCACCTGTCCGTTCTGGAATGAGATTTCTCCATTCCAGTTTTTTGTTTCAACCACAAACACTCCGGTTGGTCCGACGATGATGTGGTCAAATGCCGGTCCTGATCCGTCCAGCTGGAAATCGTTGAAGATCGAATAGGAGGCGGGGAGGAAAGAAAGGAGCCGGGCGACCTGTTCTTCTCCCTCAGCACCTTTAATAAAGCTCTGCAGGCGCCGGGCACTCCATGCGGTGAAAACCGTCAAGAGCACCGCGAGGATGATCAACAGAAAGCCCGCCTGGGTGGTGGAGAGCTGAGGGGCAGGCAATGCTGCACGCAGCAGCCATCCTGTCGTCAGACAGAACGGAGCCAGAGGCCAGAAAACGCGCAGCGGTCCCAGTGTTCGCGGGCCCTGACCCGGTGTTCCGTACACTGCAGCGAACCGGGGGGCAGACTCTTCAATTCCATTGCTCATGCCGATAACCTACAAAAGTTTTCACCGGGGGGCAATCCGCCCATCCAATATTCCGCTCCACTCTTGACCTTTGGGTTCAAAAAAGGCTTATTTTTACGGTTCACGTTTTTAAAAAAAAGGAATCCGTCTTGAATAAAAAACCGTTCTTCCGCCTTTCGGACTGGATCGCCTTCGGGGTGACCTTCGTTATTTCGCTGACAGTCTACACCTTAACGCTTCAACCTACAGTGGGGCTGGAGGATTCCGGTGAGCTGATTGTCGCCTCTGATTATCTTGGAGTGCCTCATCCTCCCGGTTATCCGATCTGGAGTCTGCTCACGTGGGCTTTTCAATGGGTTTTCCATAAAGTGACCTATCACGGCTATCCGAACCCGGCCTGGGCCGTTAACTTTTTCTCGGCATTCACCGGCGCAGCCGCCTGTGCGGTTCTGGCGTTGCTGGTCAGCCGCTCCGGAATGGATTTTCTGCGCAACCTCAAAAAAGAAACTGAGGTGCTTGGCGAAAAAACAGAAAGTCTGTTTTGCTGTGTGGCCGGGATTGCCGCCGGCCTGCTGCTGGCGTTCAGCCAGGGGCTTTGGTCTCAGTCCGTGATTGCAGAGGTTTATGCTCCAAACATCCTGTTCCAGACGGCAGTGCTTTTGTTCCTGTATCGCTGGATGTGCGAGCCGGACAATCCCAGGCCGCTGTTCCTGATGGCATTTGTTTTCGGTCTTGGACTGACCAACCATCAGACATTGCTGTTTATGGGGGCGGCAATTGGAGTCGGCGTTCTTGTTCGCAATCTGAAACTGGCCCGTGATTTCATTATTGTAGGCCTCTTCTATGTGCTGATGTTGATCATTAACAAATTCGGCCCCGAGGCCTGGGCGTGGAACCGCGGATGGGACCATGCGTCCTTTTGGGTGTGGAGTGTTTACGCGGTTATGATTCCGGTTCTCGGCCTGTTCCTTCCGAACGGGAAGACCGTTTGCGCCACCTATCTGCTGATGCTGCTGGGGCTTTCGTTCTATCTCTATATGCCGTTTTCTTCCGACCAGAACCCGCCGATCAACTGGGGCTATCCGCGTACATGGGAAGGGCTGATGCACGCCATCACCCGCGGGCAGTACGAGAAGGTTACGCTGGCCAATGTGTTCTCCACGACATTCCTGCTGCAGGTCGGTGCTTATCTGCGCGACCTGCGGGCCCAGTTCCTGGGCCCCATCGCGGCCTTGGCGATCCTGCCTTTCTTTGCGGTTCGCTGGCTGGGCAAAAAGAATAACTTCTGGCTGCTGACCACGGCGGCGGCTTTCGTTGGCGTGGGAATTCTTTTTATCATTCTTCAGAATCCGAAAATTGACCTGCAGACGCTGTTCATCGCCCGGGTGCAGTACATCCAGTCGCATGCGGTGTATGCCATCTGGATCGGATATGGTTTGCTGTTGTTGATGGGAGGCCTCGACACGTTGTTGTCAGTAATTGCACGTAAATTATTTTCTGAAGATGGGAGTCGGTCAAACGTCGACAGTGTTCTGCGCATAATCACATTGCTTGGCGTGGCGATGGTGTTCCTGCTCCCGTTTTCCCTGGTTGCAAAAAACTATTTCAGCCGGCAGCAGGAAAAGGTGGTTGGCGGCTCCGAGCAGAACGGCCATGACTTCGGCTGGCAGTTCGGTAACTGGCAGTTGCGCGGCGTTGAAGGCATTAAAGAAGATCTCTGGTATTACTGCGGCAGGGATCAAGAGAAATTCGATGAAGAATGGGAGAAATATCCGAATCCTGATTATCCGCCGCCCATGGGAACCAATGCGATTTTCTTTGGGGGGACCGATCCGGGACGGTTTGTGCCGACCTACATGATTTATTGTCCGCAGGTGCGTTCGGATGTATACCTGATCACGCAGAATGCTTTGGCGGATAACACCTATATGGCTGTGATGCGCGACCTGTACGGTGACCAGATCTGGATCCCGTCGCAGCAGGACAGCAATCATGCGTTCCAGGAATACGTGCAGGGCGTTCAGAGCGGGCGCATTAATGCCGGTGCCGATGTGAAGACAGCGGATGGGCGTGTACAGGTGCAGGGCGTTGCCGGGGTTATGCAGATCAACGGAATTCTCTGCCGACAGATTTTTGATCATAACCAGTATATAACAGAGGAGAAAACCGACGAGTCCACTCGACAGTCCGGTGCGGCGGTGGTTCCGGCAGATCCGGTTGGTCCGGACGGGAAACTGCGGCAGCGCGATTTTTATGTCGAGGAAAGCTATGTCATTCCGTGGATGTATCCTTACCTGACACCGCACGGATTGATCATGAAGATCAACAATAAGCCGACACCGATTACCCGGGAAATGATCAAAAACGATCAAGAGTTCTGGGGATGGTATGTGGATCGACTGGTGAACGATCGCAAATTCCAGCGCGATATCGTTGCTCGCAAAAGTTTTTCCAAACTGCGCAGCGCAATTGCCGGTCTCTATAGCGCCCGTGGTCATATACAAGAGGCGGAATTGGCTTTCAGGCAGGCTGTAGCGCTGTATCCGTTGAGTCCTGAGGCCGTTTTCCGGCTTGCAGACCTTTATATGCGCCTCAAGCGGTTTGATGAGGCCCGCGAAGTGATTGAGACCTTTGCCGCGCAGGATAAGCATCATGACCGGACCGGTGCGTTTCTGGATCAGATTGATCAGGTCAAGACCATGAGTGCGCGTAAAGATGAGCTGGAACAGACGATCAAAGACGCGAAAGGAGCGTCGCTCGATATCAGTCAGGCATTCGAGCTGATCTCTCTCTACAGCGCTTTGCAGGAGCAGGCAGAGCTTCGGTCGATGGTTAACCGTGTGCTGAGTGCGCAGCTTCCGCCTCAGATTAAGCTGCAGCTGGCGCAGCAGTTGGCGCAGATGCGCCGTTTCGATATCGCTGAGGTCGCATTGGTGAAATACCTCGCTGCCAAACCGGACGATACTCGCATTTGGATCGAATTGGCGGTGGTCAGGATGACCTTAGGTCATATTCCGCAGGCATTGAGCGCGCTGGAGACTGCTGTTGAGAAAGGCGGCGATTCCGCCCGGAATCAGATTTCCAAAGATGCCCGCTTCCGTCCATTGTACAGCAACCCTCAGTTCCGTTCATTGGTGCCTGCGCAGGCTCCGAAAAAAACAATGCAGTTTAACAATCTGTTTTAGATTGGAACGATGGAGCAAAGAAAGAACACCAATCGGGGATACATGCGGTTAAGGGTTTGGCAGGATGCCCGCGACCTGTACTTACTTACATGGAAGGCCTTTAGAGCGTTTCCATTTGAGCAGAAACGTATCGCATCCCAGCAAGTGGCTTCTATTGATTCCATCCATCGTAATATTTCCGAAGGATATTGTCGGCGCAGTATTAAAGAGTATCTACAGTACCTCAATATTGCCCAAGGCTCTGTGGGCGAGAGTGTTTCCACGCTTCATGTTTATTGTGCAGCAGACCACATTTCGGAAGAAAAATTTGAAGAAACGGATGCGTTGGCATATAAACTCGAGAATGACCTGAAAAAACTGATTGGATCTCTGCAGGAAAAACAGGCGTCCAATGAGTGGGACGATTCCTTTTTGATCAAAGAATCAAACGAAAGCTATACAATCCGATCTGACAATCCCGATATTCCATAATTCCATGACCCCATCATTTCAATATTCCAATGTCCTGCCATTTCAATATTCCTGACTCTCTGACCCTGATTGCCGGACAGGCCGATTATCCGCTCCTGCTGGCGCGCGCAGCCCGCCGTCAGGGTGTTCGGAAGATCACAGCGGTTGCTTTTAAGGGAGAGACCCGTCGTGAAATTTGCGAGGTGGCCGACGAAGTCATCTGGATTCGGGTCGGACAGTTGACCGCACTTCTGGACGCTGTTCAATCGGCCGGATCGACCAGCGCCGTTATGGCGGGACAGATCACTCCGAACAACCTGTTTAATGTTCGCATGGACCGGGCGTTGATAGACCTGCTCAGGAAGCTTCCGATGAAAAACGCGCACACGATTTTCGGGGCGATTATCGAGCGGATTGAACAAACCGGTGTAACACTGCTTTCCGCCGGCTCTTTTATGCAGGATTTTATGCCTGTTCCCGGCCTGCTCACCCGCCGGGCACCGGATGACCGGGAGCTGGCTGATATTCAGATCGGTCGGCGCGTCATCAAAGATACTTCGCATCTGGATATCGGCCAGACTGTTGTTGTGAAAGAGGGCATGGTGCTGGCGGTCGAAGCGTTTGAAGGAACCAACCGGGCCATTCGGCGTGGCGGGAAACTCGGCGGGCCGGGCGCCGTAGTGGTAAAAGTTCCCAAGGTGGGGCACGACATGCGCTTTGATATTCCGGTCATCGGAAAGAAGACGCTCCAAATCATCAAAAAAGCCAAAGTCTCCTGTCTTGCTCTCGAAGAGGACGGCGCAATTCTGCTCGAAAAGGAAAAACTGGTCCGTTGTGCGGATCAGCTGGGGATTGCAATTCAGGTTTTAAACAAGCAACCGTTATGACTCGATAAGAAGCCTGCATTAATCTGAGTAATATTCTCGCGCCTGTTCGCGTTGCTCTTTCAAGGCGCCAAACAATGCGAATCGGATTCTGATGCATTTTTCCGCGTGAGGCGAAGCCGCTTTTACGTGTTTCGCGGGCAGAAACCAAACCGTGTTTAGAGCAAATAAAGAAAAGGTGTGCCCACATCTTTTATACCGGTTTCAGTTTGCTTCCGAGTTTATGTAGTCACGTTTACCTGACGAAGGAAGGAAACGTGCTCCCCGCAAAGATCGCTTCCCTTCGGGTAAGCGATACTACATTTCTGACGAAGCAATAACTCGAAACCAAACTATCATTGGTATTACTCCGCTTTGTAGCAGTCGCCCTGCGGGCGACTCGTTCGCCACAGGCGAGCGGCTACAGTTCTTGTTAAAACGCTCTAGTTGTTGAGGAATAGACGGTTGTGGTAGTTTTTTAGAAAAACAAGTTTTTCCTTTGCGCACACTGCAGCATATTGATGACCAGCGAATAATAAAACCTGCGAGTCAGGGATGCCGGGAATCTGTTCATTCGTAGATTTTATCCATTCGTTGGTAAAATTCTTTGGTTACGGCTTTGCCGCGCTGGGTTTTTGGTGGCTAATATGAATCTGTGTCAGACGAGATGAAAAAGAATCTTTTAGTTATAGCCGGTGAAGCGTCGGGAGATATGCACGGGGCGGATGTAATTCGCGAACTGCGACGCAACCGCTCGGATCTGGATATCTGGGGCCTCGGCGGCGAAAGGCTGAGGGAAGAGGGCGTGGAGACCCTGCACGATATCAAAGAGCTCGATGTGCTCGGGTTTGTGGAAGTGCTCAGGCGATATCCGTTTTTTAAGAAGGTTTTTAATGAAGTACTTGCTGGAGCAGACCGGCGAAAGCCGGATGCCGCTCTTTTAATCGATTACCCCGGGTTTAACCTGCGGCTGGCCAGTGAGCTCAAGAAGCGCGGCATTCAAGTGCTTTATTATGTCTGTCCGCAGGTCTGGGCGTGGAACCGGGGACGGATTCCGAAAATGGCGCAGATTATTGACCGGCTGATGGTGATTTTCCCGTTTGAAGTTGATGTGTTTAAAGGCGTTGATCTGAAGGTTGATTTTGTCGGGCATCCGATGGTGGATGAGCTGCGTGCATTTCGGGATTCAGAACCGGAGCCGCTTCCGTGGAACGGCGAGAAAAAAATTGCGCTGCTGCCCGGCAGCCGAAAACAGGAAATCCATTATATTCTTGAGCCGTTGCTCGAAGCCGCCAGGCTGCTGGAGGATTCCCGTCCGGATTTGTCTTTTATTGTTCCTGTTCCGGAGCGCCGTCTTGGACTGGTCGAAGAAATCCTGCAGAAATCCAAAAAGGCGCCGCGCAACCTGGCTGTTGTGGCCGGACAGGCGAGGGAAGTGCTTAAGCAGGCGGATGCCGCGTTTGTTGCTTCCGGAACGGCGACGCTGGAGGCCGCACTGCTGCACTGCCCAACGGTATTGGTGTATCGTGGAAGCTGGATGAACGAAATGTTTGTGCGTATGTTGATCCGCATTCCGTGGCTCGGCATCGCCAATATTGTCGCAAATAAGGAAATTATGCCTGAGCGGCTTCAGCGGGATATGGACCCGAACAAGTTAGCCGCAACGATTGACCCGCTGATGAATGATACGCCGGAGCGCGCCGCCATGCTCGAAAATTTCCAAGCCTTGGAGAAGCTGCTAGGTAGCGGCAGTCCTGCCAAGCGCGTAGCTCAGATCATTGCCGACTCAATATAGCGTTCCTGTAGAGAGCGCAGCGGCGGGCATATTATATGCTCTATTAATTCTCTTCTGTAGCGAATGGGGTAAGAAAGAAAAAGCGCGGTGAAAACACCGCGCTATATAAAACTAAATAAGCTATAGCTTTTTCTCTAAAACTCCGCCGAGAAAGCCGTGGGATTCGCTGAGCTGGAGTTAATGCGGTTGGTGACGGTGAAGGTGTAGGGGCCGTTTGTTACTCCGTCCATAATTTCAACCTGAAAAACGCCGGTGTAGAGTTCGCCAGAGGCCAGCGCCGGATAGGCATTGGAGGATATTGGTGTGATCGCGAATGCATTCGGATCAGCATAGAGGCTGGTGGAAACATCAGTAACGCTGACCAGTGTTTCGTTCTGGTTGGTTGTGATGATTTGGAGGATGTCTCCAGGTTCATAAGTGTCGCCGGATATTACTCCTTTATCCCCGCCCGCGGCAAAGCTGACGTTCTTGTTAACGAACGTCAGAAGAGGAGACAGGTCCTGTTTCGTGAAGAGAAGGTTATCAATATTAACGGGGCTGTTTGCTCCCCATGTATTGCCATCCTGACGGGTTGGGACGTCCAGACGGAATTCGTCAATCTGGAAGTCAACCGGAAGAGTCAACTGTCCCGGATATAGTTCGACTTCTGATGCAGAGCCAAGTGTATAAAATACTCGGAATGATCCCGGGCTTCCGCGCTCAATCAGATTGTATTGTTGGCGAATTTTCAGGTCAAAAAGCGAAGTTCCGGTGCCGACCTGTATCGGTGCTTTTTCTCCGGTTGCATCAGTAACTACGAGGTAATGTACTTTATTGTCATATTTAAAATCGAGCTTGCAGTCATTCGTCCCACTGACGTTTGAACGTAATCCCCATCCAAATTGCAATTTACCGCTTCCGAATGCCCCGGTGGTGAAAAATACACCTTTGACGATATCGTATGAAATTTGATAGATCCCGGTTGAGCTTCCAGCATAGCTGGAATTAATAATTCCTCCATGCCAACCTTCTCCGTCTGTACCTGTCGAGTTAAAGGTGGCCATATCGCTGCCAACAGTCAGAAAAGTGCTGCTGCCTCCAAAAGAATTGCCGGTTTCTGTTTCACTTAGTGCTGTGCTTAGAATGCCTGCCGAGACCCCGTTATACGTCCATTTTTCGAGCTCAATATCCTGAGCCGAAACATTGGAAAGAATGCTTAGAATGGCGACCGTTGACAGAATCCAGTTTTTCATTTTGTTTCCTTATTGTTCAAAGCAGGTTGCGTCTGCAATAAGTGCAGGCAACTTACAATTGCGAAATACTATTAGGCAGTGGCCGGGAAATCAAGGATAGAGCCTGATGAAATGCGCTTTCCCGTGAGCGTGTATTTCCTGGGGCGGTTGGGGTGGCGAGTGCGGTCAACCCGGAGATCTCTTTGATTCTATTTAGTTGGGTGTTCGCAATGCAAAGGCGGGCAGGCTGGAAAGCCTGCCCCACGATGGGAATGATTTGGCTCGGATATCCCTGTCTGGGCAGGTGGCTGTAAAGAACATCCAGGATATAAGCGGGTAGACAGGAATCTTTGCCTAAAGAAAAGGATAGGAGAGCAGGGTTTAAATCCGTGTGTGGAGACGAGGATAAAGGCAGGCAGGAATGCCTGCCTCACGAAATGCATTGAGCACATAAAAAAACCCCGGCGGATGCCGGGGTTTTCATTAGGCAATTGAAGAATTGTTTATGCTTCTTCGCGAGCCTGTTTGCTGCGACGGATGAACCATGCAGCCATGGTGCCCAGTCCGAGCAGGCCGATAGTTGCCGGTTCCGGAACTGCCACTGCAGTCCAGTCGCCAGTAGCAGGGGAACCGCCTGAAGCAAAGTCCCATGATACATCGGCACCAAGTTCGTCATAGCTAAACGTAGTCACACCAGAATCCCAATAGTAGGTGATCGCGGTGCCAAAAACGGATGCGCTTGTGCCGTCACCGTAGTTGGAGTTTGCTGCGTTGAACAGACGAACATAATAAGTTCCGTTTTCAGCTAAGGAATTAACTCCTGATGTAGTCAGCAGGTTGAATTTTCCCAGCAACCCAGGCTGTGCGAATGGAGCAGCGGTTGTTCCGTACGCATAGTTAATGGCAACAACCATATCATCACCAGTAGTGCCGGCGCCTGATGTTCCAAACGCATCAATCTGGCCATCTGCTCCAGCATAAACCAGCTGCGCAAATGCACCTGACAGCGGATCACCAAAGCTGGTGGCGATGGTTGAACCTGTCTGGTCCTGCAAAACTGTGGATGTTCCCCACAGAAGTTCATTAGCCATAGCGACTGATGTAATCGCTGTCAGAGCTATGATAATAGCTTTTTTCATGTATTTTCTCCTTTTTTTCTTGTTTGTTTTTTGATTAACCAAACCGCTGATTAATCATTCAAATAAGGTTTATTCATGGTCCACGTAAAACCGCCAGTTTTGCGGCAACGATACCAGAAACCACTGTTTGGGGGGATCGGATTGGTAGCGATGTTGAACGAACCATCTACCCATTTGTAGTCATAGTTCGGGTCACCAGTGTAGCCAAGGTAGTAGTAATTCTGATACCCGGATCCCGGGATATAGACATGAATATTATCGGCTACATCTGCGGTGAATCCACCGAGTCCATTTGTCAGGCCAACACTGTTAATGTCCATATCAGCTGTGTAGGGCCAGGAAATCAACTGAAGTCCTTCAGCAATCACGACATCGTTAGAGGCTTCCATCGGAACGTCTCCGGCAAACAGGTTGGTAACAGTGCCTCCTGCACGGCTACGATACCAAAATGCAGTGCTGCCAGGCATAACGTTAGTTATGATGTTAAATGAACCGTCAACCCATTTATAGTCGTAAGCAGGATCGCCAGTGTATCCGAGGTAGTAATAGTTTTGGTATCCAGATCCCGGCACGTAAACATGAATGTTATCAGCAATGTCCGCCGTGAAGCCGCCAACACCATTGGTCAAGCTGAGGTCATTAATTGACGCCGGGCCAAACGGAGAGGACATCAGCTGCAGTCCATCCTGGGTTTCGGCTTTGATGTATCCAACAACATTAGCACTGGTGACCGTCTGTGCAAGTGCGGAAGCGCTAATAAGAGCGACAGCCGCTAGTGTGAGTGTCTTCTTCATTTTCTTCTCCTTATTTGGATTTGAATAATCTGGACCTTTTTCAGGGGCCCATCCAGAAAAAAATCACGCCCATCGCAACTTTTTTCTATGCCCTTTCCCTGAGCATGTCTAGAGAGTATACGTAAGTGGTATACGTGTCAATACGTAGTTGTGGAATTTTAACATAAATAAAAACTACTAAACGCTACGTATTTTGACCGAATGTACCGACCTGGACAGGATCAGGTAAGCCTGTAATTAGGTACAGGTCCGCTCTGGTGATTTTCACCCTGTTCAAAAAATATTGTACCAAATTAATCTGAGTCATATTCTCTCGTCCGTTTGGTTGCTCACTCAAGGCACCATGGCGCAAAGAATGCAAAGTTATTTGATGAATTTCGCGGCTTTGTGAGAGAAAATCATTGGCTGCGGCGCTGCCAAAACCAAATTTAAACCGCGCGCGGGGAGCATCGGTTAAGCTCATTTGAACCGCAGATTTCGCAGATAGCGCAGATTATGAAGGAGAAATCGGCAACTTGCCGGAAGCTCTCTTTTGCTTTTGAAAATCCGTCTCTTTGATCTGTTTTAATCCGCGAAATCAGCGGTCTATACATGTCCTTTATTCCACAGTCATTCTCCTGTAAATCACCTTAACTTAGTGCCATTCCGGTCTGAATTATTCTTCGGTGCAGGGCCGTTTTTTCGGGGTATGACGGGATCGACAGGATTTTTTAGAGGGTCTGGAAATGGCCACGAAAAGCACGATAGGTCACAAAGAAAATCTAAACCGACCTTTTTCGTGAATTTTAGTGTTTCTTATGTGGCGATCTTGCGGGAGCTTGTGCTTGTGGCTGTTTTGATCAGCTGTGTTTTCTCTCTATGTTTCATCTATCCCGAATGGCACTAAGTTAAGCTCATTTGAACCGCAAGTTTTGCAGATAGCGCAGATTATGAAGGAGAACTCGGAAACTTGCCGGAAGCCTTCTTTTGCTTTCGAATAATCCGGCTCTTTGATCTGTTTAATCCGCGAAATCAGCGGTCTATACATGTCCTTTATTCCACAGTCATTCTGCTGTAAATCACCTTAGCTTCGCGCCATTCGCCTCTGTTCCTGCTGTCTATCTTCTTATTGTCCTTCCACCCACTGGACGGCCATGCGGAGCAACTGGGCGGCACTGTCACACTGAAGTTTTTTCTTAATGTTGGCGCGGTGCACTTCGACGGTGCGGGGGCTTAGATGGAACTTTTCAGCAATTTCTTTGGAGGTGAGTCCTTTGCCGACTCCTTCGAAAACTTCTTTTTCGCGGGCGGTCAGCGATTCGATGCCGTCCTGCTCGGGTTCTTCGTCGCCCTGGATGTAGGAACGAAGCATTTTTTCATGAATTCCATCACTGACATGCAGTTTGCCGGATAGAACGGTGCGCAGCGCTTCCACAAGCACTTCATCGGCATCTTCTTTCATAATATACCCCTGAGCTCCGGCCCGCAGGGCTTTTTCGGCATGAGTGGATTCGTTATGCATGGACATAACCAATAGAGGAAGTTTTTCTCCGTTGGATCGAAGTTTGCGGATCAGGTCCAGGCCGTTCTCATCTTTGAGAACGATGTCTATGACTGCTGCGTCCGGCTTCAATTCCTGCACAGCTTTGATGGCCTCATCAATATTTTCGGCTTCGCCGCACAAGGTCAGATCATTGGCTCCTGCAAGCAGTACGCCCATTCCGTAGCGGACAATGGCGTGGTCATCTACGATCAGGATTTTAGCAGGATTTTCAGCAGTAAATTTCATTTTTAAACTCTAAGAAGAGGTATTTAGCCACAAAAAACACAAAAAATCACGAAAATGAAGTTAACCCATTCGGTGATATTTATGAATGGAAAAGCTTGTTTTTCTGATGATGTCGCAAAGTTCATTGATTTCCATGTTTCCTCTCTTTTTTATATCTTTAGCCGTTGTGTTTCATTTGCTGAGGTAAGATGGATTACAGCAGGATGACCTCATGTTTTTGTGGGTTTTTGTGTTTTTTGTGGCGATTGCTTTGATTCCACTTTAATCGATGTCCCTTTTCCGGGGTTGGAGTGAATGGAAAATTCCGCCCCAATACGGGTGGCACGGTGGCGCATGATGCGCAGCCCCATACCTTCGCCTGCGGGCCTGTCGTCAGGAAGCCCGGCTCCGTCGTCTTCAATACTCAGTGTCCAGCCTGAGTCGGAGTCGTCGAGTCGGATCGTAATATGCTTTGGTTTTGCGTGACGGGCGGCATTATTCACTGCTTCGCGGGCGATGAAATAGAGCTGCTCTTTGGTTTTCCTGGTTAGTTCAGGGAGATCTCCCGCGCATTTAACGGTACAGGACGTGTCGTAAAGCGAGCTCATTTCGTCCGCCAGCTGTTCCAGGGATTCTTCGAGACTTTCTTCGTTCAGGGTCACCGATGCCAGACCCCGGGCCATATTGCGCACCTGGCTGACGGTGGACTTCAGTGTCTCGTTTAGCGTTTTTGCATGGGTTTTCTGTTCGCATTCGCTGTGTTTGAAGTGGTTGAGCAGCGAGCGGCTGAGAAAAACAGCTCCGGTCAGTTTTTGTCCGAGCGAGTCATGCAGGTCGCGTCCGATGCGCCGCTGCTCCCTCGCGGACAGTTCATTCATTGCCTCTTCCATCTGGGCGCGTTCGCGGATATTCTGTTCCAGTTGCTGGTTGGCAATCCGGAGTTCTTCGGTTCGAGTCAGCACTTCTGCTTCAATTCGGCGGGTGCGGCCGGCCAGGATCAGGAGCAGGGCGGTCATTAGCGCTGTAACAACCAGTCCGAATAGCACTGCTGCTGTAGAGCGCTGTTGTGCGGCAGCGACCGGCAATGTGCATTCGAAAACCCATTTGGTTCCGATCGCTTCGAGCGGCAGCCGGATGGCCCACGCATTGCCGGTAAAGCGGGCGCTTCCTTTCAGCGGAGCGGCAGACGGAGTCAGTTTTAACTGCGGTGAGTGGACGGACAGGGCTGTCACTTTCTCCAGAATTTCCTGTGGATGCAGGATGGCGACGGCAAAGCCGATGACAAAGCGCGGGGCGTCACTTGGAATCACCGGGGCCAGAACCCAGTAGGCGGGGGCGGTGGCTCCCTGAATTGGCTCAGGAACCAGTTCGGTCCGGCGCGTACGTCTGATATGGGAAATCACTGTCCAATTGGCTTCCGTGGAGCCAAAATCGAAGCCGATCGGGATTTTTAATCCGTTGGGACGGCTTTGCCACGTCAATGGATAATAAACCGTGCGGGACAGGGCAGGAATCCAGTTTCCGTCGGGTCCTGCCTGTACAACATCGTAGGCCCCGGGGCCGGATGATTGTTTGCTTTCGATGGCGGCGCGAAGTTGCGGGCTGATTTGCTGGGTCAGGCCGAAGGGACCCAGCACCTCGTGTTGATGAACCATCCCTTTTTCGATGAATTCATCCATTGCTGCCTGGCTGATTTCGCCGGACAGTGCATGCAGGGCCCGGACCGATTCCAGTACATCGACAAACAGGTTCAGTTCCTGTTCCGTGTGCTGACGGAGGGTGTTTGCTGCCAATCTTGCCGCAGCCGCTTCGGATTGGGCGATGCGGGACCGGACATAGAAGGAAAGGGTAATGCCTATGATGGCGGTCAGGACAGCTAACGTGATTGACCATCGGCCGGTTCGAAAACTGGTGAGTTGTGGTTTCATATGTACAAATCAATATGATTGATCGTTCAAACCGTTCAAGTGTTAAAAACGTTGAACGCGTTGAAATCGATGAAATGTTGGCTGGGTGCAGCCGTTTGAACGATTTGAACGTTTAACGGTTTGAACGGACTGCGGAGGATGCAGTATGGTTTCGCGCCTTTAGAAGGAGAACCGTTTATGAGCAAAAATGATTTTTTTGAAGAGTATTACGTCCACGTTGAAGAGCGGGCCAAAGAAAATGTTCCGCCGTTGGCTCTGGACAAAGAACAGACCGCTGCTGTGATCGAACTGCTGAAAGATCCGCCGTCTGGCAAAGAAGAAGAACTGGTTGATCTGATTACAAATCGCGTCAACCCCGGCGTAGACCCGGCGGCGCAGCTGAAGGCAGAGTTTCTCTTTAAGGTGGCGCACGGGGAGGAATCAACCCCGATGATCCCGCCGGAGCGCGCGGTTGAGCTTCTGGGAACCATGGTTGGCGGCTATAACCTCGACGGGCTGATTCGTCTGATTGGCGAACAGGGGCCGCTGGCGGCTACAGCCGGTGCCGCTTTGAAAAACATGGTGCTTTCCGTCAACCGATTTGAAGATATTCAGGCTCTGGCGGATCAAGAAAACAAAGTCGCTAAAGAGGTTCTGATCTCATGGGCGAACGGCGAGTGGTTCACATCGCTTCCGGAAATTGCAGAGGAGATTGAGACCGTTGTTTATAAGGTCGATGGAGAAATTAACACCGATGATTTTTCTCCGGCGTCCTTCGCATATACCCGCGCGGATATTCCGCTGCACTCCAATTGCATGGGTGGAACACTGTTTCCGAACGGCCCGCAGGAAATCTCTGAACTCAAAGAGAAAACCGGGCTTCCGGTCACCTTTGTCGGCGATGTGGTTGGCACCGGATCGTCCCGTAAATCCGCCTGTAACTCATTGATCTGGCACATTGGGCAGGATATTCCCTGCATTCCGAATAAACGCCGTGGCGGCATTGTGATCGGCAGTACCATTGCTCCGATTTTCTTCAATACCGCAGAAGACTCAGGCGCGCTGCCGATTCAGACAGACGTAAGCGAACTCACGACCGGCAAGGTGATCAAGGTTTTTCCAGCCCTTGGAAAAATTACGGATGCCGACGGCAATGAAATCAGCCGCTTTGCTGTCAAGCCCGATACAATTCTCGACGAATTCCGCGCCGGCGGCCGTGTTCCGCTGATCATTGGAAAACAGCTGACTGAAAAAGCCCGCGAGGCGCTGGGGATGAGTTCGATTAATGAGTCCGGCATTTTTGTGGTTCCGGACAATCCGCAACCGAAAGAAGGGCAGGGGTACACCCTGGCTCAGAAGATGGTCGGGAAAGCCTGTGGCGTGGAAGGCATTCTGCCGGGAACTTCCTGCCTGCCGAAAATGACGACGGTCGGTTCTCAGGATACCACCGGTCCGATGACTGCCGGGGAAATTACCGAATTGGCCTGTTTGAAATTCAATGCGGATCTCGTGATGCAATCGTTCTGCCATACAGCGGCTTATCCGAAGCCGAGCGATGTGATTACACACGCAACGCTTCCGGACTACATCATGAACCGCAAAGGTGTTTCCCTGCGCCCGGGTGACGGAGTCATTCACTCGTGGCTCAACCGGCTGCTGATTCCCGATACCGTTGGAACCGGTGGAGACTCGCACACCCGTTTCCCGATGGGCCTTTCATTCCCGGCCGGATCCGGTTTGGTCGCATTCGCCGCCGCGCTCGGCGTTATGCCGCTCGACATGCCGGAGTCAGTTTTGGTTCGCTTTAAAGGCGAGCTTCAGCCGGGTGTCACGCTGCGCGATATCGTCAATGCCATTCCGTATTATGCGATCCAGCAGGGGCTGCTGACGGTTGAGAAGAAGAATAAGAAAAACATTTTTGCGGGCCGCATTCTGGAAATGGAAGGTCTGCCGCAACTCAAAGTGGAGCAGGCGTTCGAGCTGACCGATGCCTCCGCCGAGCGTTCCGCCGCCGGGGCGACGATTAAACTGGATCGCGGGCCGATTGTTGAGTTCCTGCAATCCAACGTCACTTTGATGGAAGAGATGATCAAAGGCGGCTATGGCGATGCCGATACGCTCAAAAAACGGATTGAGGACGTCAAAGACTGGATTGAGAACGGCGAGCTGATGAGCGCCGATGAAAATGCCGAGTACGCGGAAATCATCGAAATTGATCTGAATGAAATTACCGAGCCGCTTTTGTGCTGCCCGAACGACCCTGACGACGTGAAGAAACTGTCCGACGTTGCAGGAGCTAAAGTCGACGATGTGTTCATTGGAAGCTGCATGACCAATATCGGTCATTTCCGCGCCGCTGCCGAGGTGCTCGACGGCGAGGGCTTTGCCAATGTCAATCTCTGGGTTTGTCCGCCGACTAAAATGGATGAGGCTCAACTGACAAAAGAAGGGTTCTACGCAAAGTTCGGTGCTGCCGGTGCACGCCTTGAAATTCCCGGCTGTTCGCTGTGCATGGGTAACCAGGCCCGGGTTCGCGATAACGCAGTGGTTTTTTCAACCTCCACCCGCAACTTCAACAACCGCATGGGGACGGGCGCTCAGGTTTATCTGGGATCCGCCGAACTTGCTGCGGTTGTTGCGCTGAAAGGCGTTTTGCCGACTCCGGAAGAATATCTGGAAATTGTCGGGCCGAAACTGGACGGCAGGTCGGCTGACATTTACAAATACCTGAACTTTGATCAGATAGCCGGTTTTTCTGTATA
Source organism: Tichowtungia aerotolerans (assembly GCF_009905215.1). GTDB lineage: Bacteria > Verrucomicrobiota > Kiritimatiellia > Kiritimatiellales > Tichowtungiaceae > Tichowtungia > Tichowtungia aerotolerans. The sequence continues at coordinate 57,288 of NZ_CP047593.1, read as the reverse complement.
GATCAACCGGAACTTTCCAAGGTTTGGAAAAAAGAAAGGCGACCCAAAGCAGGCCGCCTTTCTTTTTGTCCGGTTCCGGTTATTTAACCTTATCAACATCGCCGCCGGCTTCGCGCCAGCCGGCAATTCCTTCAGGATATTCTTTCACATTGGTATATCCCAAGGCCTTCAGGTGCTTGGCCAATTCGGCGCTGGCAGGACATTTCAGGTTGCCGCAGTAGGTTACAACCGGTGACTCTTTGGAGGGAATGATGGCGGCAATTTCTTCCGGTGTTGATTCGCTGTTGAGCGATTTTGCGCCGGGGATCCGGTAGCCGTCATCATACTCTCCGGATCGTGCATCCAGTATTACGGCTTTCCCGGAATCGACAATTGCCTTCATTTCGAAGGTGTTGAGGTTGTGGGCTTTGCTTGCTTTGGGCGCAGAACTCAGGCTGCATACGCCGGAAGAGCAATCTTCTGCGGCGTAGAGGAACTGGGCACAGAGTGCCAGAGTTGCAACGGCAACTCCTGTGTTTATTGTTGAACGAGCAGTCATGACTGCCTCCTTTCTTTAATCTGCCGTAATTAGACACGATCTAAATAAGCCGTTCAATCTAATTTCCAGATTTGTCAGGAGTCAGTACAGGTTCCGGGAAATTTTCCAGCCGATGAAGACGCCGGCGATGCTGCCGATGCTGCTGATGGTGAAGGACCAGCCGAATCCGCCGATGAGGTCGCCCAGATACCAGCCGATCCAACCGCCGACAAAGACTCCGATCCAGATCAGCAGTTTGGTCATTTCAGCACCTCCTTATAGATATCCATGACGCGCTTTGCGATGGCACTCCAGTCGTAGTGTGCGGAGACTTCGGTGAAGCCGCTTTGGGTCAGTTTTGACAGGAGGACTTTGTCGTTTGCGAGCCGGTTCATTTGTCCGGTCAGTTCGTCTGCATTGTTATCTTCGAACAGCAGGATGTTCTCATGGTCGGTGGTGAAGCCGGGAATGCCGCCGACACGCGTGGCGATGACCGGAGTTTTTGCAGCCCATGCTTCGAGAATCACAATGCCGAACGGTTCGTTGGACGTTGGCAGTACGAACATTTTTGCGGCGCGGTAGGCGGAAGGAAGCAGCGGATCTCCGGGGCGCATGCCGGGAATAATCAGAACGGATTCGCCGAGTCCGAACCGATCGATGTCGTCGAGCATCTGCCGGTGATAGTCTTCGACTGTGATGGGCCCGATGAACACCAGCTTCCAGCCGGGATGTGTTTTTCTGAATTCGGAAAACGACTCAAGCAGAAGCCGTTGGTTTTTCTGGTAGTCGATGCGCGACAGGCAGAGAATGAACGGCGTGTTTTCCAGTCCGTACTCCTTGCGGAACGGAGCCGGGTCTGCAGATGAAAAATGATCGACGTAAACTCCATTGGGCAGATAGTGCACATTCTTCTGTCCGCGTTCGCGCATTTCGTCAGCTTCACTCCGGCCTACGCAGATCACCGCATCGGCATCATCAAATACGCGCCGTGATCCGAACAGCAGGCCGAATATTTTTCCCCACTCGAATTTTCCTTTCACTGGAGAAACCATTGCGTCGTATTGGTCCTGCGGAACGGTATGTCGTCCGCCATGCACATGAATCACATATGGAACCCGGCGAATTTTAGCGACGGTGCGGGCAATGCCGCCGAGACGTCGACCGACGTGGGTGTGAATCAGTATTAAATTCTTGGTGAAAAGCAGGTTGAGAAACAGCGACAGGGAGAGGGGGCTCCCGCCTTTCAGGCGCAGTTTGGCTTTGGCGTCTTCGCTGAGTCCAAACCATGGAAAGCAATAGCGGAAGCGGCGCAGCGTGACTCCCTCGATCTCTTCTTTGCCCGGCGCTGCGAACATGTCAGTGCAGAATATTGGACTGTGAAGTCCCGCTTTTTCCAGTTCGCGCGACAGATTAAAAACGACTGTTTCTGTGCCACCCCATTTATCGAGAGTAAAGCGACGCATCACGTGTGCAACAGTTCCGGACAGTTTGCTCATAAAGATCAATTTACCTTTCCAATGTTTGGAAAGCAACTGCCTTGCGCTGGTTCAGAAGGAGGCTTTAGGGGTTCAAATTATCCCATACATTTAAATGTATGGGGTAGTTTGTTTTGTAAACCATTATAGTTTATCAAGTTAAACGTATTTCGTTTTGATTCGACTGGTGAGACAATATGAGTTTTCCAATGTTTGGAAGAATAGTTTTCAGATTCTGTCAGGTGTGTTACAACCTCGTTTATGAAAATGCTTAAAATTCTTGTCCTGAATGGTCCGAACCTGAATTTGCTGGGTACACGCGAGCCGGAAATCTATGGCAGTGAGACTCTGCAATCCATTGAATCCGATCTGCGTGCCTGTGCTGAGGCGCTCGGCGGCGTAGAAATTGAATTTTTTCAGAGCAATGCGGAGAGTGACCTGATTACCCGTATTGGGGAAACCCGCGGGAATTTTGATGGCATCATCATTAATCCAGCGGCGCTGACACATACCAGTCTTGGTGTGGCGGATGCAATCAAGGCTGTGGCAGATGCGGTTCCGTCGGTGGAAGTTCATTTAAGCAATACGCACGCCCGTGAAGAAATTCGTCACAAAAGCCTGACGGCTCCCGGATGTATTGGTCAGCTGATGGGCTTTAAAGGCTACGGGTACGTTTTGGCGCTGCAGGCGCTGGTGAAGCATTTGCGTTCAAGTCGTTAAACCCGTTAAAAGCGTTGAAATCATTCAACGATTTAACATTCAACGATTTGAACGAGGCCGCAGGCCGTTTTAACGAGCGGTATTGCGCATTTTAACGCTAAATCATCTGCGAGAAGAATGCTTCAAACACCAGTTCGGCGGGCAGATTTCGATCGAGGCGGCGGCTGGCTTCCTCCACTGCGGCAAGTCGTTGAAATGCTTCGGCCCGATTGCTGGTTAATGCCTGCTGTGCCAATACATCTTTTTCTTCCGGAAAGTGAAGCAGCGAATCCTGCTGTTCGATCACCAGCATCAGTACATCCCGCTGCCACTGCAGGATCATACGCAGAATCTCGGCGCGCGCTTCAATCAGCCGTGCGGAGGAACGTCCGTCGAGCAGCGACTTTGCTTCCTTTGCGGAGAGATCTTCTGAGAGTCGTTCGTTCTCTTCTGCCTCGAATTCCTTTTTCAGATTGTTCAGCAGAACGGTCAGTCTCCCCGCCAGCAGCGCGGCTTCCGGCGCGGACGCCGGGGGAAGATCGCGCAGAATATCGAACAGGGGTTCTTCCCAATGTTTGGAAATTTCGTCGTCGGCAGACGTCAGTGTGATTCGCTGGCAGCGCGAGGAAATGGTCGGCAGCAGACTTTGCGGCTCATTGGTGATCAGCAGCAGGATACTTTTTGCCGGCGGCTCTTCCAGTGTTTTGAGCAGGGCGTTGGCGGCCTGCACGTTCATTCGGTCGGCATTGACGATGACTCCGGCCTTCCAACCTCCGGAAAATGAGGTTTGGGAAAACGGCTGGATCAGCCGTTCGCGCACCTGATCGATCAGAATCTGCCGGCTTTTACTTTGCGGTTCAATCCATGCGATGTCGGGATGAGCACGGGTCGCCACCTGCGGATGATTGTCATAAATCAGGTTGAGGATCTGTTCGGCAAAGCGCAGGGCCGCGCCGTGCGGAGCTCCCTGCAGCAGGTACGCGTGCGCGAGCTGTCCGCTTTGCCAGCCTTTTTCAATGCCTTCCCATGCTTTCTGGAACTGTTCGGAGCTCATAGCAGTTCCTGAATGATATCCCAGATTGCTGTGGAAACAGTTTCAGGATCCTGCGAAGCGTCGACTGTACGGAAGCGTTCCGGTTCGGTGTCTGCCTGAGTCAGATATCCCTGACGGACCCGTTCGTGAAACGAGCGTTCTTCCTGTTCAAAACGATCGGCGGACTCTCCGAGTTCCAGGTAGCGCTGGGCGATGCGGTCGAATCCGGTGTTGACGTCCAGGTCGAGCAGCAGTGTCAAATCGGGCGCGATCCAGTGAATGGCAAAGCTGTTGATTGCCTGGACTTCGTCGACCGGAAGGCCGCGGCCGTATCCCTGATAGGCCGTGGTGGAATCGATGAAGCGGTCGCAGATGACCCATGTTCCTTTTTCAAGAGCGGGGCGGATTACTTTTTCGACCAGCTGGTTGCGGCTGGCTTCGAACAGCAGCAGTTCCGCCCGTTCACAGGGGGCCTCTCCGGCCGCGTTGTGCTGAAGAATATTACGGATTGCTTCACCCAGTGCGGTGCCGCCCGGCTCGCGGGTGTACATGGCCTCAATGCCCATCTCGCCGAGTCGACGGATAATCATCTGAGCCTGTGTTGATTTGCCGGATCCTTCCGGCCCTTCCAATGTAATAAATTTTCCGTGCATAGACGAAAAAATGTATCTGTAACGTCGATGAATATCCAGCTTTCATTGAGACTTCACATATGCAAGGCCGTTAAGAGCGATTTAAAAGGCAGGAAATGAGTCCGTGTTTGAAGCGTTGGATTGGCTTGATAAAAGAGATGAGTGAAGTAACCTTTCCTTCGTTGAAGGGGGAAGCAACGATGAGAGCGATTTTTCAACCCGTTCTGTTTCTGATCGCTGCACTGTGGATGGTCGGAACCGCCCGCGCGGAAGATGAGCGGTCCAGTGTCGAAGTGTTTGTTGCCTATAAAACGGTTCGCCCCGGCGACCGTCTTCCGGTGGCTGTGAGAATCAAGGTGGCTGAAGGTTGGCATACGTACGCCAAAGAGCCGGGGGATTCCGGGATGCCTCCGTCAATTGAAATCAGTGGAGTGGACGGACTCGAGGTTTCAGAATGGCGCTTTCCTGCGCCGGAAAGCTTCACGGATTCGGCCGGAACATCCTACGGCTACGAGCATCAGGTGGTTCTGCTGAGTAATGTGCTGATCCCAGCCTCTGTTCCGGCGGGCGAAACAATTCAACTGACGGCTTCCATAACATGGATGATTTGCAAGGACATCTGTGTGTTTCAGAAAGGCACACAGACGGTTTCTGTGCAGAGCGGATCGGCTTCGTCAGAACCGACCGCGGAATGGCAGGCGCTTCTGAAAGAAAGCGGCTGGGAGAAGGCGCAATAGGGACGTGTTTCCCGGAAAGGAGCTATGATGAAAAGGTTTACTGTTTGTGCAATGGCTGTACTGCTCGGCCTTTCGGCCGTCGCTCAGTCAGTCGCACCGGCGTTTGCTCTGCCGGACATTAACGGTGCAACACATTCGCTCAGTCACTATATCGGTAAAATTGTAGTGCTTGAATGGACCAACTATGACTGTCCGTTTGTACGAAAGTTCTATGAAACCGGCACCATGCAGGCCATGCAGGAAGAATATACGGCTAAAAATGTGGTTTGGCTGAGCATCTGTTCATCAGCCCCCGGCAAGCAGGGAAACCTTTCTCTGGACGAATGGAAGTTGCGGGTCAAAGCAAACGGCTCAAAAGCAACGGCTGTTCTGCTGGATGAAAGCGGTCGGGTGGGCCATGCGTATCGGGCGAGTAATACACCGCATATATTCGTCGTCGATAAAGATGGTAATCTGGCGTATCAGGGATCCGTTGATGACCAGCGTACCGCCGACCCCAAGACGGCCGGAAAAGGTCGCAATTATCTTGATGAGGCGCTGTACGCGCTGCTTGCCGGAAACCCTGTGCCGACACCTATGACCAAACCCTACGGCTGCTCCGTAAAATACTGAGCACGCTTCCAATGGTTGGAAAAAACGCATACACTTTTTCCAACCATTGGAAATACCCATGAAAAAGTTCGTTCGGACAGTTTTCGGCCTGCTGGCACTGGTCGCGGTGATTCTCGTTGCCGGTACTCTTTTCTATGGCACCAAAACCGTCCACGACCTGCTTGGCGAAAACAAAAAGCTTAAAGAAGCCATTTCCACGTTGACCACGGAAGAGCAGATCGGCTACGCCAAGGTTCTGATGCAGGAAGCCCGTGACGGGCAGCTTTACACCACACTGCGTTTCGTCGAGACGGAGCGCGGGAATCCGCTGAAGACTGTGCTTCAGAAAGAGGTCGAGATTGAAGGGGACATCGTTCACTTCGACGCGTTGATCGTCAGCTTTTCCGGGCAGGCCGTCATCGATGGAAAAGACCGTTCGCTCTACCTGTGGCGGCGAGTCTACGGCGACAATCAGGCGCCGTCGGCGGGGTTCGAAATTGAAGAACCGGGCGCGGAACCTGCACGGTATGCCGGACTGCTTTCGCGCCTGCGCCTGAAAGATCAGCAGATGTTCTGGAACGCCATCTGGGATCTTGCCAACGATCCGGAAGCCTTAGAGCAGCATGGGATCAAAGCTGTTTACGGGAACGCGGTCTATAAAAAGCTTCGCCCCGGCCTCATCTATGTCTTCAAAATCAGCCCGACCGGCCAGCTTATCCCCGAAACTGTTCCGGACTTGTAAAATTCAACGCAAAGACGCTGAGAGCGCAAAGGAACGCGGAGTTTACTTTGCGAAGCTCAATAATCTTTGCGTCTTTGCGTTTACTGCTTTTTGAGTTTTGGGCCGGTAGGGGTGTCCTGGACGATCCATCCGGCGGCGGCGATGGCGTCGCGCAGGCGGTCGGCTTCGGCCCAGTCTTTGTTCTTTTTGGCTTCGACGCGGGCGTTGGCCATTTCGATGAGCTCGGCGGGAACATCTTCTTTGGGCGGCTCGAGGAAGCCGAGGACGCTGTCGATTTTTTTCCAAAGGTTGGAAACGGCGAGCGCTTCTTTTCCAGACATTGGAAAACTCTTGTTGCCTTCGTGGACGCCGTCAAAGAGCGCGCCGAGTGCGCCGGCGATGTTGAGGTCGTCATCGAGCGCGGCTTCAAATTTTTCGGCGAGCGTGGCGGCCCATTCGGGCAGTTCACCGGCTTCGGTTTCTCCGCCGATGGATTCCTGAAGCTTGGCGTAGAATTCGTCGAGGCGGGCGAGGGCGGCGCGGTTGGCGTTGAGGGACGCGAAGGTGAAGTTGAGCGATTGGCGGTAGTGGGTGCCGATGAGCTCGTAGCGGATTTCGCGGCCGGAGTAGCCTTTGTCGAGGATTTCGCGCAGAGTGAAGAAGTTGCCTTCGGACTTGGACATTTTTTTGCCTTCGACCTGCAGGTGGGCGTTGTGCATCCAGTATTTGGAATAGAGGCAGCCGTTGGCGCCTTCGCTCTGGGCGATTTCGTCTTCGTGGTGCGGGAAAATGTTATCGACGCCGCCGCAGTGCAGGTCGAAGGTTTTGCCGAGGTATTTCTGGCTCATGGCGGAACATTCGATGTGCCAGCCGGGGCGGCCTTTGCCCCAGGGTGAATCCCAGACGACGTCGCCGTCTTCTTCGACGTAGCCTTTCCAGAGGGCGAAGTCGGCGGCGTTGTCTTTGTCGTATTCGTCCTGGTCCACGCGGGCGCCGGAGCGCATGCCTTCGCGATCGAGGCGGGCGAGTTTTCCATATTCCGGAAACTTATCGATGGGGAAGTAGACCGAACCGTCGTCGGATTTGTAGGCGAGGCCTTTTTCGAAAAGTTTTTCGATCAGTTCGATCATTTCCGGGATGCAGTCGGTGGCGGCGGGATAGTGCTCGGCGGGCTGGATGTTGAGCGTTTTGAGGTCTTCGAAGAAAGCATCCTTATAGGTCTGCGTGTATTCGCGCAGGGGCTTTCCGGTTTCGCGCGAACCGCGGATCGTTTTGTCATCCACGTCGGTGAGGTTCTGGACCTGCGTGATTCCCATTCCCTTATACTGGATCCAGCGGCGCAGAAGATCTTCAAACATGTAGGCCCGGTAGTTGCCGATATGTGCGTAGTTATAGACCGTCGGCCCGCAGGTGTAGAGACGGACGTGGTTGTCTTTGAGCGGAACCAGCTCTTCGAGCTGACGGGACAGGGTGTTGTAGATCTTAAACATGAGACGTTGGTTATCGTTATGGGTTCAGAGTTATCAGTCATTCACTGATATCTCATATTTTCTGATAACACTCTCCTTTTCTGGTAACAAATAACAATTTTCGGATAACTGACTGTCATGCCCTCGAAAGGAAGCGGCGCTCTTCGGTATCGACTTTGATGATTTCGCCGGGGGCGATGTACTCCGGAACCTGGACGATCAGACCGGTGGCGAGAGTGGCAGGTTTGGTGCGCGATGTGGCCGAGGCGCCTTTCATGGACGGCGGACATTCGATGATTTCCATTTCCAGTGTGGCGGGCATGCGAATGGTCAGCACTTTGCCGTCAGAAATCAGCGCGGTAATGCCTTCCATGTCTTCGATGAGGAAGGGAAGTGCGTCTTCAATATCGCTCTCGAGCAATTCAAACTGTTCGTAGGATTCGAGATCCATGAAGGTGTAGCGGTCACCTTCCTTATAAAGGTACTGCACCTGCGTGGTATCGAAAGAAGCTTCCTGAAGAGCGTCACCGCCTTTGTAGCTTTTATCCACCTTGGCTTTGGTGGTTACGTTACGGAAACGGACGCGATAAATGGTGTTGCCTCCGCGTGCAGTTGGTGTGCTCAGCTGAATGTTTTCAACGGTATGCGGTACGCCGTCAATCTCGATGACGGATGATCTTTTCAAATCTGCAGCTTTTATCATTTTCAAATTTCTCCGGTTCAAAAGGGCGGTAATCTATTACTTGCGAGCCGTCGACGCAAGTCTGACGGTAAAATTTGCAAAAATGAGAATCTTTCGTTGTGCGCTGTCAAGTGTGAGAGTAGGGTCAGATTTTCTACGGCTGTGATTTTCTTTGTGTGCCGGAGAGTTTGGGAGTTTTTATGAAGCATATATGGATAGGAATGGTTTGTCTGGCGATTGCCGGACAGGGACGCGCAGGAACGTTGAGACTGAAAAACGGTGCGGTCGATACGTCGTCTTTACCTGTGAAGACAATGAGTTTGGCTCTGCCGGCAGCAGTTCAGCAGGAGACTCTGGATGGTAAAATCTGTCAGCTGGTGCAGTTTCGCGCAACACCGAGCGGGGACGATCAAAAACAGCTGCAGGCTCTGGGGGGCGAGATTGTCGGCTATGTGCCGGACCATGCATTCCTGGTGCTGATTGATTCTGCAAAGTCTGATTTGCCGCAAACTCTGAGCGGTGTTGAATGGGTGGGATCCTGTTTTCCGGAATACAAAGTGAGTGCAGCCCTCGATATGACCCAGCCCGAGCTGGAGGTCGTGATTTCTTTATTGAAACCGGGCTTTCTTCCGCGTGTTGAATGGTGGATTGAACAGCAGCAGGGGACGGTTGTGGACTCAGGGAAAAGCACCACTCGCGCATCAATTCGGGCGACGCTTTCCGCGGATTCTGTAGCTGCGCTGGCTGAACTGGCCGAGGTGGAGTGGATTGAGCCGTTTATTCAAATGGAGGTCTTCAATAATGTTGCCGTTGAAGCGCCGCGGATGAATGTGAAGACCGTTTGGGAGACGCATGGGTTGACCGGAGCCGGGCAGGTGGTTGCGGTTGGAGATACCGGGCTTGATTTGGGAAATCTGGAGACAATCCATCCGGATTTTTCCGGACGTATTCGGTATGCATCCAGTTATCTTTACGGGGATAATTGGAAAGATTACAACGGGCATGGAACCCATGTTGCCGGTTCGGTATTGGGAGATGGTTCGGCATTCAGCAACGGACTATATCGCGGAGTGGCTTATGAATCTGAGCTGGTAATGCAGGCACTGGGAGACAACAGCGGGACTGCGGCGATCTATGGCCCCAGCCCGCTGGGAATCCTGTTTGAAGAGGCTTATACCAACGGCGCCCGGATTCATCATAACAGCTGGGGCGCTGATGCCGCCGGAGCATACACATCCCAATCTCGCGATGTGGACGATTTTATGTGGCAGAACGACGATATGCTGATTGTCTTTTCTGCCGGAAACGCTGGAGAGGATGCCAATGGCGATGGCGTGATTGACTGGCAGTCCCTCGGAGTCCCCGGAACGGCTAAAAACTGCCTGACGGTCGGCGCGGCGGAGTCGGATCGGCCTGCCGGAAGCGGCGGATATTCCAGTAAGTCATGGGGAGGGGTAAGGCCTGTGCAGTATTCGGAGCCGCCGATTCGTGACGATTTAATTTCCACGTCTGACGATGGAGTGCATCAGGGCATGGCTGCGTTTTCGAGCCGAGGGCCCTGCGCGGACGGCCGCATTAAACCGGATGTCGTCGCTCCAGGAACTGATATTATTTCCTGCCGGGCCCGGGACGGGGCTTCTGATGGATGGGGACTTCTGAGTGGGGAGGCTGGAGAGTATTATAAATTCAGCGGCGGGACCAGTATGTCGGGCCCGCTGGTTTCAGGTGTGGCGGCGCTGGCGCGGCAGTATTTTGAGGAATACCACAGTGTTCCCAATCCGAGTGCCGCGCTGCTGAAGGCGGCTCTGATTAATGGCGCAGTGTCCCTTTATCCCGGTCAGTACGGAACCAACGATTTTTTGGAAATTCCGAATACGACCGGAAACAATGTTGAGGGCTGGGGGCAGGTGAATGCCGGAAATACCTTTTTCCCGGAAGGGAAAGAAAATGTGTTTTGGGATCGCAACCGCCTGCAGACTTCCGAAAAGCATATCTTTGAACTGAATGTGACCGGGACCAATGGACTCAGCACGACGCTGGTGTGGAGCGATCCGCCGGCTTCACTGCTTTCGTCGCTCCAGCTGGTAAACGACCTCGACCTGATATTGATCTCGCCGTCCGGCGTGACGAATCGGCCCAACGGATTGGTCAGTGCGGACCATACCAATAATGTGGAACAGGTGGATCTGGCAGTTTGCGAAACCGGCCTTTGGACCATGGTGGTCTCTGGCTACAGCGTTCCGGAAGGGCCTCAGTCGTATGCGCTCTTTTCCTCGTTCAGCGGTGATGCGGGAAATACGTTTGAAGTGACGTCCGTTTGGCATGAGCCGACTATTGTCGTCGGGGCAGAGGAACCCGTGGATTTGTTTGCCAGCCTGACGACCGGCGGGAAGGCGCTGGCAGGTGTTGGAATGAGCTGGCGGGAAGACGATGGCGCATGGAAGTATCAGGCTATGAGCTTCATTGCAACCAATGGAGAGAATCTGGTGTATTCCACGCAGATTCAACCGTCTTCGGTGGGAGCTGTGGTTGATTATTATGCCTATGCCTTGCTGGACCTGGAGCTGATCACAAGCCCGACGAATCAGTTCGGCGTTAACAGCCCGGTGCTGTATGTGTCTACATCCGGTTCGCAGACCTGGCCGTATGATTCACTCGAGCGAGCGTACACCAATTTGAATCAGGCATTCAATGCTGCGCTTCCGGGAAGGGAGATTCGAGTCGATGACGGTTCGTATGAGGTACAGCTGATGTCCTTTGACGATGACATTACGCTGACTTCCTTAAATGGGCCGGGGTCAACCATTCTGGATTTCACAGCTCAGAATTATCCGGGGATCATTCTTTATGCCGGCACTGTTTCCGGGGTCACCATACAGGGCGGCTTGTCACCGGTTGACATTGCCGCCGGCGGGGTGACGGTTGCCGGCGGCACACTTTCAAACTGCTGGGTGCGGAATAACTTTTCGTACTATCTTGCAGGCGGAGTGTATCTGTATGACGGCCTGGTGAAGGATTGCCGGATCGAAAACAACCTCTGCTACTATTACGGTGGCGGGCTCCTGACGCGGGGCGGACTTGTTGAGAACTCGATTATTGATGGCAACCAGTCCGGATTGGATGCCGGTGGTGTCGAGGTGTGGGGCGGAACGATTCGCAACTGCACGTTTGTGAACAACTACGCCGGCGGCTATGGCGGCGGCGTGGATATCGGTGATGTTGCGTTGGTCGAAAACTGCATCGTGCTTTCAAACAACGCCGCTCTCGGTGGCGACAACTGGTATGAGTGGGTGCCGATGAACATGCGCTACAGCTGTACAACGCCGCTTCCTTCCGGCATTGGGAACATGGATATTGACCCGCTGTTCGCTGATTTTGATGCGGGGGACTACCATCTGCGAAGCACTTACGGACGCTTTGCTGCCGGCGGATGGGTTGTGGACTCTGAAGACAGTCCGTGCATCGATTTCGGCAATCCGCTCTCCGATGCTTCCCGTGAACCGACGGTAAGCCGCGTCAACATGGGTGCATACGGAAATACAGCCGAAGCATCCCGCAGTGGAACCAATGAAACCCGCCTGATCGTGCAGGCCGTTGACGGGGCGACCGATCCGGCTGCGGGAGTACATATTTATTCGCCGGAAGATTTTGTAGCGGTTTCTTTGGCGGACGATCCGTTTACGGTGGGTACCACTCAGTATCAGTTTTCGGCGTGGTCCACGGACAACAGCTGGGCGCGGAGTTTGAGTACAAACGAGTCGCTGGATCTTTCTATGACCAACAACTGGATTGTTCGCGTCTCGCACGACCTGTTTTACCGGGCCGATTTATATGCGGGGACAAACGGAACCGTTGCTTTCAGCAATGGCTGGTATGCTGCCAACAGTATGTTGTCCGCAACAGCCACGCCCGACCTGTATTACGTGTTTGATGAGTGGGCTGGCGAGAACACCTCGGTCGCGAATAATCCTCTGACCATTCAACTCACACGGCCCGTTGAACTCTACGCACGGTTTGTTCTGGGCCGCACCGCCAGTGGCGTGCCGCACTGGTGGCTCGGGCAATATGGATTCACCAACAACTACGACGCAGTGGCGGCCGAAGACCCGGACGGTGACGGTGCTCAGACCTGGCAGGAGTATGTTGCCGGAACGCAACCGTTCAACTCCAACTCAGTGCTGCGGCTCAATCTGGAAATGCAGCCGGGAACCAATTCGCTGTCGTGGATGGCGCAGGCGGACCGCACATACACCCTGTATTACGGAACCAACCTGACAGAAGGAATCAACAACGTGCTGGTCGAGTACTATTCAATCTTCCCGATGCCGCTTTGGCTGCCCGACTATCTGCATGCGGATCAGCCGTCCGTCTTCTACCGCCTCGAAGTCGAGTACGACGGCGATTAAAGCTTTTTCGCGAGCTGCCGGGCAACCCTCGGCAGCTCGGGATCGCGCGCGCCCATGAGGAGAACCGGCCGGCCGTCTTCGAGCAGACGTTTTTCCAGACATTGGAAATCCGGAACAAATTCCGCCGGCACGCCGGCGGCTTGAAGCTTCTCAACAAACTGTTCCGACGTGATTTTTTTGTTCACAGTCCCCCCGGCATAATAAACCGGCAGAATGAAAGCACGTTGCGCCTTTTCAGTGGCGAATGCTGCAGTGAATCCGTTGAGTCCCTGGAACAGAGGGGTGAAGCCGTGCGGACGCCAGACGGCGTTGAACGAAGGCCAGACTTCGGAGACAGCTTCGAGTGCGGCTTCAATCTTGATCGGACTGTGCGCGAAGTCGTCGATCACGTAGTCGCCGTGCCGCTCCAGTCGTCGCTCAATTCCTTTGAAGGAAGCAATTGCTTCAATACATTTCTGCATATCGAGCCCGAGCGCTTTGCAAAGCGTCAGCGCATTGTTCACATTTTCAATGTTGTGCCTGCCGATCAGCGGAGAAGGGCACTCGAACCGTTCCGGCTGTTTGATGAGGGTTCCGGCAACCTGTTCTTCAAACTGGGTGAACAGCTTTCGGAGTTCGGGAAGTTCAAAATGGTCTTCGGCAATGTTGGTGATGATTGCGTGCGCCGGGTAAAAATGGAGGAACGACTTGTCGCTTTCGTCGACTTCGATGATCCATGGACCGCCTTTAGAGCCGAAGCGAACCGACGAGCCGAAGTTGTTGATTGCTGCGCCGCAGTAGACGGTCGGATCTTTTTCCATGCATTGGAAAATATGGCCGAGCAGTCCGGTAACGGTCGATTTTCCGGCCGTTCCGGCGATGGCGATGACCTCGTTGCCTTTGCACAGCTTGGCCAGCATTTCGGAGCGATGCAAAAGAGGGATGCCCAATGACTGGGCCTTCTCAAGGTCAGGGTTTCCCTGTTCGATGGCGGTGCTGTAGACGACAAAATCGGTGTCTTTCAGAATGCCGGAGCCGTCCTGCGGAACAATGTCGATTCCCTGTTTTTCCAATGTTTGGAAAATGTCGAGGCCGGTTGCGCGGTCCGAGCCGCTTACGCGATATCCGGCGTGCGCCGCGAGCTGTGCGACGCCGTTCATTCCGCACCCGCCGATTCCAATAACGTGAATTCTCATGGTGTGAAGGTAATGATCAGTGCGACGAAACTCACGGCTTTTCTGTCTTACAGTCCGATCGTTCGAACGAAGCGCTCGGCGTCAAAGTGTTCGGCGAAGAGCTGTTCGATGGCTTCATGTTTCTGGCGGTCGTAGAGCTGCAGCTTGGTGTTGACAAAGCATTTGTAGCATGTCTGGTCGACGGCTCCGGCGTCGTCCGGAACGATCAGTGTCGGGATGCCGCTTTCTCGTACCATCGCAAGGGCTTTTTCATCCGGCATGTTGTCATTGGCGCAGTTGAGGATGATGCCTCCGAGATTGTCTCCCTCAAGAGCTCGGTCGAAATCGATGATGCGCTGCAGGCGGCAATGGGATCCGGCGCCGAGTACAGCGATGTCGCGGGCTTTCAGATGCTCTTTGGCAATGAATGATTCGCTGCCCTGGGAAACGACGTTGACCTGTCGGCAGGGCTTCTGCCAGCGCTCAATGTTTTGTTCATTCATCCGTTGGCAGGTTTTAAAACTTCCGCTGACCAGCTGCATGGACGGGTTGTTGAGATATTGGACCTGCGGCATGTAGCCGAAAATTTTCAATGACGGGTCCCACTCCGGGAAGATCCGGTTGATGGCCGGTTCTGAAAGTACAGATTTCATCATATCTGTTTTGTTGGGCAGAACTTTGTTGAACAGAATTCCGGCGACGCGGCTTTTTTTGTGGGAAAAATAGGAGAGGTCGACTTCCAGTTCGTCGAGCGGTTTGCCGATGCCGCCGCCGACCAGGTAGAGGATTTTGGCATGAAGCAGGTTGGAAACGCGGGCATTCGAGAGTCCGACAACCGCGCCGACGCCGGGATGACCGGTCCCTTCTGCAATAATCAGCCGTTTGTTCGACAGATGCTCCATGGTTTGTACGATCGCTTTTTCGTAGGCTTCGGTGCGTTTTCCGGGGTGATCGCAGGCCAGATAGTCGCGCGTAACACCGTCGCCGACTCGAACCGGGGAGAGCAGTCCCAGGTTCGGCATGTCCAGTTCGGTGAATTCCTGAACAATGCGAACGTCTTTGTCGATGCGCTCTCCGGACGGCAGCGTGACCATTTCCTGTCCGACGGGTTTGAAGTATCCGATATCTTTCGGGGCAACCACTTTGCACAGCGCGGAAATGATTCCGAGGCTGGACACGGTTTTTCCTGCGTGCTGTCGTTCTCCTGCAATATAAACCACAACCGGTTTTTTCATAATCTGTTCCTTTTCAGATGAGTTTCTCACTGATTCCGGTTTTTTCAACTCCGGAACAGGGTGTATTGTTCGGGCATTTAAAACGAGGAGGAAAATATGCCGCTTCTTAAAATTCAAACCCCCACAGAAATTCCATCCGATATGCTGGCCGCTCTTTCAATGATTCTGGCGGAAACCATTGGTAAGCCGGAGAGCTATGTCATGGTTAGTGCAACGACCGCGAATTTGATGATGTCCGGTTCTTCAGGAGATGCCGCTTTTGTGGAGGTCAAAAGTATCGGCGGACTCAGCCATGAGGTAAATGCGGCTCTTTCTGAGAACATCTGCAGGCTGCTTAACGGGACGCTTGGAATCTCAATGGATCGTGTTTATCTGAATTTTACTGAAGTTCCCGCCAGTCAATGGGGATGGAACAGCTCGCTTTTTGGATAAATCAGGGCAAAGAAGACAGGGCTATGTTCTGCTGGAATGTTTATTTTAAACATTCCGGTGTATTCTCGGGGCAGATCAGACCGGTCATCCAAGACAGTAGAAGGGCAGGGTTTGTTTTCATTGCGTGTCCTGATGTGATTTTTTCAGATTGAAAACGGTTGTAAGGAGAATGGGGCCTGGTTTTGGGCAGTGACCTCAAAGAAGAGATTCTGCATTTTCGACGCGAGAATGTGCAAAAGGGTTTTCACCAGAGAAAGGCTTCTGGTAGCGTCGACTGGTTATGTTTCGAAAAGGTCATTTGATAGGATTGATGGGAGTGCTGTTCTGCTTCACCGCGGTTGCTGATTTGTATCCGTTTTACGATCGCCTTCAGACAGAAGAAGGTTCGTTTTTTGCAGTGCGTCCATTCTATTCCAAAACGGAGCTGGAGGAAGGAACCATTCAGGACTATCTCTGGCCGCTTTATTTGCGCAAATCGTTCAAAAATGAAGAATCTTCCCGGGCGTTTCTTTTTTGGTGGACGCATAATTTTGCGACCGATTCGGAATTGCCGCGCGATCGCAACTGGCTGCTGCCAATCTATTTTCAGGGTCGGGATGTCAACGGCGAAAATTATTTCGCGCTGTTCCCTCTGGGCGGAACCATTCACGAGTTCCTCGGGCGCGACAAAATCATGTTTGTGCTTTTTCCAATGTTCGGGAAATCGCAGATCAATGAGGTGAAAACCACCAGTGTTCTGTGGCCCATCTATTCGCACACACGCGGCGACGGCATTCAGCGCGATCGGGTTTTTCCAATCGTTGGAAAAACGGTGCTCGAGAATCAGTATGAGAAAAAATTTGTCCTGTGGCCGTTCTGGACATCGGCAGAATATTTTTATCCCGGGGACTCCGGAAAGTCGTGGATTCTCTTTCCAATTCTCGGGCGCAGTAAACTGGATAAAGAAAGCACCTGGTGGGTGATTCCGCCGTTTTTCCGTTTCACGGATGGAGAGCGCGAAGACCGCCTTCTGTGTCCGTGGCCGTTCATTCAGAAAGTGAAAAGTGAGCAGCTCGATAAGTTGTTTGTCTGGCCGTTGTGGGGCCGCAAACTGGAGGCGGGCGGACGAATTGACCGTCGTTTTGCGCTCTGGCCTCTCCTGTGGTCGGAAAACACCCGGCAGGAACATCTGCAGGTGAACCGCAAACTGGCGCTGCCGTTTTTCTATTGGCAGTCCAAAAAGCTGCCGGAGCCGGAGGTGCCGGAAGAGGAGTGGGACGAAGTTTCCACGGGATGGAAAATCTGGCCGTTGATGAGCTGGAAGCGGGCGGGCGATCAATCGCGATTTCGGATGCTGGAGCTGTGGCCGCTGGACTCTGCTCCGATCGAACGAAACTGGTCGCCGCTTTGGACGCTTTATAAACAAACGAATGATGACGGGCTGGTCAAAAAAGACATGTTATGGTTCATCTGGAACAGCGAAAAAGAACCGGAAGCGGAGCGATCCGAATGGGCTTTACTGAAAGGTTTACTCGGGTATAAAAAGGACGGCGATTCGAAAAAAATGAAAATCTTTTGGTTTAGTTTAGGAAAATAATGAAGGTTACAGCGTCAGAACATCGGGAGCGAATGAGTTATCTGGATCTTCCGATCCGGTCGTTCCGGCGGCTGGGTCGGATTATTCTGATGGCCTGTCACGAGATGGGGCAGGCCCTGATTATGCTGGCTTCTTCCACGCTTTATATCCGGACCCTTTGGCGCCCGCGCGCCCGGTATGAGACATCCATGCAGCTGTATATCACCGGAATTAAGAGCCTGGGGGTAATTACGGTGGTGGCCATGTTCACGGGAATGATCCTGGCGTTGCAGACCGGCCTGGAGCTGCGCCGCTATGGGCAGGAGGAATTCATCGGTTCTGCGGTGGCGGTTTCGATGATTCGCGAAATGGGACCGTTTATGACCGGCCTGATTATTGCAGCCAGTGTCGGGTCCGCAATTGCCGCTCAGCTTGGGACGATGACTGTCTCGGAAGAAATCGCCGCGCTTGAGGTGATGTCGATTGACCCCCATCGTTTTCTGGTGATGCCGCGGCTGGTTGCTTTGGCGGTGATGATGCCGATTCTGACGATTTATACCAATCTGATCGGGATTTTTGGCGGCGGTGTTGTCGGTTCCACTCAGCTCGGTGTGGCATTTCAGGCTTATCTCGACAACGCCACCCGCTATGCCGAGAATAAGGATTTGTATGTCGGCCTGCTTAAGGCGTTGGTCTTCGGAGTCATTATCGCTACGGTCGCGTGTCATCAGGGGCTGACGACTTCCGAAGGGGCCGTTGGGGTGGGACGGGCCACCCGCCGCACTGTGATTATCTCTTTTCTGCTGATCCTGATTGTCGGCTACATGATTACACGGCTGTTTTACATATGATCAAGTTCGAAAATGTAACGAAAAAGCTGGGCAGAAAGACTGTCCTCGACGGAGTCTCTTTTGAGGTTCCGAAGGGGGAGACGTTTGTTGTGGTCGGTCTGTCGGGCGCAGGAAAAAGTGTGACGCTGAAGCACATGGTGCAGCTGTTGGTTCCGGACAGCGGAACTGTGCGCATCGGCGACGATGTAATCAGTTCCGCCAGCGGGCCGGAGCTGGCGCGGATTCGCGGCCGGTTTGGTGTGCTTTTCCAAGGCGCGGCGCTGCTGCAGTGGTTAACGGTGTTTGAGAATGTCGCTTTGCCTTTGCGTGAGCACACCAAAATGAGCGAAGAGGAAATCGAAAAAACCGTCCTCGAAAAACTGAGTCTGCTGAATATGCAGGAAGCGGTTGATAAATATCCTTCCGACCTGTCCGGCGGAATGCAGAAAAGAGTTGGGCTGGCGCGGGCCATCGTAATGAATCCGGAGATTATTCTTTACGACGAGCCGACATCCGGCCTCGATCCGGTCACATCGCGCCTGATTGACGGACTGATCGAAAACCTTCGCAATGAACTGGGCATTACCAGTGTGGTGGTGACGCACGATCTGCACAGCGCTCTGGCCATCGGCACGCGTATTATGATGATTGACGGTGGAAGAATAGTTGAAAACGCTACCCCTGAAGAATTTATAGAATCAAAAAATGAGACCGTTCAGCGGTTCCTCGAGTCCCAGTACATCACCCGTCGAGGGGAATGGGAGAAAGGAATGAAGAATCATGCCTGATAAATACAAAAAAGACCTGAGTATTGAAGTCCTTGTCGGGATGTTTATGTTTGTAATCCTGATTGCTCTGGGAGTTTTCACCATCGTGCTCAGCCGACAGAACTTTCTGCAGAAAAAATATCCAGTTAGGGTCATCTTCTCAGAGGTCGGTGGGTTGCGCGAAGGCGACAATGTGTTTCTGCGCGGCACCAAGGTGGGGATTGTCAAAGCCACTTATCTGGAGAACAATCACGTGATCGTCGAAAGCGATCTCGAAGTTCCGGTGGAATTCCGAGAGGGTTATAAAGTGGAAGTGGTGGCATCGTCTATGCTGGGTGGTAAACTGCTGAAACTCTATGAAGGACCGCTGGGAGCTCCGGCACTTCCTCCCAGTACGACCATTATGGGGGATGAACCCATTGATATTCTGCAGGAGCTGGGTGATGCCGTCGGTGAGTTTAAGGCAATGACCCGGAAAGTGACCGCTGGAGAAGGTACCTTGGGTCGTCTTCTTTCAGATGATGAAATGTATAAATCACTGAAAACGATGGTGGATAACCTGAATGTCATCAGTGCCAAACTCTCGAATGGAGAGGGAACCATCGGAAAGCTGATTCAGGACGAGACAATTTATAACGACGTTCAGAAGACGGTTGCCAATTTGAGCGATGTCAGCGAACGTCTAGTGAATGGAAAAGGAACGCTGGGCAGACTTCTGTCCGAAGATGACGCACTGTATGCCGACGTTTCCAGTGCCGCTGCAAATATTCGCGAAATTACAGAGAAAATCAGGTCCGGTGAGGGGACTCTCGGCAAGCTGATGGAAGACGATCAGATGTATGTCGAAGCGCAGAAGCTGTTCGAAGAGCTGCGCGCCGCGATTGATGACATGCGTGAAACCTCGCCGGTTACAACCTTCAGCTCTGTGGTTTTCGGGGCCTTCTAAAGGAAAGAAACAGGATGGGTGATGATTACCCGGTTTACGGTCCGCAGGTAAAACGTCCGCTTCGAGTGCGGGTGCTTCAATTGGCTTCGGTTATCTTGGCTGTGGCGGGCCTGATCCTGCTCTATTTCTATTCCATCCATCGCGATATTCCTGTGGTAAAGGTGGCGGAAATCAATCCGGCCATGAACTTTGCCTATGTGCGTATCACCGGCGAGGTCATTCGCGACGCCTACGTATTCAAATCCGGTGGAGTTGTTTTTACCCTGAACGACGGTAGCGGGGACATCGCCGTCATGGGGGGGCGGGCGCAGGCCGAAGCCCTCCAGCGTGCGGGCCGCCTGCCGTATGTCGGCGATCGGGTCGAAGTGGCCGGCAGTCTCAGCGTCAGCGCGGATCAGGAGATTAAACTCCGGATGCAGTCTGCCGACCAGATGATCTTGCAGCGCAAACGTTCAGATACATCCTCTGCAATCATGTTGAACCCGGTGCCGCTGGCGGAGGTGTCCGCCGCGCAGAAAGATGAACGGATTTCGATCGTCGGAACACTCAGAAATATTCAAATCCCGGGTCCCGGCTCGAAAGCTCCCTATGTGCTGACGCTGGAACGGGACGGCGCAGAACTGGAGGTTGTCTTTTGGGACAAGGTTTTTCAGAAATTGGAAAAAACTCTTCCGATGCCTGGAAAAATAATCAGCGCATCCGGCAAGGTGGATGTTTATAAAGGCAAGGTGCAGTTGAAAGTATGGGACGACGCGGATCTGCATGAAGTGCCCGAGGCACAGATGCCGATTAAGGCATCGATTGCCGACATTAGAGCCGAGCAGGAAGGAGCTGTTTTTACAGTCACCGGAACACTTGGCGAACCGCGCTCCATTCCCGGTGGAGTATGCTATCCCATTCGCGATGAAACCGGCGATATGGCTGTTCTGTTCTGGGATAAAAAAGTGTCCGGAGAAGAACGTGACGCGCTCGAAGAAGGCGTGAGGTTGCGGGTGACAGCGCCGCTGGTTGCCTACAAAGGAACTCTCGAACTGATTCCAGAAAATATTGGTGCATTCAGCGTGGAGATGAACGAATGATCGTCGTGGCAGCACTTTCAGTGCTGGCCGGAACGGCGCTGGCCTGTTTTCTGGCTGTTTTGCCGGGACTTCACATTTATAACGTGATGGGTTTGGCGGTGTTGCTTATCTATAAAATGCAGAGTATTGGGATGGCGGTCGTTCCGGAACTATATCTGCCGTTCATGATCGGGCTTGTCGTCGGCTGGTCCGTGCTCAATACCATTCCTTCGGTCCTTCTCGGCGCGCCGGACGAAAGTGCCATCTTTACCGTGCTGCCGGGGCAGAAATATCTGATGACCGGGCGTGGTTACGAAGGCGCAATGATCATTGGCGCGGGCAGTCTGATCGGTCTGTTCATACTCGTGTTTATCGTGGCGCCGTTCGCTCCGAAATTCCTGCCGGTTGCTCGCAATGTGTTTGCTCCGCATATGCACTGGATTTTGTGGGTCATTATCACATTTATTCTGATGACTGAATGGCCGAAGGGCGGTACCTGCGGTCCTGCCGGCTGGCCGAAATTCGCCGACGCCTGGTCCACGCTCAGCGCCGGAATTTTCACATTCATTCTTTCCGGACTGTTCGGCTTTCTGCTGCTCTACCGTGCGCCGATTGATATCGACAATGCTTTCCAGAACATCATGCCTGCTTTTGTCGGCCTGTTCGCGATTCCGTGGTGCCTGCTCAACGTGCTCTGCGGAGCGAACGTTCCGAAGCAGTACGTGCGCGACACGCTGAACATCAACGGAGACCTGCTGCTGCGCGGTGGCATCGCCGGCGGCATCGGAGGCGGCTTTGCCGCATTCTTTCCGGTCGTGACCGGCGGGGTGGGCGGACTGCTGGCCGGGCACGCCACAGCCCAGCGGGACGAACGGGTCTTCCTGATGTCTCAGGGCGTTTCCAAAGTGGTCTACTATGCCGGCGCTCTCATGCTCTTTTTTGTGCCGGGGCTGTTCCTCACCCGCGGTGGCGGCGCATGGATCATAAAAGGACTCTACACGCCGAAAACATGGGGCGATTATTATCTCGCACTCGGGTCTATCGCTCTCGCCGGCGGACTGTCCTTCCTTCTGATGTCCCCGCTCACCAAATGGATGCTCAAGCTCATGAAGAAAGTGGACTATCGTTTGATTTCAATTGTCGCGTTGGGAATCATCGTTGCGCTTGTTTTTTCAATGACCGGTGGGATCGGTCTGTTTGTCATGGTCGTCGGCACCGGTATCGGCCTCATTCCCGTACTGTTCGGGTCGCGCCGCCTCAACTGCCTCGGCATCCTGCTGCTTCCGATCGCCTGCAACATGTCCGGCATGGGCGAACCCATCGCCGCATTTTTGGGACTCCTCTGATTATGAAAGGCATCGCCCATTTTATATCCGGAGTCACGGTAGCCTCATTTTGCCCGTGGGCTGTAGAGACTGCCCAGAATGGCAATCCGGCGTATTTTATTCTCGGCGCGGTGGCCGGCATCCTTCCCGATACAGTGGATTTTAAGTTCTACCGCTTCTTCTACAGCCACGATATCCAGATTGAACCGCACCCCGACCAGCTTGATCCGCAGCCGGTCGCCGACGCTGTCGCCAAAGCCGTTTTGCTGGCTGCAGAAGGCCGGCGCACCACGCTCAAACTGGCGACGATCAAAATGGACGCAGATAACTGGCGGCAGTATCGCGTCAGAATTGATCCGGAAGCCGGAGAGGTGCGCGTGCAGTTCGGACCGATTGTCAGCACCGGCCAGGTGCCGCAACCCGACTCGCTGCCCGAGCCGCGATCCGTTGGTGTCGCAAAGTTTAACGCGCCGATCCTGCAGAGTTGCGAGACGACCTATACCGTCGATATCTTTGACGGTCCCAGTTTCGCGTTTCAGCGCAATGAAGCCGGGGAGGTGGATGTCGACTTTCTTCCTTGGCACCGAAACTGGTCGCACTCTCTAACGGTAGGACTGGCTCTGGCGGGGATGGCTTCCATCTGGACGTGGAAAGCCGGAGTCGTTATTGCCGGGGCTTATATGGTTCACGTAATCGAAGACCAGATGGGGCATATGGGTTCCAATATTCTCTTTCCGTTTACGAAAAAACGGTTGCCTGGTTTTAAAATGATGCATTCCGGCGACGCCTTTCCCAATTTTGTTGGCGTCTGGTTCTGCTGTCTTCTCATTTTCTGGAACATCTACATGGCTGTTGAAAACCCGCTGTATCACTTCGGCTTCATTCGCCTGATGATGTACGCCATGGTGATTCCATTCGCCGTGTTCGGAGTCCTGCACCAGCTGTTGGTGCGCATAGATGGAAGTGAACCTGAAACACAGACAACGGAGTGGAATATTTAATCTGGTCCTGTACACTGACCGCTTATGAGAAAACTGATTTTTTCTTTCCTGAACGACAAAGACAATCATTTCGTGCAGTTCATTAAATACGGCATGTGCGGTGGAATCGCCACTGTGGTGGATATGTCGGTCTTTTTTCTGTTTGCATGGCTGGTTTTTCCGGCACTGACCGAAAGTGATCCGTTCACCAGGCTTCTCGGGCTGATGAATCTGGATATTCGTGAAGTGACTGAGGCCGTTCGCCTGCGCAACTACTGGATCGACAAAGTCATCTGCTTCATGTTTTCCAACTTTACGGCATATGTGCTCAACGTCCTGTTTGTCTTCAAGGCAGGCAAGCACAAGCGCCACCATGAGCTGATTCTGTTCTACGCCGTGTCAACCGTCGCCTTTTTTCTCGGAACAGCAGCCGGTGACCTGCTGATCCGTTTTGCCGGCTTCGATACCACTTATTCCTATGCCTGCGCTGCCATCGCCGCATTGCTCATCAACTACACCGGCCGCAAGTTCTTCATCTTTCATGGATAACTCTTCCAGAGACGGGTGCGGCGGAGCGCACCCCTCCCGTCAGCGCGTACAGATTTTTTCAAAAATATTCCGAGCGCAGTCGGCTTTGCCGAGGGATCCCCAGTCTTCCATGGTTTGGAAATCGATCCATGTGAACAGTCCGTTTTCGGCGCCGAGGGTGGCGGGGGTGTTGAGCACGATACCGTTGAGGTTTTTTTTCGTCAGTTTCTCTCTGGCTTTGGCTTCGCCGTCATGCGTTTGAAGCGCAAAGCCGATGGCGATCTGGTTATCCCTTTTGTCTGCGCACAGGGTTGCTGCGACGTCGGGCGTCGGTTTGAGCTCAATCGAAATATTGTTTCCAACCTTTGGAAACTTTTCGACTGATTTTTCCAAGGGTTGGAAATCTGCGACCGCCGCCGCGAAAATAATAAGATCGGTTTCGATAAATTTTTCCTGTGCAGCGGCCAGCATCTCTTCGGCACCGGTTACACGGATGATTTGTTTGCCAAGGGAGGGGAGGTTTGTTTCGGAGACCGGGCCGGAAATGAATTCGACATCCATGCCGCGTTTCAATGCTTCTTCGGCGAGGGCTTTTCCCATTTTTCCGGAGCTGGCGTTGCCGATAAAACGGACCGGATCAAAGTATTCGTGGGTCGGGCCGGAGAGTATCAAAACTTTTTTCATGCCAGCGCCTGAAGAATCGTCTGGATGATGGTGCTGGGTTCGGCCATGCGTCCGGCACCGGTGGTGCCGCAGGCCATGAGGCCTTCTGCGGGGCCGATGCGCATCCACCCGCGTTTTTCCAATCTCTGGACATTTTCCTGTACGACCGGATTTCCCCACATCTGTGTGTTCATGGCCGGACAGAAGAGCTTGGGGCAGTCGGCGGAAAGAGAGAGGGCGGAGGCCGAGACGATATCGTCGCCGAAACCGTATGCAAATTTGCCGATGATGTCGGCGGTGGCGGGCAGCACAGCAAACAGGTCGGCTTCGGTGGCCGGATAGAGGTGAGGGTAGAGTTGTCCCTTTTCCGAAGAGGGATGTGCCGGGAACAGTTCGGTGCGGACTTCCTTTTGTGACAGTGCCGCAAACGTGAGCGGAGTGACGAACCGGCAGGCGGCAGGCGTCATGGCCACCTGCACATCGTGTCCTGCCTGTTTCAGTGCACTGACGACACTTGCGGCCTTGTAGGCCGCAATGCCGCCGGTGACTCCTATGAGGATTTTTTTCATGAAGTATGAAAAATGAAAGTGTTACCAGGATTCATCTTTCAGAATCCATCGTTCACCGTTCTCTCTAGACCGCCATCACTTCCGTTTCTTTAGCGGAGAGCATTTGGTCCATTTTCTTGATATGGGTATCGGTCAGCTTCTGGACTTCCTCGAGACTTTCGTCGCGGTCGTCTTCGCTGATCTTGCTGTTTTTCTCCAGAGATTTCAGCAGGTCGTTGGCTTCTCGGCGAACGTTGCGAACAGCGACACGCTGTTCTTCGGTGGTGCGGCCTGCGACCTTGACGAGATCTTTGCGGCGCTCTTCACTCAGTTCCGGGATCGGAACGCGGATGAGACGTCCGTCGTTCATCGGAGTGATTCCGATGTTGGCGGCGATGATGGCCTTTTCGATGGTTCCCAGCGAAGAGGGGTCGAACGGGCTGATTACGATCAGGCGTGGCTCGGGGGTGGAGATGTTGGCGATATCACGCAGGCGGCTGGCGCTTCCGTAGTAATCGACTGTAATGTTTTCCACCAGGCTCGGGCTGGCTTTTCCGGTGCGCAGTCCGGCCAGTTCCTGCTGCAGGAACTCCACGCATTTGTTCATTTTATCTTCAGCTGCCAACAGAACTTCAGTACTTGATTCCATAATACTCTCCTTCGTCAATTTATTGGTCAGTGACTGACCTGCGTTCCGGCATCTTCGCCGCGAAATACCCGCAGGATCTCACCGTCTTTGAAAAAGTTGAATACGACAATCGGGATGTCGTTTTCCATGCAGAGTGAGAAGGCGGCAGCATCCATGATTTTGAGCTGCTTGTTCAGAGCTTCTGCATACGAAACCTTATCGTAGCGCACTGCATTCGGATCTACAACCGGGTCGGCAGTATAAATTCCGTCAACTTTGGTGGCCTTCATCAGCACGTCGGCGTTGATTTCCGATGCGCGCAGGGCTGCGGCGCTGTCGGTGGTGAAGTAGGGGTTTCCGGTGCCGGCACCGAAAATGACCACGCGGCCTTTTTCCAGATGGCGCATGGCTTTGCGGCGGATGAACGGTTCTGCGACAGCCGGCATGCTGATAGCAGTCTGTACGCGGGTTTCAACGCCTGCATTTTCCAGGGCCGACTGCAAGGCGAGTGCGTTGATACAGGTGGCGAGCATTCCCATGGAGTCGCCGGTGGTGCGGTCGGTTCCGCCTTTTTCTCCAGCCAGACCGCGGAAGATGTTGCCGCCTCCGACGACCACGGCGATTTCGGCACCTTCTTTGATTAATTCTTTAAATTGCCGGCTGATGCTGGCAAGGATTTCGGGGTCAATGCTAAGGCCTTTTTCTCTGTTTTGCAGGGCCTCTCCGCTGAGTTTGAGCAAAATGCGTCTGTATTTCATCTAATTCCTCTCAAGTGGTTCGGCAAACCATAAAAAAATGAATTACTGCTGACAATTTCCAAAGGATGGAAAAATGACCGGTGGTTTTTCTCATCTTTGGAAATCATTGCCGGATGCGGGTCAGCAGGTCGATCGCGGGCTGATAATCCGGTTTCTGGGAAAGCACAGTTTCGAGTTCCCGAACGGCCTGTGTGGTGCGGCCCAGATGATAGTGATCGACTAACGCCAGATTGTAGCGGGCCTCCACGTAGGCAGGGTTGAGCTGGACCGCCCGGGTGAAGGCTTCGCCGGCGAGCTCCATTTTTCCGGCGGAGTAATAGGCCAGTCCAAGGTTGTAGAAGGCGCGCTCGTAGCTGTCGTCGGCTTCGACGGCACGAATATACTGCTGGATAGCTTCGGCGGTTTTGCCGGCACGATGAAGGGTTACGGCCTGCCCAAAGTAGGTTTGTGCGGTTTTGCGATCGCGGGTCTTTGGCGGGGTATAGGAAAGTTTCGGGGCCGTTGCCGGTTCCTGCAGAGCTTGCAGCTGGGTGCGGGCAAACGCGGAGAAGGCATCAATGCCGGATGACTGTTTCAAGTAGCGTTCAAACCAGACTTTGGCCTCGGCCGGATTTCGAGCCTGATAGCGACAGATCGAGCCTAGATTGAACAGGGCGGGAGCATAATCCGGTTTTTGTCGGGTGACGGTGCGCAGTCGTTGTATCGCGGCCTCTGGTCCGCGAGTCTGCAGCTCGGCCAGGGCCATGGCGGTTTGCAGTTGAGGGTCATTCGGTGTTCGGCGGAGCGCTTTGCTCAGGTTGCGTGCGGCGTCCTGCCATTTGCCGTTTTGGGCGTAGACAACGCCGGCAAAGGCCAGCGGTTGCGGATTGTCGGGTTCCAGCAGTGCGGCTTCCCGGAAAGCACGTTCCGCTCCGGTAAAATCCTGGGTGGCGCTCAGTGCAACTCCCAGGTTGCAGAGGACCGGATATTGGTCGGAATCAATGCGCAGACTTTCGTTGAATGCGGGTACGGCGTCTTTCAGTTCACCCATTTCCCAAAGCAGCAGGCCGAGGCGGTTATAGGCATCCGCATTTTCAGTGCTGCCGGTGCGGCGTCGGATGGATTTTTCGAGCAGGGTGCGGGCTCGAACCAGATTGCCGTCGTCCCACTGTGCCAGTGCGTCATAATACAGCTTTTCGCCCGGGCGGCGACCGCAGCCGAAAAACAGAACGACAATCAGTACGGCGGGCAGAATCCATTTGAAATGACGGGGGTTCATGCGGTCTCCTTCAGCCAGACGTGGCGGGAGCGCGGGCCGTCAAATTCGCAGAAATAAATGCTTTGCCATGTGCCGAGACAGAGTCGACCGTTTTCAACCATCACCTGTGCCGAAGAGCCCATCATGCTCGCTTTCATGTGGGCGGCCGTGTTGCCCTCGAAATGGGCATAGCCGTCGGTCCATGGCACGACGCGGTCGAGAACCATTTCGAGGTCGTTCGTTACATCGGGGTCGGCGTTCTCGTTGATGGTGACGCCTGCGGTGGTGTGGGGTATGAACACCGTGACAACGCCATCGCGAAAACCGGTTTCCAGAACGAACTTCTGGACGGCATCGGTGATGTCGATGAAATCAGTGCGGGAATTTGACTGGACGCTAATCTCGTTCATGCTTAGCTTGACTCTAAACATCCATAACGACGAAGCCAGTTTAAATTTTTCAAAACCGAGGAAAACAATCATGGACAAGCTTTACCCGCTGCGTTTCACGCCCGTTTACAAAGATTACCTGTGGGGCGGAGATCGCATTCCGAAAATCTTTAAGCGCGATATGCCCGAGGGCGTTTATGCGGAATCGTGGGAAATTTCTACGCATCCAGACGGTGCAACCGTCATCGCCAACGGCCCGCTGGCCGGAAAAACGCTCGGCGATCTGCTTCCGGAGCGTAAAGATGAGATTCTGGGGAGCCATGTGAAAGGCGATGACTTCCCGCTGCTGATCAAGCTGATCGATGCGCGCGACAAACTCAGCGTGCAGGTGCACCCCAACGACGGCAACGCCGCAGAAGTTGACGGCCAGCCCAAGACGGAAATGTGGTATTTTCTCGAAGGCGATGCCGATGCGAACATCTACTGCGGTCTAAAGCCCGGAATCGGTAAAGAAGAATTCCTGAAAGCCATGGAAGACAAAACCTTTGCTGACATCCTGCAGATCATTCCGGCAGAGCCGGGCGAAGCGGTATTTGTTCCCGGCGGCCGGGTTCATGCCATCGGAACCGGCTGCCTGATTCTTGAGATTCAGCAGAACTCCAACACGACGTATCGCCTGTACGACTGGGACCGCACGGATGCCAACGGCAACTCGCGCGAGCTCCATATCGACAAAGCCCTGCAGGTGATCGACTGGGAAAACAACGGCGATCCGCACTGCGATGTGCACGGAACCACCATTCAGAGCTGTGAATACTTCCAGCTGGACCGCCACGAGCTGAGCGAAGAAACCGCGTTTCCAAACCTTGGAAAAAGTTTCCAGGCGCTGTTCATCGCCGGCGGCGAAGGAATCATCCGCTGGTCCGACGGCGAAGAAAAGCTGTTTCTCGGACAGTCATGGCTCGTTCCCGCCGCCCTTGGCGACTTCGAAATTATTCCCGAAGATGCCATGACTGTCCTGTGCACCACCATTCCGTAAAATGGTGGCGCACGCGGGGCTTATTTCAGGGCCTGGTTGATATCATCAAGCAGGTCTTCAATGTTTTCGATGCCGACAGAAAGGCGGACGAGGCCGGGGGTAATGCCACCGGATGCCTGTTGCTCTTCGGTCAGTTGTGAGTGGGTTGTGCTGGCCGGATGAATCGCAAGGCTCTTCGCATCGCCGACATTGGCGAGATGTGAGAAGACCTTGAGATTTTCAATAAACTTCCGGCCGACGGCTTCGCCGCCTTTTAGTTCGAAGACAACCGTGGCGCCATACCCGTCTTTAAGCAGCTTTTTGGCGACTTTGTGCGATGGGTGGCTGTGGAGTCCGGGATAGCGGACCCACTCGACCTCGTCCTGCTTTTCCAGGAATTTGGCGACGGCCAGCGCGTTGTCGCTGTGACGCTTTATACGCAGGGGAAGGGTTTCAATTCCCTGCAGGAACTGCCATGCATTGTCCGGCGAGATGCATGCGCCGAGATTGCGCAGCGGTACGAGCCTCATGCGCAGAATGTAGGCCAGTGGACGGAGTTCGTCGGGCAGGTCGATGGCGTAGCGGATACCGTGATAGCTTTCGTCCGGTTCGGAGAGCAGGGGGTGTTTGCCCGCCGCCCAGTTGAATTTTCCGGAATCAACCACGATGCCGCCGATACCGTTGCCGTGTCCGCCGTACCATTTAGTGAGCGAGGAGACGACAATGTCCGCGCCGTGCTCAATCGGGCGCAGCAGTGCGGCGGTGGTAAAGGTTCCGTCGACAATCAGCGGCAGCCCGTTGCTATGCGCGATTTCGGAGATCGCCTCGATGTCGGAGACGTCGAGCGACGGGTTGCCGATGGTCTCGGTGTAGAGGGCCTTGGTTTTATCGGTAATGGCCTCCGCAAAGTTCTGCGGGTTGGACGGGTCGACAAATTTTACGGTGATACCGAGCTGCGGCAGGATGTTGTTGAACTGCGTGTAGGTTCCGCCGTAGAGGTTGCTCGATGCCACAATTTCATCACCGGCCTGGGCGAGGTTGATGATGCTGTAGAAGATGGCGGCCGTTCCGGAGGCGACGGCAAGCGCGCCGGCGCCGCCTTCAAGTGCGGCGACCCGTTGCTCAAGGACATCCGTGGTGGGATTCATGAGGCGGGTGTAGATGTTGCCCAGCTCTTTGAGGCCGAACAGATTCGCTGCGTGCTCTGTGTCTTTGAAGACATAAGAGCTGGTGCGATAAACGGGAACCGCACAGCTGCCTGTGGTCGGTTCTGGCGTGTAGCCCGCGTGGAGCGCCAGTGTTTCTGCTTTGTTACTCATGATTTCCCTCTCATTTCTTTTACTTGTTTTAAAGCGTTTGAGAGAGGGGCGGCGAGGCGCTTCCAACTTTCCCCGGTCCGGGGCGCATCGCCTTGTGCAAGGCAGGCACCTTTGTTGTCAGGTTGCCGGGCACATTACCTGCGCCTCTCTCAATGCTTGGAATGCAACATACCTTTTTTTTGGGCGGAGTCAACTCCTGTTGTGAAAAATATTAGAAAAATAATCACAGTTTGTGTGTTTGTGTCTGCGGGCGGTGAAATCAGGAGGTCGTTTTTCCAGTATTTGGAGGCGGAATAAGCCTGTTTTTGTTTGATTTTCCAAACTTTGGAAACAGAAAATATCCCATACATTTAATGTATGAAACGATCACAGCTTCAGTCGGGATTGCAGTTCGGCGGGGCTGATTCCGCTGATGCGCAGGGTTTTGTGCCGGCTGGTATCTCCCTGCAGGAGTTCGATCTGTGATTTGGACAGCTTCAGGGTTTTGCTCAGGAATTTGATGAGTGCCTGATTGGCTTTTCCGTCGACCGGAGGCGTGGTCAGCCGGATTTTTACTGCGCCGTCGTGAATGCCCTGGATTTCGTTTTTCGACGCGCGCGGAACGGCGCGTACGCGCACTTCCAGTCCTTTCGATGTTTCATTCATCCATTCCATAATTGAAACCGTTTGAGCATTACGTTAGAAACCTGAATCTTTTAAACGAAATCGGAGAAAGCATTGTGGCAAAGATTCTGGATGGCAAAGCAATTTCAGCGGAAATTCGGGCAGAACTGAAAACCCGGGTGAGTGAATTAAGAGAGCAGGGGATTGTCCCGGGGCTCGGGGTGCTGCTGGTCGGTGAGGATCCGGCGTCCCGGTCGTATGTGACTGCCAAGGAGCGGGCCTGCGAAGAGGCTGGCATTTATTCTGAAGAGGTAAAACTGCCGGCAGATGCTACCCATGATGAAATTCTAGGCGTGGTTCGGAAATTTAATGCGGATGAAAAGATCAACGGCATTCTGGTGCAGTTGCCGCTTCCTGATTCGTCGATGGAGCAGTCGGTGATTGAAGAAATTGTTCCGGAGAAGGATGTCGATGGATTTCACCCGGTGAATGTCGGGCGCATGATGCTCGGGCTGCCGGCATTCCTGCCTTGCACGCCGCACGGAGTGCTGCAGATTCTGAAGCGTTCCGGAATCGAAACCCGCGGTGCACATGTCGTGGTGATTGGCCGCAGCAATATTGTTGGTCGTCCGCTGGTGAATCTGCTCAGCCAGAAGAGTGATCTTGGCAATGCGACGGTGACGATGTGTCATACCGGCACTAAAAACATGGCGGAGCTGACCCGGCAGGCCGATATTGTGGTTGCCGCTGTTGGTCGCCCTGATACGGTGACGGCCGATATGGTCAAAGAGGGTGCCGTGGTGATTGATGTGGGGGTAAACCGTGTGGAGGATGCCTCGAAAAAGCGGGGATACCGTCTCTGCGGCGATGTGGATTTTGATGCCGTGGCCGAAAAGGCGTCGGCCATTACTCCGGTTCCCGGCGGCGTCGGCCCGATGACCATCACGATGCTTCTGGCCAATACCGTCGAATCTGCTGTGCGTGCGCACGGTGCGGAGTAATCTATGCGTGTGTTGAACCGTTATCTCCTTTTTGACTATCTGGTCATCTTTTTAACGGCTCTTGGTCTGATCACATTTGTGATGACGATCGGTGCAATGGTGAAGGCTGTGGACCTGATGGCTCGCGGAATTTCTCCGATGCTGATTGTTCGTTTCTTTTTTCAGAACGTTCCTTATATCCTGTCCTTTTCGATGCCGATCAGCATCCTGTTTGCCGCATTGCTGCTTTTCGGGC
Source organism: Tichowtungia aerotolerans (assembly GCF_009905215.1). Taxonomy (GTDB): domain Bacteria; phylum Verrucomicrobiota; class Kiritimatiellia; order Kiritimatiellales; family Tichowtungiaceae; genus Tichowtungia; species Tichowtungia aerotolerans. The sequence goes on along the minus strand of NZ_CP047593.1, from coordinate 25,117 downwards.
GGCTGTCGATGGACAGTGAAATCAGCGCCATGAAGGCCTGCGGGCTCAGCTTGTGGCAGGTGGTGGCTCCTCTGATTGTGCTTTCTGTTCTGTTGAGCGGCATTTGTGTTTACATCAATAACGAAGTGGCTCCCCAGGCGAAATATGCGAATAAACGGCTGTTGAGCTCTGCCGGTGTGGATGAGCCGATCAATCTGCTGGAAGAGGGCCGGTTCATCAGGGAGTTTCCCGGACTGCTGATTTATGTCGGCAGAAAAAACGGTCACGAAGTGAAGGATGTGGTCGCTTATGAGCTGTCTGACGACGGGCAGGTGAAACGCAGTCTTCGTGCGAAACGCGGTGAGATTGAAGCCGATGACGTCAATAAGATTCTCCGGGTGCGGCTCTATGACGGCAGTATGGAGACTCCGGATCTCGATGATCCACATGACATTTCCAAAACCACCTATACCCCGTTCCGTTATGTTCAGCTTCCCCCTCTCGATTTCAAGGAGCTGCTGAAGGATGATAAAATTCGGGTTAAGCACAGTTATATGACGACGTCGCAGCTGATCGACAATATCCGCAATGTCAAGAAGGATTTTCCAATGCTCTCTGAGGCCGACCAGGCCGTTCAGCGCTGCAAGTTGATGATTGAGGCCAATCGGCGAATCTCAATAGCAATGGCCTGTTTTACGTTTATGCTGATTGGAATTCCGCTTGGGGTTAAATCGCATCGCAAAGAGACTTCGATCGGCATGGTGATGAGTCTTGGAATTGTATTTGCCTACTATATTTTCATTGTGATCGCTAAAGCACTGGCTGATTATCCGGGCCTGCATCCCAACCTGATTCTCTGGCTGCCGCTGGTTGCTACCCAGATTCTCGGATTTGTCCTGATCCATCGTTCCGGCTGATTTTAGGCAGGTGGTGGTATGGAGCTGATGTTTCTTAATGAAATATCCTTATTGGAGAGCGCAACGTGAAATTCAGGCAGATGAATCTGGGACGGTATGACTGTGCGGTATTCAGCAGTTTTTCCACCTATGCCGCCGGTTCGGTCATTATTCCCGTTGTGCTTGTTCGGTTGGCCCGTGATCTGGGGTTTTCGCTCGAAGACGGCGGCATGACCGCCGGCGGAGCGCTGCAGATCGCCCGGACGCTTCCGATGGTCCTGGCGCTCCTTCTGAGCGGGTTTGCCGCGGGCCGCTGGGGAAAACGCCGTGTATTCGGTTGGTCAGTGCTGCTGATGGGGGCCGGTGTTGGGCTGTGTGCTGTTTCGCCGGTATATGGGATCCTTTTTCTGGCGCTGGCAGTTGCCGGGTTTGGAGAAGGCACTATTGAAGGACTGGCAACCCCGCTTGTTCAGGACTTGCATCCCAAGGAGCCTGGCCGGTACATCAATTTTTCACACAGTTTCTGGTCTATTGGAATTTTGATTACGGTGCTGTTGGCGGGCGCTTTGCTCTCTGCGGGCGTTTCCTGGCGGATACTGACCGGTGCTGTGGCTCTGTTTTCTTTGATTCCGGGCTTTCTTCTTTTACGACCATCCAAACGGGGGCAGCAGGTTCCTGATCATACCGAGCCGCTGCATTGGAGTCATGTTCATAAACAGATGGTCGATATTCTTCGCATCCCGCGTTTCTGGGTTTTCTTCTTTGCGATGTTTTTTGCGGGGGGCGCGGAGTTTTGTCTCACCTTCTGGAGCGCGAGCTATATTCAGCTTCACTTTGGTTCCACGGCATGGGCCGGCGGTGCGGGAACCGCTCTGTTTGCTGCCGGAATGATGGCGGGGCGCATGGGGTGGGGATGGCTGCTTCATCAGCATCATCTGCGGCGTTTGATCCTCGGATCTTCCGTTATTGCGATTCCGATTACGCTGCTTTTCCCAATGCAAGCCGGACTTGTCAGCCTTTTTATTCTGCTGTTTATTGCCGGTATCTGTACTGCGCCTCTGTGGCCAAGCATTCAAAGCTTTTGTGCGGATCGGATTCCGCATGCAGATACCACCATGCTCTTCATTCTGCTTTCCTGTGCCGGGATTCCCGGTTGCGGCGTGTTTACTTTTTTGATGGGATTGCTCGGAAATATGGGAGCCGGACTCGGGCCGGCCTTTTATCTGGTTCCGTTCTGTTTCGCAGTGATAGCGCTGCTGGTCGGTATGGAAAGAAAGATCTGTCCGCGATCGGATTGTTCCGGTCATCCGAAGGAATAATGGAGCCGTTTTTTAAGCTTTGTAAAAGACGGGGGTAGGGCTTTTAGTCCAGGTTCTTAACCATGAACCGACACAGGTCCGCTGCTTCTTTGGGGTGCCCTGTTTCATCCAGGCATGGATACCGGTCATAGTATTCTTCTATGGCTTCCTTGTATCCAAGATGCTGGTATAAAGTATGCGCTCTTAGGTTGGTATGGGCGACGCCCAGCCCCATTTGTGTGAAGCCCTGGTTTCGCGCCGTTTTCTCCATAAAATCAATCAGGGCCGTTCCGATTCCCCTGCATCGAAACGGTTCGATCACAGTGAGACAGTAAAACTCAGGGATATTGGGGAGTTTGCTGCGCACCTCCGGATCCCGGGGCCCTTTCCACGACACGAATGAATAACCGCAGGGAATTGTGTCCACCCATGCAACAATGATGGACGTCAGCCCCCGGTTTTGATCTTCCAGTTCTTCGGCAAGGGTTCGTCCGTAAGATGATCGTACGAGATCTTTGATTGCAGACGTATCCGTTTCATTAATCTGCCGTATCTTCAGGTTAATGGCACTGCAGTGTCGGCGGGGGAGTATCTGATGCTTTTTGAATGCCAGATACCGCTGGAGCTTCGAGAAATTCCCCAATATTGAAGGTTCTAAACACGTCATTTTCAGGATCTCCGATTCTATGACCTTTGCTTGATACCCTTTACAACAAGGATTATGACGATAATTAATATAAAAACGATCAAAAAGGTAATCTTTTTGGGTCCTTTCTGCTGAAGTGTTTTTCAAAGGTTGAAAAATCGCTTCCGGGTGTTTGGAAAACATGACGGGAGCATCGTGTCTGTAGCAGACCAGAAATCGTTATAGCGCCCGGATAATCATTGTTTTGCAGCAGTCTCCCTGAGGGCGACTCATTCGCCACAGGCGAACGGCTGCAGTTTTTTCGAAAACACGATAATAAAAAAGGCCCGCACGGTTTGTGCGGGCCTCCAAGGTTTTAAGCCTTCAATTACAGCGCAGATAACGCGCTGTTGAACGTTTCGCTCGGGCGCATGGCAGCGGCGATGAGGTCGGCGTCGGGGCGGTAGTAACCGCCAATATCGACGGGATTCCCCTGAACCGCATTCAGTTCTTCTACGATTTTTTCTTCATGGGCTGTCAGTGTCTCAGCCAGCGGAGCGAAGCGAGCTTTGAGGTCGGCATCTTTATCCTGCGCGGCGAGCGCTTCGGCCCAGTAGAGCGCGAGATAGAAGTGGCTGCCGCGGTTGTCGAGCTCGCCCGCTTTGCGCGACGGAGATTTGTTTTCTTCGAGGAATTTTGTGTTGGCGACATCGAGAGTGTCGGCCAGCACCTGCGCCTTTTCGTTTTTAAAGACGGTGGCTAGATGCTCCAGCGATACGCCGAGGGCGAGGAACTCGCCGAGCGAGTCCCAGCGCAGATGGTTTTCCGCAAGGAACTGCTGGACGTGTTTCGGTGCAGATCCGCCGGCACCGGTTTCGAACAGACCGCCGCCATTCATCAGCGGAACGATGGACAGCATTTTGGCGCTGGTGCCGAGCTCAAGGATCGGGAAGAGGTCGGTCAGATAGTCGCGCAGAACGTTTCCGGTGACGGAAATCGTGTCGTGCCCGGCTTTGGCGCGTTCGAGGGTGAATCGGGTGGCCTCGGCGGGTGGCATGAGGTAGATCTCAAGTCCTTCAGTGTCGTGGTCCTGCAGATAGGTTTCCACCTTTTTGATGAGTTCGGCATCGTGGGCGCGATTGCCATCGAGCCAGAAAATGGCGGGTGTGTTGGTCGCGCGGGCACGGGTGACGGCCAGTTTGACCCAGTCGCGAATCGGTGCGTCTTTGGCCTGGCAGGCACGCCAGATGTCGCCGGCTTCCACGGCGTGTTCCATCAGCACATTGCCGTCGGCATCGATAACGCGAACTTTTCCAGGCCGTGGAATTTCGAAGGTTTTGTCGTGCGAACCGTATTCTTCCGCTTTCTGCGCCATCAGTCCGACATTCGGTACGGTGCCCATGGTGCGCGGGTCAAAAGCCCCGTTCTTTTTGCAGAAGTCGATGGTTTCGGCGTAGATGCCTGCGTAGCAGCGGTCGGGGATAATAAAATTGGTGTCCTGCTGTTTGCCGTCTTTATTCCACATTTGACCGGAGGCGCGGATGGCGGCCGGCATGGAGGCGTCGACGATGACGTCGCTTGGAACGTGCAGGTTGGTGATGCCTTTGTCGGAGTCGACCATGGCGATGTCGGGGTTGGCTTCGTAGACCGCGGCAATGTCAGCTTCAATTTCCGCTTTTTGGTCGGCGGGCAGGGTGGCGGTTTTTGCAAGCAGGTCGCCAAACCCGTTTTTGACGTCGACGCCGAGTTCAGCGAGTGTATCGGCGTGCTTTTCAAAGACCTCCTTAAAGAAGACTTTTACGCAGTGGCCGAAGATGATCGGGTCGGACACCTTCATCATGGTAGCCTTCATATGCAGCGAGAAGAGAGTACCTTCCTCTTTAGTGGCGGAAACCTGTTCTGCGAGGAAACGGTCGAGAGCTTTGGCGCTCATAAAGGTTCCGTCGAGCACTTCGCCCGCCAGCAGCGGCAGGCTTTCCTTAAGAACAACGGCTTCACCGCTGTCTGCGACAAGCTCGATCCGGGCGATCGTTTCCTTGGAAACGGTCACCGATCGTTCGTTGCCGAAGAAATCATCGGCGGGCATGCTGGAGACGTGCGATTTTGAATCGGCGCTCCATTCGCCCATGCGGTGCGGGTTGTTTTGGGCGTACTGCTTGACGGCGGCCGCGGCGCGACGATCGGAGTTGCCTTCGCGCAGAACCGGATTGACCGCGCTGCCTTTGACTTTGTCGTAACGGGGCTGGGCGGACGGATCGTCATAGTCGGGCAAGGCATATCCTTTATCCTGCAGTTCTTTGATGGCGGCTTTCATCTGCGGGACGGAGGCGGAAATATTCGGCAGTTTGATGATATTGGCTTCCGGCTTCAGAGTCAGCTCGCCGAGTTCGGCGAGAGCATCACTGACGCGCTGTTCTTCAGTCAGCACATCCGGGAACTGAGCCAGAATGCGTCCTGCAAGGGAAATATCGCGGGTTTCAACTGCAACGCCGGCGGCGGCGGTGTAGGCCTGAACAATCGGCAGCAGTGACTGGGTTGCCAGTGCCGGGGCTTCGTCGGTGATCGTGTAAATGATTTTTTCGCTCATGTTATTTCCTGTGTGTTTTAAAAGGACAGACAGGAAATCGCTTTTCGAGGAATGACGCAACCCCAAACCGCCACAAGAAGGCATTGGGCGAAACGGTTCAGCCGTGCAGAGTTCCTGTGTCTGGAAAAGATTTTTCCAAAGCTTGTGAAAAACGTCCCGAAAAGTTCCAAGCCTTGGAAATTGACCTGAAACGGGGGCTGCCGTATGGTCTGCCGTTTCAAATTTCCGAACAGTAGAGGAGAATTTTATGAAAGTTTCATTCAAAGATGCTGGCGTTTGTCGCAAAACGATGACGGTTGAGGTTCCTGCTGACAGTGTGACCGAAGAGCGTGCAGAACTGCTTAAAGTGTATACCAAAGGTGTTTCGATTCCCGGTTTCCGCAAGGGCAAAGCGCCGAAGCATTTGGTGGAGAAGAAGTTTGCTAAGGAAATGGATGCGGATCTCAAGGATCGCCTGATTCCTAAGTTTTATCATGAGGCCATTCAGTCCGAGGGCATCAAGGTTGTTTCGATTCTTGAAGTCAGTGAGCCGACTGTCGAAAACGGTCAGCCCCTGAGTTTTGATGTGACGATGGATGTGCCGCCGGAATTCAAGCTGCCGAAATATCAAGGGATTTCCATTAAAGAGGAAAAGGTGGACGTTACCGACGCTCAGGTTCAGGAGACGGTTGATAATATTCTCCGTCAGCATGCCACCCAGGAAGATGTGGAAGGCCGTCCCGCCAAAGAAAAAGACATGGTGCAGGTTTCCTACGAGTCGACCATCGACGGTGAGCCGCTCGAAACGAAGGTTCCGGAAGCTCGCGGCATGGGTCAGGGCAAAGGGTACTGGATCACCTGTGATGACGAGTCGTTCCTTCCCGGCATGGGCAAAGCCCTGATCGGCACCTCAATCGGTGACAGCAAAGAGGTCTCGGTTGAGTTCCCGGAAGGATTTATCGTCAAAGAGCTGTCCGGCCTGAAGGCTGATTTCAAAGTGGAAGTGACCGGTATGCGCGAAAGCAAACTTCCGGAGTTCGATGAAGAGTTTCTGAAAAAGCTGCATGTGGAATCTGAAGAGGAACTGCGCAGCAACATTCGCCAGCATTTGACGGAAGCGGCTGAAAACAAAGAAAAACGCCGTAAAGAAGATGTGATTTGCGAATTCCTGCTGAAAAAGACCAAGCTGGATGCTCCGGAAACGGCGGTTCAGCAGCAGACCCGCAATTTGATGTATGAAATGGCCCGCATGCGCATGATGCAGGGTATGAGTCAGGAACAGGTCAAGGCTCAGTCCGACGACATGCTGGAAGAAGCCAAGGTAAAAGGTGAAGAGCAGGTCAAACTGCGCTACATCATGATGGCTATTGCCGAGGCAGAAAACCTGACCGCCTCCGAAGAGGAAATTCAGGAAGAGATCACCAAGATGGCGATTCAGCAGCAGCGTGATGCTTCCGAGTTCCGCAAAGAGCTGGAAAAAGAAGATCAGATGGGTGATGTCGCGGATCAGATCCGTTTTGGCAAAGCGGTTGAATTCCTGATCGAAAATGCCAAAATCAAGTAAGTCAAACCGCTTACCTGGAGATTTATAAATGAACGAAACTGCACAGATTCTTATTCCGACAGTGATTGAAACGACCGGCCGTGGCGAGCGTGCCTATGATATCTACTCGCGACTGCTCAAGGAACGGATCATTTTTCTCGGCACCGAGATCAATGATACGGTCAGCAATCTGGTGATTGCCCAGATGCTGTTCCTTCAGAGCGAGGATGCCGAAAAAGATATCAGCATCTACATCAACTCGCCCGGTGGTGTGGTCACTGCCGGAATGGCGATCTACGACACCATGCAGTTTCTGAAATGCCCGATTACCACCTACTGCGTCGGACAGGCCGCCAGCATGGGTGCGGTTCTGCTCGCCGCCGGCGCCGCGGGGAAGCGTTATGCGCTTCCCAACTCGCGGATTATGATTCACCAGCCACTCGGCGGTGCGCAGGGGCAGGCCACGGATATTGAAATCCAGACCAAAGAGATTCTGCGCATGAAGAAGAGCCTCAATGAGATTCTTGCGCATCATACCGGCCAGCCGATCAAGACGATCGAAAAAGACACGGACCGCGACTTTTTCATGTCTGCTGAAGAAGCGGTCAAATACGGTTTGGTCGACGAAGTGGTTACTCAGAAGCAGTAGCTTCCGGAGTGAGCAGACAGGGGCGGTGATCCCTCTGACCTTAGAACTGGGAATTTGATATTATGAATAACAAGAAGTCCGGAGCCTCCTGTTCTTTTTGCGGAAAGGACGAAAAAGACGCTCAGAGCCTGATTGCCGGGCCGGAAGGTGTTTTTATCTGCGACGAGTGCGTTGAGCTCTGTGAGGCGATGATTGCTCAGCAGGCGAAGCAGAGTGAAAGCGCCGTGGTTGCACCGGTCAATGTGCTGAAGCCGCACGAAATCAAGGCGCACCTCGACGAGTATGTAATCGGTCAGGAACACGCCAAAAAAGTGCTTTCGGTCGCTGTGCACAATCATTACAAACGGATGCTGCATACCGGCGATGAAGACGGCGTTGAGCTCGAAAAGAGCAACGTTCTGCTCGTCGGGCCGACCGGTTCGGGGAAAACCCTGCTCGCAAAAACGCTGGCTCGCGTTCTTGATGTTCCATATGCCGTCACCGATGCCACCACGGTCACCGAAGCCGGGTATGTTGGTGAAGACGTCGAAAGCATCCTGCTCTCACTGCTTCAGAACGCGGACTTTGATGTGCAGAAAGCCGAACGCGGCATTATTTATATTGATGAGATCGATAAGATCGGCCGCAAGACCGACAACGTATCGATCACGCGTGATGTTTCTGGCGAAGGGGTTCAGCAGGCACTGCTGAAAATCATCGAAGGCACGGTTGCAAACATTCCGCCCAAAGGTGGACGCAAGCACCCTCAGGAAAAATACATCCAGCTCGACACCAGCAATATTCTCTTCATCTGCGGAGGAGCCTTTGTCGGAATCGACGAGATCATCAAGCGCCGGACCGATAAAAAAGTGCTCGGATTCGGCTCTGCTGACAAAGTTTCCAAAGATTGGAAACCTGAAACCATGAACGTCGAGCCGGAAGATCTGCTGAAGTTCGGACTCATCCCTGAATTTATCGGCCGCATTCCGCTGGTGGTTCAGCTTCAGGAACTGTCCGAAGACGATCTCGTTCACATTCTGACCGTTCCGAAAAACGCAATGGTCAAACAGTACAAAAAGCTGCTGTCCATGGATGATGTGGAACTCGATTTCGATGAAGCCGCGTTGCGTGCTCTGGCCCAGATGGCCATTAAACGCAAAACGGGAGCCCGCGGACTGCGCGCTATTCTGGAGCATCTGATGCTCGACGTGATGTACGAAGTGCCGCAGCGCGATGATATCGACGTTTGCAAAATTACGCGCGATGTCGTTGAAGGACGTGCTCATCCCATCGAGCTGGGGACGACAAAGAAGAAATCCGCCTGATTTTCCAACCCTTGGAAAAACGGACGAAAAAAAGTTCCAACGGGCGGAACTTTTCGATAGAACACTTCGTTTTCGAGATAGAAGACAGAGGATTTTTGGAGGAGTTATGGCTGGTCATAGTAAATGGGCGAACATTAAGCACAAAAAAGGACGCGCAGATGCGGCTCGCGGCAAGGTGTTCAGCAAAATTGCCAAGGAAATTATTGTTGCGGCGTCCATGGGCGGCGGCAATGTGGATGACAACATTTCGCTTCGTGCGCTGGTTCAGAAAGCCAAAGGCGTTTCGATGCCGAAAGATAATATTGACCGGGCCATTAAAAAAGGAACCGGAGAGCTCGAAGGCGGCACTCTTGATGAGTGCATGTATGAAGCCTACGCTCCCGGCGGTGTGCCGCTGATTGTCGAAGCCCTCACCGACAACAAAAACCGGGCGGCCTCCGAAATTAAGAACGTGCTTACCAAAAACGGTGCCAGTCTCGCACAGCAGGGCGCGGTCAGCCGCATGTTCCAGCGCAAAGGTCAGATTCTGATCGATGCCTCCAAAATTGAAGAGGATACGCTCATGGATCTCGTGCTCGAAGCCGGAGCCGAAGATATGCAGCGCGATGGCGATCAGTTCGAAGTGCTTACGGCCTTCGGTGATTATGCCGCTGTGGCCAACGCTATCTCCGAAGCTGACATCGAACCCGAGTCTTCGGAAATCACCATGATTCCGGATATGCCGACCAATATTGACGACAAAGATCAGGCCCAGAAGCTGATGAAACTCGTTGATCTTCTCGACGAACTCGATGATGTTCAGAACGTTTATCCCGGCTTCGAAATCGACGACTCCATTGTCGACGAAATCGAATAGAACTGGTTCCAATGTCTGGAAAAGCAAAAGTCCGCAGAGAACTGCGGGCTTTTTTTGTGAACGGGTGGCGGATGGCGAAGCAGCCGCGACGTTAAGCTGACCGCGCGAGCGGTCAGCTTAGACCTTATGGCTGAAGCGAGAGCTTCGGCCTTTTGTTTTTAAACTGGCGGCGTACTCCATGGGATGATGTCTCGTGGGCTGCCCCGGACGGGCCGGGGCCTATCCAACATTGAACGAACAATGCATTCAAACCAAAGGAGTACGCATGAAGCGAGTATACATAGATAGCGTATTAAATCTTTCGCACATTTGAATTGGGGTTCTCCCGGCTGGTAAAACCAGCCGTGTGTCAGCAAACACAAGGAGAACCAAATGGATAGAGACCAAAAGACGACGGAAGATACCACGAAAAAGATCATCGAAATTGACGACTCGGCTGTGCGGGGACATCTGCAGGAGCTGGTGAGAGGCTCCGTTGAGGAGACGCTCAACGGCCTGCTGGATGCCGAAGCGGATACCCTGTGCGGAGCAAAACGCTATGAGCGAAGCCCGGATCGGGTGGATTCTCGTGCGGGCCATTACGAGCGTGGACTGGAGACACAAGCCGGCAGTGTGAAGCTCAAAGTACCCAAGCTTCGCAGCATTCCCTTTGAGACACAGATCATTGAACGCTATCGTCGTCGTGAAAGCTCCGTCGAAGAAGCGTTGATGGAGATGTATCTGGCCGGGGTGTCGGTTCGCCGTGTTGAAGATATTACGCAGGCACTGTGGGGCACGCGAGTCAGCCCGGGAACGGTCAGTAACCTGAACCAAAAAGTTTATGAACGCATCGAGAAGTGGCGGACACGCCCGATTGATGGCGAGTATCCGTACGTCTATCTCGACGGGATCTGCCTGAAGCGCAGCTGGGGCGGCGAAGTGAAGAACGTATCGGTTCTGGTCGCTATTGGAGTCAATGCGGAAGGCTATCGAGAGATTCTTGGTGCCGCCGAAGGCGAGAAGGAAGACAAGGCCGGATGGCAAGCATTCTTGCGCGATCTGAAGGAGCGGGGGCTCAAAGGGGTTCGCTTGATCGTCAGCGATAAATGCCTTGGGTTGGTGGAATCGGTCGCCGAGGTTTATCCATCCGCCGACTGGCAACGTTGCGTGGTTCACTGGTACCGCAACATCTTCCAGAATGTACCGCGCCAGAAAGTCAAAGCAGTCGCTGCCATGCTCAAAGCAATTCATGCCCAGGAAGACCGCGAAGCGGCCTTGGAAAAGGCTCAGGCAGTCGTAGAAAAGCTAAAAGGCATGAAGCTGAACAAAGCGGCCGATCACGTGCAACGAACCGTAGACGAAACACTGAGCTATATGAGCTATCCCGAGGAGCATTGGCGGCGCATCCGCACCAACAATCCGTTGGAGCGGATTATGCGCGAGATCCGGCGACGTACCCGCGTAGTCGGCAGCTTTCCTGACGGACAGTCCGCGCTGATGCTGGTCGCAGCTCGTCTACGCCACATCGCAGGCACCAAATGGGGGACGCGCCGCTACCTGAACATGACCCGACTCTACGAACTGGAACAACTCAAGAAGAATGCCGCATAGGCGGCCTCGGGCTTCGACCCAACTCCGACGAGTTATATGACCCATTCTCGTTGGCCCGAAGCCCAGAGGCCGCCCCGAACAACAGAATTTATGGAGAACTCCAAAACGAAAGTGCGAAAGATTCTGGACACTACCTATACATAGGAATCGATGCGCACAAAGAATCAAATGTTCTTGCGTTAGCCTTTTCGGGTACGGAAGCGCCGGAGATGTATGGGAAGACGACGGCTGATTTGAAAGCGTTTGAGGCAGTGCTGCGGCGGATCATGAAAAAGTATGAGCTGGCGAAGGAGGATATGGCGCTGTGCTACGAGGCGGGACCGACAGGGTTCGTACTGGCAAGACGTCTTATTAAACTGGGGTTTGAGTGCATTGTGGTTGCGCCGTCGAAGATTCCGACGCAGTCCGGCGATCGGGTCAAGACGGACCGACGCGACGCCCGCAAGCTCGCACGGCTCTATCGTGCCGGCGAGTTGGAAGGCATTCATATTCCTTCCGTCGAAGACGAGGTGATCCGCGATGTATGCCGGGGACGAACCGATGCGGTCAACTCCATGGCCCGGACGAAGAAACAGCTGCTCTCCTTTTTGCTTCGGAATGGATACCGCTACAAAGGGAAAGCTCATTGGGGCGAGCCGCACATGCGTTACCTGCGGGAACTTGTACTGGCCGATCCAGCGCAAAAAGTGGTTCTGGAAGAGTATCTTCAACGGATCGATTTTGCAGTCAAACAGGTCGAACGCATTGACGGGCAGATGGAAGCCCTTTTACAGACCTGGTCTCGCAAGCCACTGGTCGAAGCTCTAATGGGGTTCAAGGGTTTTAAACGAACAGCGGCGATGGTGATCGTCAGCGAAATCGGACACTTTGGTCGATTCGAACATCCCAAACAGCTAATGGCCTATCTCGGGCTGGTTCCATCGGAGGACTCCTCCGGTGGCCGAAGACGACAGGGCTCCATTACCAAGTGCGGCAACTCTCACGCGCGTTGGATGCTGGTTGAATCAGCCGAGCATTATCGAAAGCCGCCCAAAATAGCCAAAGGACTCTCCGTGCGTCAGGAAGGGCTTTCTCGGGAGGTGAAAATCATCAGCTGGCATGCCCAGAATCGATTAAACAAACGCTGGAATAAACTGATCTTCCGGGGAATGCACCCGAACAAAATCCGGGTTGCCGTTGCCCGTGAACTCTCCTCATATATTTGGGATCTGGCGAAGATCGTCGGATAAAACTTTTTCCAGAATCGAACCCGGGGGTACGGAAACGAGAGTTGCAGAGGCCGGTACTTGATGAACGTTATGAGCTAAGCCATGAATGCCTGACGGGGCAACGGTGAGTGCTCGCCACCCAGACAAAGAACAAGGCCGCGGTGATCAAAGAAAATGTGGTACCCAGTCCACGGATATGAGCATACCCTGCATGCGGAAACAACCGCTCACCCTGCGTGCGCTCTTCCGGCCCCGGGAACGATCGGAAGACCCTTTCCCAAACATTGGGAAATGTGGGTCTGAACTTTTTTTGCCTTGTTGACAAAGCTTCAGCCATATGAACGTCACGGCTCACTCTGAGCCGCCGGAGGCGGCGATAGAGTGAAACCGATGACGTTCACCCCGAAAACTGGACCAGTTGATACTTTAGGATTCGGCTTCGTTTAACCTCATGATAAGGAGGACGAATGAAGCGGAAGAGATACACAGAGGAACAGATCGTATATGCCCTGAAGCAGGCGGAGAACGGCGAGAAGATAGCCGAACTATGCCGGTCGATGGGAGTCAGTGAGGCCACGTTTTACAACTGGCGCAAGAAGTACAAGGGGCTTGGAGTAAGCGAGGTGCGGGAGTTACGCATGTTACGTGATGAAAACCGCAAGTTGAAGCAGCTCGTAGCCGACCTGAGTCTGGACAAGCACATCTTGCAGGAGGTCATTGCAAAAAAGCTCTGAAGCCTGCACGGAAGCGCGAACTGGCCGAGGGGGCATGTGATGCATACGGACTCTCGGGCCGCCGGGCGTGCGGGCTTTTTGAGTTAAGCCGGACCACCTTTTTCTACAAAGCGAAGCCTCGGGACGATGAGGCGCTTCGTCTGCGGATTAAGGAACTGGCCGCTAAACGTGTCCGGTTCGGTTACCGGCGCATTCATGTTCTGTTGCGCCGGGAAGGATGGGAGATTAATCACAAAAGAGTCTATCGGGTCTACATGGAGGAAAACCTTGCCGTTCGCACGAAACCCCGTAAAAAGTTGGCGAACCGGCCTCGTGTTCCTCTTGAGCAGGCTGCCGGGCCCAACGAGCAATGGAGTATGGACTTTGTGATGGATCGCACCGAGGACGGGCGTCACTTCAGGATACTGACGGTAGTCGATAACTTTAGTCGGGAATGCCTGGCGCTATATGCTGACCGATCCATCACCGGTGAAAAGGTCGCGTCTTGTCTGAACGGAGTGGCTAATCAACGCGGTTATCCCAAAAGCATTCGTGTGGACAACGGAAGCGAGTTTTACTCCAGGTCGATGGATGCCTGGACATATCATCATGAGGTCGCCATGGAGTTTATCCGACCGGGTAAGCCGACCGAAAATGGATACATCGAAAGCTTCAACGGAAAGTTGAGGGATGAATGTTTGAATGTGGAGCTTTTCTTCGGAGTGGACGATGCCCGTGATAAACTCGCAGCATGGAAAAAAGATTACAATGAGCAGCGACCGCATAAGTCGCTTGATAACAAGACTCCGACGGAATATATAGGTGCGTGGATGGAGGCGTCCGCGCTTCCCTCCCTCCTCCGGAGGAGGGAGGGAACCCAGAGAACACAGCAACTATTAGAAGCCGTATTTTAGAGGCTCAGTGGTCCAATCGACGGGGGCAGGTCACCGATTGTTGTGCTACTTTTTTTGTGGCGGCGGCGGTGGTGGGGGCGGTGGCGGCCTGTTTGGGACACTACTTTTATCTCCATGAGAAGGCCCTTTTGGTGGTGTTGGATTGCCCATGATTACGCTCCTTATTTAGTTTAGCAACGTGACTCCACCGACTATCAAGCCTGCGAGAAAAAACGCTGCAGAAATATATCCAATAACAAATTCACATTTATCTGAATCTGTTTTCTTCTCATCTTCTGTTGTCAGCTGGGTGTATCCAATTTCTTGATTCCAATACTTGGAGCAATTCTCTCTCCAATCAGTAAACAAATCATAGAGTCGGTGAGTTATCCGAGCATGCAATATACCTACGGAAACGACTCCTAAACAAAAAAGTATCAATGCCGATTTTGCTCCCAGTGCTATATCGGATGTTTCATTTACTCCAATAAAACTTAGGACTGCTACAGCGCCGCCAGCATTGACTATGAATAGAAATTTTTTGGTTTCATCCGCAGCTTTGGTTGAGACCTCGTGTAATTGAGTCCATCTCTCGGAGATGTAATCTCCGCGTTGTTTCAAAATCACAGGATCAACTTCTGAGGTATAAAAATCCTTTTCCATATTTCATCCTTTTGTGTGCACAACATATTAATTATGCGTATACGCTTTTTCTCCGCATACACTACTCAAAACCTCCTTGAGAGCAAGATTTACAATATATTTGTATTAAATTTAGTTTCTTTTTATCGGTTTACTCCCCATATCGGGGTGCTTGGCGACAAATAAACATAATTCGGAGGGTTACTTATTATGATCAAGCGATACACCCCTTCGTTGTTTTGTTGTTTTGTTGTTTTGTGAGTCGTTCCGCTTTTTTTGTGTCATTGGTTTTAATTCTGCCCGTTTCTCGGCATACTGCGCGGAATGAATATGATTTTCAATGCATCGGCGGGAACGGGAAAGACCTGGCAGGTTACCGAGCTCTATGGCGCATTGGTGCTGGGCGGAGATCATCCTCATCTTCCGGAAAACCGTTCGCCGGTTCCGCCGGAAAAAATCCTGCTGATGACTTTTACCGACAACGCCGCCGCCGAGCTGCGTGAACGGGTCGCGGCAAAAATGATTGCGGCGGAAGAGTCGGCTGATGTCGATCAGTCGGATCTCGCCCGCAGTGTGTTGCGGCATCTGCCGGCCGCAAACATTTCAACGATCCACGCTTTTTGTGCCGGACTGCTTCGAGAGCATGCGTTGGAACTGGGCCTGTCGCCGGTTTTCCAAACCCTGGAAGATGAAGAGCGCGACGAGCTGCTCGATCAAGTCCTTACAGCTGAAATTTTCCAGGCCTTGGAAACCGACGCCGATTTTCGGGCTTTCTGCAATGGCGTTTCCGTGCTCGGCGGCAGTGAATACAGCGTGATCGGCACGATTCGCATGCTGCTCGAAAAAGCCGACTCGCGCGGACTGGATTTATCAAGTGCCGAAGCGATGCTCCCGGTTCCGGCGGAAACCATTGGGATCGCCGATTTCCAAAAGATCTATGATGAATTGACAGCGTCAGGTTTGTCTCAGAAAACGGTGCTGGATGCGGTGGATGCTCTGAAACAATGTCTGGCCAATTTCCCCCACGGATTGGACGGTTTGAAAAAGTTTGGTCGGATCAAGGCGGTAAAGCATTTGTCCGATGAGCTTTTTGAACTCAAAGACCGCTATCAGACGGAATCGCAGTATGCAGATAATTTTGGAAACTTTCAGTCGTTTGCCCGCTGTCTGGGGCGCTGTGCCAACAGTTTTGCGGCGGCCAAGCGTGCGCGGGACGCTGTCGACTTCGGCGATCAGCTGCTGATGGTTCGCGACCTTCTGAAAAGCAATCGGGTTGAGGCTCCGGACTTTGAATGGATTATTGTCGATGAAGTTCAGGATACGTCTCGCGTGCAGTGTGAAGTCATTGAAGCATTGTGGCGTGCAGACTCGAATCTGGTGATTTGCGGCGACCGGAAGCAGTCGATTTATGCATGGCGCAGCGCCGACCCGGATGTGATGCCGGATCTGGAAAGCTGGATGGCGCAGCGCGGGGAGTACGCAACCGTTCCGCTCAAAAAAAGCTATCGCAGCAAAGACCGGGTGATCGATGCGGTCAATGAGCTGTTTGAAGGACTTTACGCATCCTACGATGCGCTGGAACCGCTGGGCACTTTGCAGGACGAAAAGCCGTGCGTCGAATTTTTGGCTGCGGACGATGAGGAACAGGGCAGCGACGATGAAATGGCTGCGGTTGCGCGGCGCATCCAATTGCTGGTTAATGGCGGTGAAGAATGGCGACCGGCGTTTGGTCATGATGGACGCGAATTTTCGGAAGGAACTCCGGTCCGATACAGCGATATTCTGATTCTGCTGAAGCGGTCGACGCATCAGGCCGCACTGGAAAAGGCACTGCGCGATGCAGGAGTTCCTTCCACCAGTGGAGGGAAAGGCCGGGCGTTGTTTGAGCAGCAGGAAGTGCGCGACCTGCTCCTGTTCCTGCAGGCCGTTACGCAGCCACAGAATGATTTGGCACTGGTCGGCTTTCTGCGTTCGCCGTTTATGAATCTGCCTGATGACGAAATCGTTCAGCTCGGCTGGGATGGGAAAACCTTCGATCGCGCAGTTCTCAGAACTCAGTTTTTTGAAACCGAACGGGCAAAGCTGCTGTTGCGCTATCGCGAACAGTCCGGCAGCAAGCTGGCTTCGCAACTGGTCCGGGAAGTTGTGCGGGAAACAGCATTCGATGCTTATCTGGCCGGGCAGACCGGCGGGGAGCAGATGCTGGCCAATTTTAAAAAGGCGCTCGACTGGCTGCGCGCGATCGAGCGCGGCGGGCAGGTTCTTCTCGGAGATGTGGTGCGGCGGTTTGAGCGGGCGATTAAAGAACCGCCGAAGAGCGGAGCTGCCGAAGCACTTCTGCCCGATCCGCAGCAGAACGCCGTGACGATCATGACGGTTCACGGAGCCAAGGGGCTGACTAAACGGATCTGTTTTGTGCCGGACATCAGTTTCGGCGAGCAGACCGACAAAGGCTTCGCTCTGTTTTCCAAAGACAGTACGCTGGAGCTGAAACTGGGCGGGATTGACGGTGGCGATGTAAAGAGTCCCGGATGGAATGCCGCGCGCGCCGATGATAAAGCCGTTCGCGAGAAAGAGTCGGTTAACGTTTTTTACGTTGCGATGACCCGCGCGCGCGATCTGGTCGTTTTGTCCGGCGCAGGGACGTCCCGGGTGGCGGGCTGGATGAAGCTGTCGGAAAAGTTTCTGGAAAGTGCTGATTCGTCGGTTTTGAAACGATTGAGCTATGCAGAAATTCCGGAGTGTGAGACGAGGAAGCTTGAAGCTCGAAATTCGAAAGATGAAGTCGTTTTTCAGCCCTTGGAAATCCCGAAAGGGTTTGATCGGAAACCCGTAACGGCTCTGGTTGAACATCTCAAGCCTACCGGTCAAAGCCTGACGCCATCCGGCGACCGACGGGCGTTCGGAACCATCGGTCATGCTGTGCTGGAAGAGTTGGCAAAGAATCGGTGGGTTGGTGATGTTGTTGAATTGGTGGAGCTGTTTGGGAATGGTTTTGAGCAGTCGAAAGAGCTGGTTGATAAACTGGAAGCGGTTCGGGAGGTGTTGGAAAAAGAAACGGCGGGGGGCGAAGCGCTGTTTGCAGAGCATCCCTTTGTGCTGAAGCGTGACGATTTAATTCTCGATGGATCGATCGATCTGCTGGCGCAGTTTTCCAATGCCTGGAAAATTCTCGATTATAAATTTTCAAACGATACACCGGAACATGCGCTGGAAACCTACGGCCCGCAGCTGGCGGCCTACAAAGAGGCGGTTGGAAAAATGCATCCGGGCGACGCGGTTTCGGCGGCGCTGGTGCTGATCGGTGAAACGGTTCAGGTGGTTGAGGTATTGTGAAAATAGATTTCAAGAGTCTGGAGTTAAGGCTGGCGGCAGCGGGCAGCGGCAACCCGAAGCGGGCCGTTGAAGAACTGGCTGCGCATGTGCTCGGCTGCAAACCGCTCGAGATTTATTTTGGGGAGATGTCGCTGGAACAGGCGGCGAAGCTGGATCCTCTGATCGTCCGCGCGGAGCAGGGCGAGCCGATCCAGTACATTATCGGTCACGTCGATTTCCGAGGGTTGGAAATACGATGTGATCGTCGTGCACTTATTCCCCGTCCGGAGACAGAGCTTCTGGTTGAGGAAGTCCTGAAGTTTGCGGTTCAAAGTCCAGGCTCTGTACGAATAGTCGATGTCTGCGCCGGAACCGGTTGCATCGGTCTTGCGCTGGCGCATGAACTGCCGGATGCTGAGGTGACCGCAATTGATATTTCGCCGGATGCGCTGGCGCTGACTAAAGAGAACGCGGAACGTCTCGGCCCGGCAGACCGTTTCCAATGTTTGGAAAACAATCTGCTCGACGGGTTTGATGCCGGATGTTTTGACGTGGTGGTTTCGAATCCTCCGTACATTCTTTCCAATGTCTGTAAAACGCTGGATGCGTCGGTGAAGGATTATGAGCCGATGCTGGCGCTTGATGGAGGAGAAGACGGGCTGGACCTGATTCGTCCGCTGTCCGGGCAGGCCATGCGGGTTCTGAAGCCGGGCGGAGGGATTTTCCTGGAAATCGGATATGATCAGGGCGAAGCGGTTTTCCAATGTTTGGAAAACGCCGGGTTCGAGCAGGTTCGGATCGTTAAAGACCTGTCTGGCCTGGATCGGATTGTCGCAGGGTTAAAAGCACAAAGCTGACGGTGATGTTCAGCTCATTCAGCTGACCGATGTGCTCTTTCGCCTCTGGGCCCGAATTCCAGAAGATGGGAGTCATCTGAATCAGGTCATTGATCTGTTGCCGGTTGAGCTGCATTTGATAGGTCAAAGGCGTTCGGTCGGTTTCCTTGAATTGGGGCGCGCATTTGCCTGCAGCTTCATCTGCCTTCTCTTCGAAACCGGCGGTTCCAATGTTCAGTTGAGACCGCAGTTCGATTAAATGGTTCGGGCCGGGGACGCCAATCAGCAGTTGCCCATCGGATTTCAGAATGCGGGCAAATTCGTCGATGTTGCGGGGCGCCAGTACGCTTAGAATGGTGTCGAACGACTGGTCCGCGAAGGGGAGCGGTCGCATCGTATTGGCAACAATCCACGTCGCCGGTTTATAGCGTTTGGCGGCCGCGCGCACGGCTTCTTTGGAAATGTCCATTCCAATGACCGTTCCGGGGAGATTTCCGGAAAGGGCGCCTTCTCCGCAACCTGCATCAAGAATCGTTCCGAAGGAGGTGTTTTGATGAATCAGACCGATGAGCGGATTGTAGGCTCCAGATTCGAAAAAACGTCTGCGCGCCTGGATCATCATTTTGCCGTCGCCGGGATCAGCGGATCGGCGCTGATGACTGAGCAGCAGGTTCAGGTATCCTTCTTTAGCTGTGTCAAAGCAGTGGTTGCTGGAACAGCGAAAGGTTCGCTTGTCCTGTTGCAATGGTTCGGCGCAGACGGGGCAGCACAGAGGAAGATGAAAGTTACTGTTCATTGATGGAGGTGCTGCAACGTGCTGCGTCGTTTAAATGAAACTTATTCGGCTGAGAAGATCGGCTTGCTGTCGTCTGTAGACGGCGCTGTGTCCCAAGGTGGTTCCCCCAGCGCGTCCAGTGCATCGCACGCCAGCCGGAGCAGTTCAATATGTCCCGGCGCAACCGCCGCTGTGACCGGCAGGGACAGTGTAAATCCCAATGCCGGGATGGCTTCGTCCAGTGTGTCGATCGGAACATACCAGCACTTCGTCCATTTCTTTTGTTCTCCCTCCTCAAGCGGTCGGTTGGCCAGAGCTTTGAGTGCGAGAATGCCGACCTCTTTTTCCCGGGCTTTCTGGATGAGCTTCGGGCCGAAGCCGCCGTCGATCCAGCAGCGGAAGTTGACCGGGAACAGCACGCTCGTGAAATCAAAGGAATTGAGCAAAAGCAGGGCGGCTTCCTGAGAGTGAGCGGAAAAGCCGATGTGACGGATCAGCCCTTCTTTCTGTGCTTTCAGTGCGGTTTCGAGTGCGCCGCCGGGTGCGAGAATCTGCTCTGCATCTTCAACGGATGGAACCCCGTGAAACTGATAGAGATCAAAATAGTCGGTTTTGAGAAGTTTGAGTGAGTTTTCCAGCGCACTCCGGGCTCCGGCTGCATCTCGTTTTTCGGTTTTGCAGGCCAGAAAAACCTCATCCCGATACGGTTTGAGCGCAGGGCCGAGCCGCTCTTCGGCATTGCCGTATTGCGGAGCGACGTCAAAGTAGTTGATTCCGCGATCGATTGCCTCTCCAACATATCGGTCGGCTTCGGCGGGGGAGACATTTGTAACGACGATGCCGCCAAAGCCGATGACGGAGAGTTCTGCGCCTGTTTTCCCAAGTGTTCGTTTTTGCATGGCATTAAAGGTACACCGCTTTACCCTTGTTTCAAGGATCAAGCTTTCTGCTTTCAATCGATGAGCCGCGGCGAAGGCTGTTTGTTCCAAATTTGCTGCGGACGGCGTCGACGGCGCGGCTGAGCGCTTCTCGTTTTTTAGAGGTTTGTTTTTCCGGGCTTTGGAAAAGGTCGAGCTGCGGGGAGTCCGCGGTTTCGCGCAGGCCGCTTACGCCGAAGCCGATCAGGCGCACAGGGGAGTGCAGCCCTTCTTTTTTCAGAAGTTCCATGGCGGTTTCACGCAGGGTGATGTCGTCGCAGCAGACGGGGTCGAGCCGCCGCTGGCGGGTGATGGTGGAAAAATCCTTCCAGCGAACTTTGATCTGGGCTGTGGCGGCGTAATAACCGGCCTTGCGCAGGCGGCGGCCGACTTTATCAGCCAGATCGAGCAGACACTGTTCAATCTGGTCGGCGTTGGCGGTGTCTTCCGGGAAGGTGATTTCGTTGGAGATGCTTTTTTCTTCGGTGTCGGTTTCGATAGGGCGTTCATCGATGCCGAAGGCGCGGCGGCGGAAAGAGGACGCGGCGTTTTCGCCGATCCATTTGGCGAGCTGCTGCGGATCCGTTTTCTGCAGATCGCCGATGGTGTGGATGTTGTGTGATTTTAGAATGGCCTGTGTTTTTCCGCCTGCGCCCCACATGCGTTTGATTGGCAGAGGGGCCAGAAAGGCTGGAATGAGTTTTTCGGAGAAGGGGACGACGGTGAGCCCGTCGGGTTTATTCATGTCGCTGGCGATTTTTGCGAGAAAGGGGTTCGGGGCGACGCCGATGGAGCAGGTGAGGCCGGTTTGCTCCAGAATGGCAGCTTTGATTTTTTTTGCGATTGTCGGTCCGTCGCCAAAGAGACGGATGGCGCCGGTGACATCGAGGAAGGCTTCGTCGCACGAAAGGGGTTGGACGTACGGGGTGAAGTTTTCGAAAACCTGCATGATCTGGCGGGACACTTCCTGGTAGCGTGCCATGCGCACCGGCAGGAAAACGGCCTGCGGGCAGCGCTGTGCGGCGGTGCGAGAAGGCATGGCAGAGTGGATGCCGTATTTGCGCGCCTCATAGGAACAGGTGGAAACCACGCCGCGCCGGTCGCGCGGAGAGCCGACGACAACCGGAAGCCCTTTGAGCTCCGGACGGTCGTGCTGTTCGATCGCCGCGAAGAAGGCGTCCATATCCACGTGGAGTATTGTTCTTTGTAACATTGGGGGGGCAGAATACTGCTTTTTTTCGGACCTTGGAAATCCGGTTATCCGAAAAAGAGAACAAAAAGGTTGATGCGGGGGTGGAAAACCTATAAATAGTGCACCCTTTCGGCAGGTGTAGGCCTGCAAATCTGGACTGGAGAAACAAAAACTATGGCTACAAAAATTCGTTTACGTCGCATGGGCGCCCGCAACAACCCCTTCTATCGTCTGGTTGTTGCTGACTCGCGTTTTGCAACCACCGGCCGTTACCTCGAAGTGCTGGGCTGGTATGACCCCAAACAGGCTGATAAAAATTTCAGCGTTAAGGTTGATCGTGTTGACCACTGGCTCGGAACCGGCGCGCAGATGTCTGCCACCGCTAAAAGCCTGATCAAAAAAGCCCGCGCCGGCGAAGGTGTGGAACCGGGTTCTGCTCCGGAAGAAAAGCAGGTTGACACTCAGGCTTTGATCGAAGCTGTTCCGGAAACTGTTGAAAAACCGGAGCCGGTTGCTGAAGAAGCTCCTGCTGAGGAGTCTGCCGACGCTGCTGCCGAAGAGGTCGCAGCAGAGGAAGCTCCTGAAAAACAGGAGTCCTGATTATGAAAAAACTGGTTAAGCAGATGGTCACCGCACTTGTGGACCATCCTCGCCACGTCAAGATTACCGAAATCAAAGGTGATAAAAGCGTTGTTTATGAACTGCGCTGTCACACCAAAGATATTGGTAAAGTGATCGGGCGCAGCGGAAAAACCGTCGGTGCAATGCGGACTCTCCTCGGAGCGATCGCTGCACGTGAGGGCCGCCGGGCAATGCTCGAAGTGGTGGAATAAGCAGCCACTCTGTGGTATAAAAGCGGCCGAAAGGCCGCTTTTTTTGTTATGAGAATTGATGTCATCACTATTTTTCCGGAAATGCTCGAAGGGTTTCTTGGCCAGAGCATGATGAAGCGTGCGGCGGAGGCAGGTCATGTTGAATTTAACCTCGTCAATCTGCGTGATTTTGCCGAAGACAAGCATCGCAAAACGGACGATCGTCCCTTCGGCGGCGGTCCCGGTATGGTGATGAAGCCGGAGCCGATTTTTAAGGCGGTTGAATCGTTGCGCACCGAAAACTGCCGAGTCATTCTAATGTGTCCCCAGGGGGCGCCGTTTAAGCAGGCGCGCGCGCAGGCTCTTTCCAAAGAGGAGCATCTGATTTTTATTTGCGGACATTACGAGGGGGTTGATGAACGTGTGCGCGAGGTACTGGTCGACGAAGAGATTTCGATCGGAGATTATGTGCTGACCAACGGCGTGCTTTCTGCCGCGGTTGTTATTGATGCGGTGGTCCGGCTTCGCCCGGATGTGCTGGGGGGAGAGGGGGCCACGGAGTCGGAGTCCTTTTCAGAGCCGCTGCTGGAGGGCCCTCAATACACCCGTCCCGCCGATTTTCGGGGAATGAAAGTTCCGCAAGAACTGCTGTCTGGTGATCATGGATCTATTGCAGAATGGCGTCGGGGTCAGGCCGAGAAACGTACGGGGGATCGCCGTCCGGACCTGCTTTCCTGATTCAGGATCTTTTAGCGGCAAAGAGCCAGCCCGACGGCCATCAGGCTGCCGTATATCATATAAACCTGAGCCGTTTGCTGAGGGCCGGTTTTCAGGTCTATGGAAGGCCGACGAGCTGTTTGGACCATCCGTCCCAGTCGTATTGCCGGCGGGAGGCTGAGCAGTGGGAGAAGAACCGGCCATTGCAGGAGTCCGGTGAACAGGAGCAGGAGCGGAATAATCTCGGCACCGGCGAGCAGCAATGAGTAGAGGTTGCGGCTGCCGGAGGGACCCAGCCGCATCGGCATCGTTATGAATCCGGCGTTGCGGTCCATTTGTTCATCTCGCATGTTGTTGATGAGCAATACGGCGGTGACCAGGCATCCGAATGCGCAGGCCGGAATAAAAGAATATTGCGGACAGGTTCCGCATGCGGCGTAGATGGATGCGGTAAAGAGCAGGGGCCCCATCAGCAGGAAGACAGCTGGTTCGCCGATTCCTTTGTATTTGTATCCCTTCGGGTGAGAGTAGAAGTAGGCTCCGCATATCGCAAGAATGCCTAGAAGGAGCATGGGAAGCCCGCGCAGGCGAATGAGGGGCAGCCCGAAGAGACAACCCAATACCAGGTAGAGTCGACCGTAAAACAGCATATAATTTTCCGGAACGAGTTTTTCCTGAAGCAGTCCGCTTGCTCCGCTGGCTTCGTCGGTGTCGAAGCCAAGGGTATAATCATAGTGGTCATTCAGAAGGTTTGTGCCGGCATGCAGCAGGACTCCGCAGAGCAGCATGACTGGGAACAGGCCCCATAGAACTGTGTATCCCAGGGCCCGTGCGTACAGGAAGGCGCAGAGAATCGGCAGCATGGTCATGGGCAGGGAGTATGCCCTCAGAGATCTCCACCAGATTGAGAATGAGTTTGAGGTATTCATTTGCGGGAGATCAGGGCGTCCAGCGACCATTTTCCTGCACCCTTTAACAGAAAGAAAAGGGCCGGGACAAAATAAAGCCAAGCCAGTTCCTGTTTCGCGAATCCGTCGGCGCCGTGGGCGCCGATTGCTGCGACGGCCATTGTGCAGGCGATCAGGAATGCTGCGGGACGGGTCATCAATCCGATTAGAAGCAGCAGGGAGCCAAAGCTTTCCGCAAATGCTGCCAGAAATGCCATCACCTGCGGAGCCGGCACACCAAGGCTGGCAACAAATTCGGTGAAACCGGATAATCCTCCAAACATTTTAGGGAAACCGTGAGTCATCAGTGCTGCGCCAATGAGAACCCGTAGAATTACAGTTCCCGGGTTGGAATCGAGCGATGTTCCGAACAGAATGCTTTTTATGTTCATGTTGATCTCTCCTTTTTAAACAGCTTCAGGCTGATTTTGGTGAATCCAATGAAGTTGACGATGTTGAAGTTGCGCAGTCCGCACATGAAGTAATGCAATCTCAGGCCTGGGCGTCCATGGACGGGAAGGAGGGAAAACAGCTTTCCGGTGCTTTGGGTGTGAAGCGGGATAACCCATCCGAGATCGATTGGTTTAAACGGTTTTGTTGGACGTTTCTTTAGGCAGGATGCGATGTTTTTTCCGGCTCGGGCGCCGCTGTACCATGCAAAGTTGATTGCTTTTCGGAGGGGCTGCCCATGTTGCATGATTGCGGCGCTGTCGCCGGCGGCAAACACGTTCGGATAATTTGGCAGTGACAGGTCGGGCTGAACTGTGATCCTTCCGTCACGCAGTTGAGAAACAGATCCTTTGATTTCAGGAATCGACAGTTTTGAGCCTCCGGCCCAGCAGAA